>NZ_JBNGGG010000004.1:0-304205 GCF_049974585.1 Streptomyces sp. UG1 | reverse complement strand
GAGGGGTGGAACAGAATGCCGGTGACGAAACCGGTACCGCCCATGACGGCGGTGCGCCAGCGGTAGGCCGGGGTGGCGGCGGCGTACGCGTGCCCTGCGAGCGACGGGAGGGTGGTGAGTGCGGCGGCGGCAGCGGTGCCGACGAGAACGGAGCGTCTGCTGGGTCGGGACGTGAGCATGGACATACCTCGTCTATTTGCAAGAGGGGAGTGGAGAACCTAAGGGGCGCGGGGCTGTTTCGATTTGCGGCTACCGCCGCCTGGGCGCGACCAGCCACAACGAACTCGCAGCCGCCAATCAACCCTTGACAGCCCCGGTGAGCATGCCCTTCTTGAAATGCTTCTGGACGAAGGGAGAAAGGACAGCGACAGGCAGCAGAGCCATGACCATCACGGCCATCTGGACGGCCAGCCCAGACAATTGCCCCGTCTTGATGGCCTGCCCCAACCCCACCGGCGCTTCCTGCTTCTGCACCAGCTGGATCATCACGTTCTGCAGCGGCATCATGTCCTGGTCGTTCAGATACAGCGAGGCGTTGAACCACGCACTCCAGTACCCGACCGCATAGAACAGCGTGATCACCGCGATGACGGCCCGCGACAGCGGCATGACGATCTGCCAGAGAATCCGGAAGTCCCCGGCGCCGTCGATGCGCGCACTGTCGATGAGTTCCTGCGATATCCCTTGGAAGAACCCGCGCAGCACGAGGATGTTGAACACACTCACCGCACTCGGCAGGATCAGCGCCAGATAGGTGTCCGTCAGTCCGAGGGTCTGCACCAGCAGATACGTCGGAATCAGCCCAGCGCTGAAGAACATCGTGGCCAGCAGCGTCATCAGGATCCAGCGATGCCCGAGCGACCCGGTCCGCGACAGCCCGTACGCGCACAGCACGGAGACGGTCATGGAGAACGCCGTACCGACGAGCGTGACCAGCACGCTGATGATCGCCGCCCGGGTCACCTGCCCCCCGCTGAGCAGCTCCTGATAGGCGATGAAGGTGATGTCCTTCGGCACCATCACCAGACCGCCGGCCTCGTCGATGGTCTTGCGCGTGGAGAGGCTGGTGACGATGACGATCCACAGCGGGAACAGGATCGCGAGGCAGGCTAGGCCCAGGACGAGCCCCTTGCTCGCGAGGCCGGCCTTGCTGGGCTCCTCCTCCCACACCGGCCTGGGCGGCGCGGCCCAGGGCCCGGGCTTGCGCACGGGTTTGTCGATCACGGCGGTCACTTCTTGTACACCCCCTGCTCGCCCATGAGATGGGCCACTTTGTTCGCGGCCAGGACGAGGCCGATGCTGACGACTCCCTTGACGAGTCCGGCGGCGGCCGCGTAGCCGAAGTCCTGGTTGCGGACGCCGTTCCACCACACGAAGGTGTCGAGCACTTCCGCCGCGCCCGGTCCCACCGCGTCTCGTTGCAACAGGATCTGTTCGAAGCCGACGGTGAGGGCGTCACCGACGCGCAGCACCAGCAGCAGGGCGATCACCGGCCGCAGCGCCGGCAGGGTGACATGCCAGATCCGGCGCCAGCGGGAGGCGCCGTCCATCGCGGCGGCCTCGTACAGGTCGGGGCTCACCGAGGCCAGCGCGGCGAGGAACACGATGATCCCCCACCCGGCGTCCTTCCACACGGTCTCCGCGGTGACCAGGAACTTGAAGGTGTTCGGGTCGGTCATGAGGTCGAGGCCGTCGTACCCGTGGCTGCGCAGGAGCTGCGAGAGCAGCCCGGCGCCGCCGAGCAGTTGCTGGAAGACCGCGATCACCAGCACCCACGAGAAGAAGTGCGGCAGGTAGAGGACGGCCTGCGCGATGGCCCGCACCCGGGGCCTGACCACACTGTTGATGAGCAGCGCGAGCAGGATCGGGATCGGGAAGAACAGCACGAGCTGGAGGAAGAACAGCACCAGCGTGTTCTGGACCGCCTGCCAGAACGCGGAGTCCTCGAAGATCCGCTGGAAGTTCTCCAGACCCACCCAGGGGCTGTTCAGGATGGACACGACTCCGTTGTCGCTGATGTAGGGGTCGTACTCCTGGAAGGCGACGACGTTGCCGAGGATCGGCACGTAGTTGAAGAGCAGGACCAGCACGAGGGCCGGCAATGTCATCAGCAGCAGCAGCCGGTCGCGTCGGAACCTGAGCCGCAGACTCAGTTTTCCCGACGGTCGCTTCTCACCGGAACCGGTGGCGCCGCCGGACGCCACCGGGACCTTCGCCGTCGTGTCGTCGGCCTCGGCCCTGCTCCGAGGCACCGTGCTGTGGGACACGGACTTCTCCTTGCCTCGAACCCCGGATCAGCTGGCCGCACTGCCGTTCTCGTCGAGGATCTTCTGGTACCAGTCGCGCAGCTTGTCGCCGCCCTTGCTCTTCCAGTCGGAGACGGCCTGCTGCATGTCACTGATCTTCTTGCGGCCGCGGACGATGTCGTCCTCGAGCTGCTCGAAGTCGTTGGAGAGGTTGGTGTACCGGCCGGGCTCGGTGATCTGCATGCCCCAGAAGGAGGACTTCTTGGCGAAGGCGCCCATCCGCTGCTGCCACTCGACCTGGCCCTTGGCGACCTCGGGGAAGTCGGGGTGGGCGAGCGTCGCGGCGGGGCTCGCCACCATGACGTACGCGTTCAGCACGTCGATGTTGCCCTGGTCGGTCTTGGTGGGGACACCGTCCTTGACCGTGTAGTGGGTGCCCTCCACGCCGTAGTTGGTCATCATGTACTCCTTGGTGCCGTACGGCGCCGCGGTGACGTTGGCGACGGCCAGCACGTCGCGGATGACCGACTCGGAGGCCTTCTTGTTGACGAAGGCGAAGATACCGGCGGGCTGATCGGCCCACAGGGTGGGGTTGCCGCCGTCGTGGCCCCAGACGTCCATGCCCCAGATCTTGAAGTCCGGGTTCTGGACGGCCTGTTCGGCGGTGCGGCTCCACCACTGGGAGATGTTGTTGGGGTAGATCAGGAACTCGCCCGCAGCGAACTTGGGGCCCGGGTCAGGGGCGTTCTTGCCCAACCCGGAGTCGGGGTGGACGACCCCGGCGGCGAAGAGCTTGCGGGACCACTCCAGCGCCTCGAGGAACTCCTCGGTCTCGACGCGGTAGACGAGCTTGCCGTCGACGAGGTTCCAGCCGAGCGGCTTCTCGGCGCCCGACAGCACCCCGAAGGCCTGGAAGGCGGTCCACTTCATGTCCAGGCAGGCCCAGCGCTTGGCCTTGGCGTTGGTGATCTCCTTGGCCAGGGCCATGAACTCGTCGCAGGACTTGGGGACTTCGTAGCCTTCCTTCTCGAAGATGTCCTGCCGGTACAGGGGCACCATGGAGGGGGCGGACGGCGCCGGCATCGGCAGGCCGCGCAGCTTGCCGCCGAAGATGGAGCGCTGCCAGGCATCCGTGGGGATCGCGGCGAGGTTCGGATACTCCTTGACCGCGTCCCCGGAGAGGTAGGGCCCGAGGTCGGCGAACTTGCTGATGATGGCGCTGGGTATCTTGCCGCCCATGTTCCAGCCGGGGACGACCACCACATCGGGGACGTCGCTGGAGGCGAGGACCGCGCCGAGCTTCTGGTCGTAGGTGTTGCCGTCCTGGTTCTGCCAGACGACGTCCACGCCGATCAGGTCGTTCATCGCCGTGTAGTAGGCGTTGTTCTGCTTGGGCGGCGATCCCCAGAACGGCGACATGATGGTGACCTTGCCGCCCTTGCCGAGCTTCTCGGGCACCGAGGTCTTCAGGGTGGCGAGGTCCAGCTTGCTGGTGAAGCCGAGCGCGGAGCCGTTCTTGGCCGGGATGTCCGGCGTCACGACATTGCTGGCCACATATGTCGGCAGGATCTTCTTCGCGTCCTTGCCCGAGGTCGTACCGTCACGCGACCCGCTGTCCGACCCGCCGCACGCGGCGAGCAGCGGCATCCCTCCCGCCACTGCTGCGGTGGCGACCGCTGTGGAGGCGAGGAAGCTTCTCCGGCTGGGTCCGGAGGAGGCGGAGGCGGCGTTCGGCGTCATTGCGTCAACCCTTCGCTGTTCTGAAGCCGTCCTCCGACCACTGCGAGGAGATCTACAGTCGAAGCGCTTCGATGTTGCAGTGAGGTTAAGTGAACACCCATGGGTACACAAGGGTCGCTTCCAAGATTCCTCCGAGGTGTAAGAGGGGATCCTTTCTTATGCACTGCTTGAGCTGACGGCGTTGATCTCTTGACACCCGCCCCTGGGTCGAATGAGCATCGAAGCGCTTCGAAAGCTCCGAGCCGATGCATCGCAAGGGGATCCCCACGTGACCGCACCCACGCCACACACACCGCCGTTCCGCGACCGGCGACTGCCGTTCGCGAAGCGCATCGACGATCTGCTGTCGCGGCTCACCCTCGACGAGAAGATCGCATTCCTGCACCAGTTCACGCCCGCCGTCGAGCGCCTCGGCATCGCGGCGTTCCGCACCGGTCAGGAAGCCCTGCACGGTGTCGCCTGGATGGGCCCGGCCACCGTCTTCCCCCAGGCGGTCGGCCTCGGCGCGACCTGGAACACGGATCTCGTACGACGCGTCGGCGAGGCCGTCTCCAAGGAGACCCGCGCGATGCGCGCCCGCGACGACCGCGTGGGGCTGAACATCTGGTCCCCCACCGTCAACCTCCTGCGCCATCCGCTCTGGGGCCGGGGCGAGGAGGGCTACTCGGAGGACCCGAAGCTCACCTCGGCCATCGCCACCGCGTACACCCGTGGCCTGCGCGGCGAGCATCCGACGTACTGGCGCACCGCGCCCGTCCTCAAGCACTGGCTGGCGCACAACAACGAGACGGGCCGCGATGTCACCTCGTCCTCGGTCCGCCCGCGCGTTCTGCACGAGTACGACCTGCGCGCCTTCCGCGAGACGGTCGAGGCGGGCGCGACGGCCGGGGTGATGCCGGCGTACAACCTGGTCAACGGCCGCCCCAACCACGTCTCGCCGTATCTGAAGGAGCATCTGCGCACCTGGACCGACGACGATCTGCTGGTCTGCTCGGACGCGGGCGCGCCCTCCAATCTGGTCGACTCCGAGCACTACTTCGACACCCACGAGGAGGCGACGGCCGCCGCGCTGCTGGCCGGCGTCGACAGCTTCACCGACCACGGCACCGACGGCTCGAAGATCACCGCGCGGGTCCGCGGGGCCCTGGACAAAGGGCTGCTGGCCGAGTCGGACATCGACACGGCGGTGCGCCGCCAGCTCTCGGTCCGCTTCCGCCTGGGCGAGTTCGACCCGGAGTACGACCCGCACGCGCCCACCGGGGACTTCGACACCCCGGCCCACCGCGCCCTCGCCCGGGAGGCGGCCGAGCAGGCGGTGGTCCTGCTGAAGAACAGCGCCGGCCTGCTGCCGCTCGCGCCGGACACCCGGCTCGCCGTGGTCGGCCTGCTCGCCGACGAGTGCAAGCTCGACTGGTACAGCGGCACCCTGATCCACCGCTCGACTCCGCTGGACGGCCTGTACGAGCGGTTCGGCGCCGAGCGCGTGGAGTTCGCGGAGGGCGTGGACCGCGTTCTGTTCAAGACACGGGCCGGAACCTTCCTGCACGTCCCCGAGGCGGACGCCGCCGACGAGGTGCGCGGCGCCGAGGGCGCCCTCGACCCGGCGCTGCTGGCCGGCCGCACCGACCTCCCCCCGCTGACGACCGACCCGGCGGGCACCGAACTCGCCCTCGTCGACTGGGGCGAGGGCGTGCTGACCCTGCGCGCACCCGACGGCCGCTACCTCTCCGTCGCCGAGGACGGCTACGTCCGCGCCTCCGCCGACCAGCCCGGCGGCTGGTTCGTGCAGGAGACCTTCCGCCTGGAACCGCACGCGAACGGACACCTCCTGAGGCACATCGTCACGGGTCACCCCGTCTCAGTCGCCGCCGACGGCGTGCGGGTTGCCGATGAGGACCCGGAAATCTTCGAGCTGATCATCGTCGAACGCGGCGAGGACGCAGTGACCCGCGTCGCCTCGCAGGCGGACGCGGTCCTGGTCGTCGCGGGCAACGACCCGCACATCAACGGCCGCGAGACCGAGGACCGCACGACGCTGGCCCTGCCGGCCCACCAGGAGCGCCTGCTGCGCGCGGCCTGCTCCGCCAACCCGAACACGGTGCTGACCCTGATCTCGGCGTACCCCTACGCCGTCGATCACGCGGCCCTGCCCGCGCTGCTGTGGACGTCCCACGGCGGCCAGGCGGCCGGCACCGCCCTGGCCCGCGTCCTGGCCGGCGACGTCTCCCCCGCCGGCCGCCTCCCGCAGACCTGGTACGCCGACGACGCCGACCTGCCCGACCTCCTCGACTACGACGTGATCGGCAGCCGCCAGACGTACCTCTACTTCGAGGGCACCCCGCTGTTCCCGTTCGGCCACGGCCTGTCGTACGCGACGTTCTCGTACGCCGACCTGGAGACCCGCACCACGGACGGCTCCCTGCACGTCTCCTTCACCGTCACCAACACCGGCGACATGACGGCCGACGAGGTCGCCCAGCTCTACGGCCGCGCCGTGGACCCGGCGGTGCCGCGCCCGCGCCGCGAGCTGCTGGCGCACCGCCGGGTGACGCTGGCCCCCGGCGAGCGCAAGAAGCTGGCCTTCGAAGTCCCCTTGTCCGCCTTCGACTTCTGGGACGTCTCCCGCGCCGGATGGCGCCGCGAGCCCGGCCCGTACGAGCTGCTGGCCGGCGCCTCCAGCGAGGACGTCCGGCTGCGTACGACGGTGACCCTGGACGGCGAGCCGGCCGCGCCGCGCCCGGTCCTGCGGCGCGGCCTGGCGGCGGCCGGCTTCGACGACCAGCGCGGCATCGCGCTCGTCGACCGCACGAAGACGTCGGGCGACGCGGTGACGCCGGCCCAGGGCGGGCCGGGGGAACTGGTCTACCGGGACTGCGACTTCGGGGACGGCATCAGCGAGGTGTCCGTGACGGTGGCGGGCGAGGGCGTGGTCGACGTGTCGTTGGACGGGGGTGCCGTGCTCGCGTCCCTGACGCTGGAGGCGCCCACCTCTGGACCGTACGACTACACGACGGTCACCGCCGGGATGCTCGCCGAGGGCGTCCGCGACGTCCATCTCAGGCTGCGCGGCCCGCTGCGGCTCGCGCACGTCGGCTTCTCCGGTTGAGGGTCCGGAGGAAGCCGGCACAAGGAAGGGGTCCGGCACCGGAAGGCATCGGTGCCGGGCCCCTTCAGGAAGCCCAGCCTAGCTGAAAATGGTTCCCATTTACCAGAGGGGCTAGAGAGCGAGGCCCGTGAGGACCATCACCCGCTCGTAGGTGTAGTCGTCCATCGCGAACTTCACACCCTCACGGCCGACGCCGGACTGCTTGGCGCCGCCGTACGGCATCTGGTCGGCGCGGTAGGAGGGAACGTCGCCGATGACGACACCGCCGACCTCCAGCGCCCGGTGGGTGCGGAAGGCGGCCTGCAGGTCGTGGGTGAACACACCCGCCTGGAGGCCGTACTTGGAGTCGTTGACGGCGGCGAAGGCGGCGGCCTCCCCGTCGGCCTTCTGCACGGTGAGGACCGGCCCGAAGACCTCCTCGCAGGCGAGCGTGACGTCGGCCGGTACGTCGGTGAGGACGGTCGGCGCGTAGGAGGCGCCGTCGCGCTTGCCGCCCGCGAGAAGGGTGGCCCCGGCGGCGACCGCCTCGTCCACCCACGTCTCCACGCGCTTGGCGGCGTCCTCGCTGACCAGCGGCCCGACGTCGGTCGCGTCGTCGCTCGGGTCGCCGGTGACCTGGGCCTCGACGGCGGCGACGATACGCGGCAGGAGGCGGTCGTAGACGGACGCGTCCGCGATCACCCGCTGCACGGAGATGCAGGACTGGCCGCCCTGGTAGTTGGAGAAGGTGGCGATGCGAGCGGCGGCCCGGTCCAGGTCCTCGTCGGAGGCGAAGTCGGCGAGCACCACCGCCGCGCCGTTGCCGCCCAGCTCCAGGGTGCAGTGCTTGCGCGGCACGGAGTCCATGATCGCGTAGCCGACCTTCTCGGAGCCGGTGAAGGAGATCACGGGCAGCCGCGGGTCCTGGACCAGCGCGGGCATCCGGTCGTTGGGCACCGGGAGGATGCTCCAGGAGCCGGCCGGAAGCTCGCTCTCGGCGAGCAGCTCACCGATGAGGAGCCCGGAGAGCGGGGTGGCCGGGGCGGGCTTGAGGACGATCGGGACGCCGGCGGCGATGGCCGGGGCGATCTTGTGGGCGCACAGGTTGAGCGGGAAGTTGAAGGGCGCGATGCCGAGCACGACACCCTTCGGGAACCGCCGGGTGAGGGCGAGGCGCCCCTGGCCGCCGAGGTCGGTGTCGAGCCGCTGGGCCTCGCCGCCGTTGAACCGACGGGCCTCCTCGGCCGCGAACCGGAACACGGACACGGCGCGGCCGACCTCGCCGCGGGCCCACTTCATGGGCTTGCCGTTCTCGGCGGAGATCAGCCGGGCGATCTCCTCGGTCCGCTCGGCGAGCCGCCTGCTGACGCGGTCGAGGGCGGCGGCCCGCACATGCGCCGGGGTCGCCGCGAACTCGTCCCGGACGGCGTACGCGGCGGCCACGGCCTCCTCGATCTGCGCGTCGCTCGGCACGCTCACCGTGCCGACGACCCGACCGTCCCACGGGGAGGTCACATCGAAGCTGTCCTCGCCGCTGACCTGGCGACCGGCGAGCCAGAAGGCGTGGGTGGAAGTCATGGAGTCCCGGCCCTTCCGCGTTTGGGGGTGTCCTGGTGTGTCGTGGTCCACGGTAGGGCGGGGCGGGCCGAGCGGCGTTTGTCCGGGGTGTAGTGGTGGTGGTGAGAGGTACGCCGTATTGGCGGAATCGGACCGCGGGGGACGGTCACGCGCCGAGGAACGCCCGGCCTACGGCGACGACCGACGCCTCGGCCCCCGCCGCCCGAGGAAGAGCCACAGCCCGACGAGCAGCACCGTGCACAGACACCAGCTGCCCACCACGTCCAACGGCCAGTGGTAGCCGCGCCGCACGAGCCCGAAGCCGACGCCGAGATTGACGGCGGCGCAGACGGCGAGCAGCGCTCGGCGGGCGGGGGCTGAACTCAGCCATGGAAGGAGGAGCAGCGTCGCGGCGCCGTAGGCGATGGCGGCCGTGGCGGTGTGGCCGGACGGGTAGTAGCCGGTGGCGGGCGGCACGACCGGGGTGCCGGGGCGGTCGGTGAGTTCCTTGAGGGGGACGATCAGCGCCGGGACCAGGGCCATGAGGGCGGCGGCCGCGGTGGCCGGCAACCACCAGTGATGTGTACCAATGCGGCGATGCCGCCAGGTGACGTACGTCAGGGCGACGGCCAGCGCGGGCACGGCGACCGGCACATTGCCCAGATCGGCGAGGAACTCGGAGACACGGCCGGGATGAATGAGGGCCCGGCCGGCCGCCTCGTCGAGGTCGGCCAGCGGGCCGTCGGCCACGACCTGCCAGGTGATGAGCGTGAAGAGAAGGGCGGGAAGCCCGAGAAGGAGAGAGAGGGAGGTCGGCCACCCCGGAACAGGGGGGGTCGTTCCGGGGTGGCCGTCCGGATCGGATGGTCGCGCGCCCCGGGGGGTTTGGGGCGGGCGACTGTCCGATCGGTGAGGAGATCCGGAGCCGGAAGCTCCGGGTGTGTGCGCGAGGGCACGACCAGGTCGAAGCTGGGGAGGCCTCGGCCCGATGTCGCCCAGAGTCCCCTCTGGACGGGGTGTATCTCTCATCTGGTTAGAACCTACGACAGGGCGATGGGGTTCGACAGACGCAATCGCGTCCTGCCATCCACCTCGCACACCTTCTTCACACGCTCTGCCGGTAGCCGCCCCAGCCCCGGAACCGCGGAACCTCAGATTCGGGTGAAGGCCTGCTCGATGATGTCGAGGCCCTCGTTCAGCAGGTCCTCGCCGATGACCAGCGGGGGCAGGAAGCGCAGCACGTTGCCGTAGGTGCCACAGGTCAGGACCAGCAGGCCCTCGGCGTGGCAGGCCTTGGCGAGCGCGGCGGTCGCCTCCGGGTTGGGCTCCTTGGTGGCGCGGTCCTTGACCAGCTCGATGGCGATCATGGCGCCGCGGCCGCGGACCTCGCCGATGATGTCGAACTTCTCGGCCATGGCGGCGAGGCGGGCCTTCATGATCGCCTCGATGTTCTTCGCCTTGGCGTTGAGGTCGAGCTCCTTCATGGTCTCGATCGACCCCAGCGCACCGGCGCAGGCCACCGGGTTGCCGCCGTAGGTGCCGCCCAGGCCGCCCGCGTGCGCGGCGTCCATGATCTCGGCGCGACCGGTCACGGCGGCGAGCGGCAGACCACCGGCGATGCCCTTGGCCGTGGTGATCAAGTCGGGCACGATGCCCTCGTCCTCACACGCGAACCACTGCCCCGTACGGCAGAAGCCGGACTGGATCTCGTCCGCGACGAAGACGATGCCGTTGTCCGAGGCGAACTGACGGATCGCCGGAAGGAAGCCCTTGGCCGGCTCGATGAACCCGCCCTCACCGAGCACCGGCTCGATGACGATCGCGGCGACGTTCTCCGCGCCGACCTGCTTGCTGATCTGGTCGATGGCCTGCGCGGCGGCCTCCGGACCGGCGTTCTCCGGACCGGTCGGCCAGCGGTAGCCGTACGCCACCGGCACCCGGTACACCTCGGGCGCGAACGGCCCGAAGCCGTGCTTGTACGGCATGTTCTTGGCGGTCAGCGCCATGGTCAGGTTGGTCCGGCCGTGGTAGCCGTGGTCGAAGACGACGACGGCCTGCCGCTTGGTGTACGACCGGGCGATCTTGACGGCGTTCTCGACGGCCTCGGCGCCGGAGTTGAACAGCGCCGACTTCTTGGCGTGGTCACCGGGCGTCAGCTCGGCCAGCGCCTCGGCGACGGCGACGTAGCCCTCGTACGGCGTGACCATGAAGCAGGTGTGAGTAAAGTCGGCGAGCTGCGCGGTCGCGTTGCGTACGACGGCCTCGGCGGAGGCGCCGACGGACGTCACGGCGATGCCGGAGCCGAAGTCGATGAGCCGGTTGCCGTCGACGTCCTCGATGATGCCGCCGCCGGCACGCGCGGTGAACACGGGCAGCACGGAGCCCACACCCTGCGCGACCGCGGCGGTACGGCGGGCCTGCAGCTCCTGCGACTTCGGACCGGGGATGGCGGTGACGACGCGGCGCTCCTGAGGAAGGTCGCTCATGGGGGGCTCCTGGGGGTTTTGCGGACGCTTGTCTTGTTCTTTTCTCGCAGGCTAGGGGCGGGAGCGGGGGGTGGGCATGCTCCATGTGGGCGCTGTCGGCGGGGCATGTTGTCCGTGGTGGACATGGCGTTCACGAAGACACCCGGCCGGGTAAGCGGTGAACTCCCCAGGAGAGGGCGTTAGATTGACTCGCTGATGGTGGATGGCAGGGATGGACCGGCTGGTCAGGGGGCAAGCGCGATGGACAGCGACGGGACGCAGGACGCGCGGGGCACGCATGCGACGCCTGTGCCGCGTCCGGCGGTGCCCCCGGAGGCCCCCGCGGTGCCGCCGCGGCCGGCACACGCTCCGGGCGGCGCGGTTGCCGACTGGTTCAACGAGCCCCGGCCCGAGACGAGGCCGGGCATCTGGCGTTTCGGATACCGGATGCCGAAGGCCGCGTTGCCTACCGAGCAGGTCCGCCCGATAACCGTCGCCGGCATGCTGATTCCGCTGGTCGTAGCCCTTGTGGTGTGGTCATTCTGGCAGCGCGGAGCGATCCCGCACCAGTTCACGATCCTGCGGCTGTTCACCCCGGAGGACTGGTGGTGGGGTGCCACTCGTGCCAGGCCCAAGGAGTTGGAGGGCCAGGCAGTCCAGTACCCGGGCGTGGAGGCGCTGGACGTGTACAACGGCCTGTTCTTCGCCGTACTCGTCTACGCCGTGGGCCGGCTGGGGAGCTGGCCCACCGTCGTCCATCACCTTGTGGGCCGCAAACCTCAGCCGACCCGTGGTCTGTCCGCCGCGCTGGGTGCCCTCATCACCCTCGCCTTCGTCTACCCGGACACCTTCCCCGGCGTCGGCTGGGACCCCCTGCCCGTCGTGAGCCCGTTGTTCTCCCTCATCGTGCTGATCAGCGGTGGATACGAGGTCTACACCTCGCCCTGGGACACCGCCCTCCACGTCCTCATCACCGCTCTCGTCCTGTGGCCCTTCGCCCGACTCGGTGGCTGGTGGTCCCTGGCACGGACCTGGCTCGCTGCCCGTGGCCGTGCCGCGCAGGACCGGGCGCCCGTCGCCGAACAGCCCCGTGCCCGCTGGCCCGAGCTGCGGGAGGCCGGGCAGCACGAGATTGCGGACGTGCTCACCGCCGAGGTGCTCGCTGAGCGGATGAACGACGTGGACTGCGCCCGTATCGAGCACGGCTGGGTCCGGGCTCGGGGTCAGGGCCGAGTGGCCGCCTTCGCAGATGCGGTGTTGCGCCAGGGTGCCGCCGCGTTCACCCATCCCTCCGGTGCCCGCGACCTGCCCGGGCGCACCGCCCGGCACGACGTGCTCACCGGGCAGGTGCGCATCGGACGGTGGGCCGCCGCCGAGCGCACTCCGCCGGCCTACGGCGGTGTTGGCGCGGCCCTGGGGCCGGCGACGCTGGGCACCTCGCTCCTGGTCGTCGGGCCGTCCGGGGCCGGCAAGAGCCGGCACGTGATCGCGCCGGTGGCCGAGTCTCTCGCGCTCCAGGCTCTCACCGGCCACTGCGCGGTTGTCGTGGTGTGCGGCGCGGGTACGGCGATCGGGGCAGACTCGTCGTACGACGTCGTCGTGCGGATCGGCGACCCCGCGTCGGTGCACGACCTCGACCCGTACGCGGGCACCGAGGACCCCGACGTGGCGGCCGGCTTCCTGGCCGAGGCACTGGCCGGGGACATCGACGCCGTCGGTGCCGAGCGCGCGGCCATGGCCCTCGCCCAGGTTCTGGGCCCCTACCGGACTGCGTACGGCCGCTTCCCCGCCCTGCCCGTCCTGCGCGAGCTGCTGGAAGGGAACCCGGCGCGCCTCACCGACCTGCGTGAGCGGCTGGCCGACGACCGGCACACGGCGATGCGCCGCGAACTCGAGGCCCGCGTCCGGCAGACCGGCACCCCCGCTGACCTCGGTCCGGTGCTCGCCGACCGGCTTGCCCTGCTGGACCGGCCCGCCTTCGCCGACTTCTTCGGCTCGGGCGGTGACACGAACCGCCCGTTCTCGCTGCGCGCTGTCGCCCATCACCCCTTGCGTGTCCGTATCGACCTGCCTGAGCGGGGGCACGAGGAGGTCTCCCGCCTGATCGCCCGGCTGGTGCTGGCCCAGTTCGCCGGGGTCGTGCAGGAGGGATCACGCGACCACTTCGTCGGCTTGGTGCTCGACGACGCCACCGGCACCGTCACTCCCGAGTCGGTACGGCAGATTCGGCGGCTGCGCTCGCAGAACGCCGGCGTCGTGCTCGCGCTGCGCACGGTGTCCGACGTGCCTGAGGCGCTCCACGGGCCGTTGTACGGAGCCGTCGGCTGTCGGATGGCCCTGTCCGGAGTGACCACCTGGGACGGCAGCCGCTTCGCCGACGCCTGGGGCACGGAGTGGGTGGAGACCAAGGACGTCGCCCAGCACACCGTCTTCGCCGATCAGCCGATGACCCGCGCCATGCATGCCCTGCGCAAACTGGTGACGGGTAAGGCTGTGACCACGGAAGCCGTCACGGTCCGCCAGGTCGAGCGGGAGCGGTGGTCGGCGTCCGAGTTGGCGCACGGGGTGCCGCCGGGGCACGCGGTGCTGTCGCTCACCGATGTGCGGGGCGAGCACGCGCCGCCGCTGCTGGTGGATCTGCGCGGATGAAGTGACGGGGTGACCGTACGGTGAGGCAGAATCGTCACAGGCCGTTCATACACGGCGGCCAAAAGATCACGACGATCACATCCCTCTGAAGGTCTCATGCCCCCGACCCTCGCCTCGCTCGTCCACCACTCCGCGCTGAAGCTGACCGTGCGGGCGGGCGAGGACCGTCTGGACGTCCCCGTCCGCTGGGCGCACGCGAGCGAGCTGGCCGACCCCGTCCCCTATATGGAGGGCGGCGAGCTGCTGCTGATCACCGCGCTGAAGCTGGACGCGGAGAACCCCGAGGCGATGCGGCGCTATGTGCGGCGCCTGGCGGGCGCGGGCGTGGTCGGGCTCGGCTTCGCGGTCGGGGTCAACTACGAGGACATCCCGAAGGCGCTGGTCGACGCGGCCGCGGAGGAGGGCCTGCCGCTGCTCGAGGTGCCGCGCCGCACCCCCTTCCTCGCCATCAGCAAAGCGGTGTCGGCGGCCATCGCGGCGGAACAGTACCGGGCGGTGACGGCGGGTTTCGCGGCCCAACGGGAGCTGACCAAGCAGGCGCTGACCGACGGCCCGGAGGGGCTGCTGACCGCGCTGGCCGCGCAGGTGGACGGCTGGGCGGCGCTGTACGACGCCTCCGGTGCCGTCGTCGCGACCGCGCCGGAGTGGGCGGGGCGGCGGGCGGCGCGGCTCACGGCGGACGTGGAGCGGCTGCGGGAGCGGCCCGCGCCGGCGTCGTCCGTGGTGGGCGGCCCGGAGAACGAGGACCGGGTCGAGCTGCACACCCTGGGCACGGGCCGCCGGCCCCGGGCGGCGCTGGCCGTCGGCACGGCGGCCGCGCTGGGCACGGCGGAGCGCTATGCCGTGCACTCGGCGATCGCCCTGCTGACCCTGACGACCGAGCGCTCGCGCTCGCTGCAGGCGGCCGAGCAGCGGGTCGGCGCGGCGGTGCTGCGCATGCTGCTCGCCGGGGAGCCCGACCATGCGCGGGCAGTGGCGGGGAATCTGTACGGCGACCTGCTGGACACCCCCTTCCGGGTGATCGTCGCCGAGGCGGCGTCGGTGTCGGCGGCGCGGGTGGTGGACTCCGGAGCGCGGGTGACGCTCACCAAGCCGACCGCCGCCGCGCTGGTCGCCGTGTCCGACACCAACGGCGATCCCCTGGGCGCCCTCACCGAGATCGTCGAGTCCGCGGCGGCCCGGGCCGGGGAGGCGGTGCTGGTGGTGCCGGAGGGCGAGGGGGAGACGGCGCGGCTGGTGGTGCTCGCGGCGGACGAGGGCGCGGCGGTGTCGGCGTGCGCGCAGTACGCGGCGGCGCTGGAGGCGGCGCGGGCGGGGACCGTACCGGAACAGGCCGCCGGCACCGGCGAGGACGAGCTGGTCGTCGGGCTCTCGGCACCGGCCGGGCCCATCGCCGCCGCGGCGGCCTACAAGCAGGCCGAGCAGGCGCTGTCGGTGGCGCGGCGGCGGGGGCGCGTCTTCGTGGAGCACGAGCGGCTCGCCGCCGGGTCCGTGCTGCCGCTGCTCGCGGACGACGCGGTGAAGGCGTTCGCCGACGGGCTGCTGCGGGCGCTGCACGAGCACGACGCGACCGGGCGGGGGGACCTGGTGGCCTCGCTGCGGGCCTGGCTGTCGCGGCACGGGCAGTGGGACGCGGCGGCCGCCGATCTGGGGGTGCACCGGCATACGTTGCGGTACCGGATGCGGCGGGTGGAGGAGATCCTGGGGCGGTCGCTGGACGACGCGGATGTGCGCATGGAGCTGTGGCTGGCGTTGAAGGCGACGTCGGCGGAGTAGGCGGGGCCTCGGTGCCGGCCCCGGCCGTCAGCCGAAGTAGCCGTCGAACGTCCGCTGGAACTCCCAGCCTCCGTACCGGTCCCAGTTGATCGACCACGTCATCAGCCCGCGCAGGGCCGGCCAGGTGCCGTGGGTCGCGTACGAACCGCAGTCGGTGTTCTTCGTCAGGCAGTCGAGGGTCTTGGTGACCTCGGCCGGCGGGACGTGACCGTTGCCCGCGTTGGCCGACGCCGGCATGCCGATCGCGATCTGGTCGGGGCGCAGGGGCGGGAAGACGTTGTCCGCGTCGCCCGCGACCGGGAAGCCGGTGAGCAGCATGTCGGTCATGGCGATGTGGAAGTCGGCGCCGCCCATGGAGTGGTACTGGTTGTCGAGGCCCATGATCGGGCCCGAGTTGTAGTCCTGGACGTGCAGGAGCGTCAGGTCGTCGCGCAGGGCGTGGATGACCGGGAGGTACGCCCCTGCCCTCGGGTCCTGGCCGCCCCACGGGCCGGGGCCGTAGTACTGGTGGCCGAGCTGGACGAAGAAGGTCTCGGGGGCCATGGTCAGCACGAAGTCGTCGCCGTAGCGGGCCTTCAGGGTCTTCAGGGCGGAGATGAGGTTGACGATCACCGGGGTCCTGGGGGTCTTGAAGTCGGTGTCGTCGGCGTTCAGGGAGAGCGAGTGGCCCTCGAAGTCGATGTCCAGGCCGTCGAGGCCGTACTCGTCGATGATCTTCGAGACCGAGGTGACGAAGGTGTCGCGGGCCGCCGTGGTCGTGAGCTGCACCTGGCCGTTCTGGCCGCCGATGGAGATCAGCACCTTCTTGCCGGCCGCCTGCTTGGCCTTGATCGCCGCCTTGAAGTCGGCGTCGGACTCGACGTTCGGGCACTCGGTCACCGGGCAGCGCTCGAAGCGGATGTCGCCGGAGGTGACCGAGGTGGGTTCGCCGAAGGCCAGGTCGATGACGTCCCAGCTTTCGGGGACGTCGGCGAGGCGGGTGTAGCCGGAGCCGTTGGCGAAGCTCGCGTGGAGGTAGCCGACCAGGGCGTGGGCCGGGAGGTCGGTGCCGCCGCCGTCCGGAGCCGGGGTGGTCGTGGCCGTCACCGTGGCCGACCTCGCCGACTCGCCCGCCTCGTTCACCGCGGCGACCTGGAAGCCGTACGCCGTGGCGGGCGAGAGGCCGCCGACCGTCGCCGAAGTGCCGGTCACCGTCCGGACCTTGGCGCCGTCGCGGTAGACCGCGTAGCTCGTCGCGCCGGGCACCGCCGACCAGGACAGGGCGACGGTGGACGCGGTGACCGCGCCCGTCCTCAGGCCGGTCGGCGCCGCGGGCGGTTGGGCGGTGTCGCCGCCCGGGCCGACCAGCGTGATGTCGTCGGCGTGATAGGCGCCGGTGCCGTACCAGCCGTGGGTGTAGATGGTGACGCGGGTGGTGGCGGGGCCGGTGCGGAAGGTCGTCGTGAGCTGTTGCCAGGCGGGGGCCGACTGGGTCCAAGTGGAGACGTCGGTGGTGCCGGTGCCGCTCGCGCCGAGGTGGACGTAGGCGCCGCGGACGTGGCCGGACAGCGTGTACTGGGAGTCCGGTCTCACGGTCACCGTCTGGGCGCAGCGGGCGTTGTCGTTTCCGGACGGGGTTGCCTGGAGGGCCGAGCTTCCGCTGCGTATGGGTGAGTTGACCGTCGTGCCGGCCGTGCAGGTCCAGTTGTCCAGGCCGTTCTCGAAGCCTCCGATGGGGGTCCCCCCGGCCGAGTCGGTTCGAGGCTGGGGGAGGGCCAGGTCCGCGTCGGCCGCACGGGCGGCCGACGAGAGCGTGGTGAGGCCGGGCAGGGTCAGTGCCGCGGCGGCGAGGAGGGCGAGGGGTCTGTAGCGATCCACAAGTGCCTCCGGACATGGGGGATTTGGAGGGTGGAGCCGCCCACAACTTGGTCCAGACCAATCACCCTTGTCAAGAGTTCCCTTGTCAGGAGTTCGCGCGGGCTAGCGATCCTCCTCCGCGGCGAGCCCCGCCGCCGCCTCGTGCATGGCCAGTTCGAGCAGGGCCGGGTCGGTGAGGGTGCCGGTGCCGTCCGGTGGGACCAGCCAGCGGATGCCGCCGGTGGCGCGGCCCGGGTACGGGACGACGATCCAGGTGCCGGCCCCGGCCGTGCGGATGCCGGTGCCGAGCCAGCGGGCCGCCGTGCCGGGCGGCACGAAGAAGCCCATGCGCGAGTCGCCGAAGTCGACCAGGACCGGGCCGAGTTGGTCGAGGATGCGGGTGAGGACGTCGAGGGTCGGATAGCCGAGCGCGGCGGGCAGGATGAGTACGTCCCAGGACTTGCCGGCCGGCAGCAGCGCGACCCCGAGGGGGTTGCGTTCCCACTCCCAGCGGCAGGCCTCGGGATGCGGAGCAACGGATGCCAGCCACTCGACCGCCGTCTTCGCCCCTGTCATGGCGGTGACCTCCCTGTCTGTCGTGGACGCTGGTCGCGTCACGAGGGAGAGGGAGGTCACCCGGCCGGCATTACGCAGGTTGACGTCGCCAGTTTTGAGTGAGCTGGGTCACATTCAGTCCATGCCCGTCAGCTGTCGAAGCCGAGGCCCAGGCGGTCCATCGTCCGCAGCCACAGATTGCGCCGCCCGCCGTGCGCGTCCGCGCGGGCCAGCGACCACTTGGTGAGCGCGATGCCGGTCCAGGCGAAGGGCTCGGGCGGGAACGGCAGCGGCTTCCTGCGGACCATCTCGAGCCGTGTGCGCTCCGTGCGCTCCCCCGCCAGCAGATCCAGCATCACGTCGGCGCCGAACCGGGTCGCGCCGACGCCGAGCCCCGTGAAGCCGGCCGCGTACGCCACATTGCCCTGGTGGGCGGTGCCGAAGAACGCCGAGAAGCGCGAGCAGGTGTCGATCGCGCCGCCCCAGGCGTGCGTGAAGCGGACGCCCTCCAACTGCGGGAAGCAGGTGAAGAAGTGCCCGGCGAGCTTGGCGTACGTCTGCGGGCGGTCGTCGTACTCGGCGCGCACCCGGCCGCCGTACGGGTAGATCGCGTCGTAGCCGCCCCACAGGACGCGGTTGTCGGCGGAGAGGCGGAAGTAGTGGAACTGGTTCGCCGAGTCGCCCAGGCCCTGCCGGTTCTGCCAGCCGATCGAGGCCAGTTGCCCGGCGCTGAGCGGCTCGGTCATCAGGGCGTAGTCGTAGACCGGGACGGTGTAGGCGCGGACGCGCTTGACCAGGCTGGGGAAGATGTTGGTGCCGAGGGCGACCTTGCGGGCGCGGACCTGGCCGTAGGGGGTGCGTACGGCCATGCCGGCGCCGTACGGCTTCAGGGTGAGGGCGGGGGTGTACTCGTGGATGCGGACGCCGAGGTCGAGGCACGCCCGCTTCAGCCCCCAGACCAGCTTGGCGGGGTTGAGCATGGCGACGCCCCGGTGGTCGTACAGGCCCGCCTGGAATGTCGGTGAGTCGACTTGTCGCCGTACCGCGTCGGCGTCCAGGAACTCCACGCCGTCGGCCAGACCCTGGCGTTCGAGCTCCTCGTGCCAGTCCCGCAGCTCCCGCGCCTGGTAGGCCTCGGTCGCGACGTCGATCTCGCCGGTGCGCTCGAAGTCGCAGTCCAGCGAGTAGCGGGCGACCGCCTTCTCGATCTCGTCGAGGTTGCGGGCGCCCAGCTCCTGAAGCTTGTGGATCTCGTCGGGCCAGCGGGCGAGCCCGTTGGACAGCCCGTGGGTGAGGGAGGCGGCGCAGAAGCCGCCGTTGCGGCCGGAGGCGGCCCAGCCCACCTCGCGGCCTTCGAGCAGCACCACGTCCCGCTGCGGGTCGCGCTCCTTGGCGAGGAGCGCGGTCCACAGTCCGCTGTATCCGCCGCCGACGACCAGCAGATCGCAGGTCTCGGCGGTGGTGAGGGCGGGCTCGGGGCGGGGGCGGCCGGGGTCGTCCAGCCAGTACGGGACCGGCTGGGCATCGGAAAGCGACTTCGTCCAACGGGTCATGGCGCCTGGGGCCATGATTTCAACTCCCTACCGGGTTTATGCCTTCTGCTTGTTCCGGCGATTACTGATGATCATCGAGGTCAGGACGAACAGGACGGCGACCACGAACATGGCCGTACCGATGACATTGATCTGAACGGGCGTTCCGCGCTGCGCCGATCCCCAGACGAACATCGGGAAGGTGACGGTGGAGCCCGCGTTGAAATTGGTGATGATGAAATCGTCGAAGGAGAGCGCGAAGGCGAGCAGCGCGCCCGCCGCGATACCGGGGGCGGCGATCGGCAGGGTGACCCGGACGAACGTCTGGAACGGTCCGGCGTACAGGTCCTGCGCGGCCTGCTCCAGCCTCGGGTCCATCGACATCACGCGCGCCTTGACGGCGACCACGACGAAGCTGAGGCAGAACATGATGTGGGCGATCAGGATCGTCCAGAAGCCCAGCTGGGCGCCCATGTTGAGGAACAGGGTGAGCAGCGAGGCGGCCATGACGACCTCGGGCATCGCCATCGGCAGGAAGATCAGCGAGTTGATGGCGCCGCGGGCGCGGAAGCGGTAGCGGACCAGCGCGAAGGCGATGAGCGTGCCGAGCAGCGTGGCGCCCAGCGTCGCCCAGAACGCGATCTGGAGGCTGACCGCCAGCGAGTCGCACAGTCCGGAGACCCCGCAGGGGTCCTTCCAGGCGTCCGTGGAGAACTCCTGCCAGGCGTAGTTGAAGCGCCCCTTCGGTTTGTTGAAGGAGAAGATCGTCACGACGACGTTCGGCAGGAGCAGATAGGCGAGCGTCAGCAGTCCCGCGATGACGACGAGATTGCGCTTGAGCCAGTTGACGACGGTCATTTAAACCAGATCCTCCGTGCCGGCCCTGCGGATGTAGAGCGTCACCATGACGAGGATGGCGGCCATGAGAATGAAGGAGAGCGCCGCGGCCGTCGGATAGTCCAAAATGCGCAGGAACTGCGTCTGGATGACGTTTCCGACCATGCGGGTGTCGGTGGAGCCGAGCAGGTCGGCGTTGACATAGTCACCGGCCGCCGGGATGAAGGTCAGCAGGGTGCCGGAGACGACGCCCGGCATCGACAGCGGGAAGGTGACCCTCCGGAAGGTGGTGACCGGCTTGGCGTACAGGTCGCCGGCCGCCTCGTGCAGCCGTGGGTCGATGCGCTCCAGCGAGGTGTAGAGCGGCAGCACCATGAACGGCAGGAAGTTGTACGTCAGACCGCACACCACCGCGAGCGGCGTGGCCAGCACACGGTCGCCCTGAGTCATGCCGAGCCAGCTCGTGACGTCCAGGACGTGCAGTGTGTTCAGGGCGCCGACGACGGGGCCGCCGTCCGCGAGGATCGTCTTCCAGGCGAGGGTGCGGATCAGGAAGCTGGTGAAGAACGGGGCGATCACCAGGATCATGATCAGGTTCCGCCAGCGGCCGGCGCGGAAGGCGATCAGATACGCCAGCGGATAGCCGAGGATCAGGCACAGGACCGTCGCCGAGCCGGCGTAGAGCACCGAGCGCAGGAACTGCGGGTAGTACTCGGACAGCGCGTCCCAGTAGGTCGCGAAGTGCCAGGTGACCTCGTAGCCCTCCTCCAGGGAGCCCGTCTGCACGGACGTGGAGGCCTGGTAGACCATCGGCATCGCGAAGAAGACCAGCAGCCAGAGGATGCCGGGGAGCAGGAGCCAGTACGGCGTCCAGCGGCCTCTCTTGCGCGGCGGCTTCTTCTCGCCGGCCGCCGGGGACAGCGGCGGTGGCGCCTCGGTGAGTGTCGCCATCAGACCGCCGCCTCTTCCTCGGTGCCCGCGTCGATGTCCTGGGCCGCGTCCAGGCCGAAGGTGTGGCCCGGGTTCCAGTGCAGGACGACGTCCGCGCCGGGCACGAGCCGGGGGTCGCGGTCGATGTTCTGGGCGTAGACCTCGAACTCGGGGCAGACGGGGCTGTCGACGACGTACTGCGTGGACACGCCGATGAAGGAGGAGTCCGCGATCTTGCCGGTGATGCGGTTGCGGCCCTCGGGGATCTCCCCGGCCTCGTCGGCGTGCGTGAGGGAGATCTTCTCGGGGCGTACGCCGACCAGGACCTTGCCGCCGGTCGTCGTGGGCGCGCCGCACCGCGACCCGGGCAGTACGAGCTTGCCGCCGCCCGCCTTCAGCACGATGTCGTCGCCGCTGGTGGAGTCGACCTCGGCCTCGATGAAGTTGGAGGTGCCGAGGAAGTTGGCGACGAACGTCGTGCGCGGGTTCTCGTAGAGGTCGGTCGGGGAGCCGAGCTGCTCGACGCGGCCGGCGTTCATCACGGCGACCGTGTCGGCCATCGTCATGGCCTCCTCCTGGTCGTGCGTGACGTGGACGAAGGTGATGCCGACCTCGGTCTGGATGCGCTTGAGCTCGAGCTGCATCTGGCGGCGCAGCTTGAGGTCGAGGGCGCCGAGGGGCTCGTCCAGGAGCAGCACCTTGGGGTGGTTGATGAGCGCGCGGGCGACGGCCACCCGCTGCTGCTGGCCACCCGACAGCTGGTGCGGTTTCTTGCGGGCCTGCTCGCCGAGCTGGACGAGGTCGAGCATGTCCTCGACCTGCTTCTTCACCGACTTGATGCCGCGGCGGCGCAGGCCGAAGGCGACGTTCTCGAAGATGTCGAGGTGCGGGAAGAGGGCGTAGGACTGGAAGACCGTGTTCACCGGCCGCTTGTACGGCGGGAGCGCGGTCACGTCCTGCTCACCGAGGTGGACGGTGCCGGAGGTGGGCTCCTCAAGTCCCGCGATCATCCGCAGGGTGGTGGTCTTGCCGCAGCCGGAGGCGCCGAGCAGGGCGAAGAAGGAGCCCTGGGGGACGGTCAGGTCGAGCGGGTGGACGGCGGTGAAGGAGCCGTAGGTCTTGCTGATGCCGGAGAGGCGGACGTCGCCGCTGGTGTCGTTCGTCATGGTGGTCACGCCCCTGTGAGCTTCGCGAACTTCTCTTCGTAGGCCGTCTCTTCCTTCGAGCTCAGGGAGCGGAAGGCGCGGGAGGCGGCCTGCATGGCCTTGTCGGGGAGGATCAGCGGGTTGTTCGCCGCGTCCTCGTCGATCTTCGCGAGCTCTTCCTTCACGCCGTCCACGGGACAGACGTAGTTGATGTAGGCGGCGAGCTCGGCGGCGACCTTCGGCTCGTAGTAGTAGTCGATGAGCCGCTCGGCGTTCGTCTTGTGACGGGCCTTGTTGGGGATGAGCAGGCTGTCGCTGGACGTCATGTAGCCGCTGTCCGGGATCAGGAAGTCGATGTCCGGGCTGTCGGCCTTGAGCTGTACGACGTCACCGGCCCAGGCCAGACAGGCCGCGAAGTCGCCGCTGGTGAGGTCGGAGGTGTAGTCGTTGCCGGTGAAGCGGCGGATCTGCTTGTTGTCGACGGCCTTCTGGAGGCGGGCGACGGCGGCGTCGTAGTCGTCGTCCGTGAACTTCGCGGGGTCCTTGTCCATGTCGAGCAGCGTCATCCCGATGGTGTCGCGCATCTCGGTGAGCAGCCCGACCCGGCCCTTGAGCCTGGGGTTGTCGAGCAGATCGGACAGCGTCCTCACCTCGACGCCGTCGAGCGCCTTCTTGTTGTAGGCGATGACGGTCGAGATGCCCTGCCAGGGGTAGGAGTACGCCCGTCCCGGGTCCCAGTCGGGGTCGCGGAACTGCGGGGACAGGTTGGCGAAGGCGTGCGGCAGGTTGGACGGGTCCAGTTTCTGGACCCACCCGAGCCGGATCAGCCGTCCCGCCAGCCAGTCCGTCAGGACGACGATGTCGCGTCCGGTGTCCTGCCCGGCCGCGAGCTGGGGCTTGATCTTCCCGAAGAACTCGTTGTTGTCGTTGATGTCCTCGGTGTACTTGACCTTGATGCCGGTCCGCTGCGTGAACTGCTCCAGCGTCGGATGGCGCTTGCCGCTGTCGTCGACGTCCATGTACTCGGTCCAGTTGGAGAAGTTGACGACCTTCTCCTCGGCCGAGTGGTCCTCGGCGGACGTGCCGCCCTCGGTCTTGCCGGCCGCGGGGATCCCGCAGGCGCCGAGCGTGCCGAGGCCGCCCACCGCGAGCGCGCCGCCCGCGGAGGCGCGCAGCAGGGAACGGCGGGTCATGGCGGCCCGGCCGTTGCGCAGGCTGCGCCGCATGGCGGCCACTTGGGCCGGGGACAGGCGGTCGGGCTCGTACTGCTCCATGCGCGTGGTGCCCTTTCGGAGGAGGGAACGGCCGGGCGAGGGTCGGGCGCCCGGTGGTTCCTGCTGATCTGGTGCCTATCTGGCCTATCTGGCCTATCGGTCCCCGAAGACGGTGCGGTGCCAGTCCTTCGCGGCCACCGCGGTGTTGTCGAACATGACGTGCTTGATCTGGGTGTACTCCTCGAAGGAGTACGCGGACATGTCCTTGCCGAAGCCGGAGGCCTTGTAGCCGCCGTGCGGCATCTCACTGATGATCGGAATGTGGTCGTTGACCCACACGCAGCCCGCCTTGATCTCGCGCGTGGCACGGTTCGCCCGGTAGACGTCCCGGCTCCAGGCGGAGGCGGCGAGCCCGTACGGGGTGTCGTTGGCCAGCCGGATCCCGTCGTCGTCGCTGTCGAACGGGAGCACGACCAGCACCGGCCCGAAGATCTCGGACTGGACGATCTCGCTGTCCTGGGCGGCATCGGCGATCAGGGTGGGCCGGTAGTAGGCGCCGTTCCCGAGCTCGCCCTGGGGAGCCTCGCCGCCGGTCACCACGCGTGCGCTCGTCAGGCGCGCACGCTCGACGAACCCGGCGACCCGGTCGCGCTGGACGTGGGAGATCAGCGGCCCGAGGTCGGTCCCCGGGGCGAAGGGGTCACCGAGCCGGACACTCTCCATGAGAGCGGCGGTCCGCTCCACGAACGCCTCATACAGCGGTCGCTGTACGTACGCGCGCGTGGCGGCCGTGCAGTCCTGCCCGGTGTTGATGAGCGAGCCCGCGACGGCGCCGTGGGCGGCGGCCTCGAGGTCGGCGTCGTCGAAGACGACGAAGGGCGCCTTGCCGCCCAGTTCAAGGTGGATCCTCTTCACCGTGCCGGTGGCGATCTCGGCGACGCGCCTGCCGACGGCGGTGGAGCCGGTGAAGGAGGTCATGGCGACGTCGGGATGCCCGACGAGATGCTCACCGGCCTCCTTGCCCGTCCCCGTGACGATGTTGACGACGCCGTCCGGGATCCCGGCGTCGGTGGCGGCCTGGGCGAACAGCAGCGAGGTGAGCGGGGTGAGCTCGGCGGGCTTGAGCACGATGGTGTTGCCCGCGGCGATGGCCGGGAGGATCTTCCAGGCGGCCATCTGGAGGGGGTAGTTCCAAGGCGCGACGGACCCGACGACACCGATGGGCTCGCGGCGCACGTACGAGGTGTGGTCCCCGGAGTACTCACCGGCGGACTGCCCCTGCAGTTGCCTTGCCGCGCCGGCGAAGAAGGAGGTGTTGTCGATGGTCCCCGGAACGTCGAACTCACGGGTCAGCTTGAGCGGCTTCCCACACTGCAGCGATTCGGCGCGGGCGAACTCCTCGGCGCGCTCGGCGAGCACGGCGGCGAAGCGGTGCAGCGCGTCGGAACGCTCGCCGGGGGTGGCGGCGGCCCAGGCCGGGAACGCCTCGCGCGCCGCGGCGACCGCGGCGTCGACGTCGTCGGCACCGGCCAGGTCGTACGTGTACACCTCCTCGCCCGTGGCAGGGTCGACGACGGCGTGGGTACGCCCCGAGGTCCCCTTCGCCGGCCGGCCCGCGATGTACTGCGCGCCGTCCGCGAAGCGGTCCTGGGCCGGGAATCGTTCCGGGGTGGCGGTGCCCGGGTTGTGCATGTCGCTCCCTCCGTGCCCCATGATGGGGCCGGCGTGGCTCAGGCTCGATTTGACTGCCGATCCTGGCAGAGCAGATGGACTCCAACAAGTGATTCCGTTGTTGCCTTTTTGATTACGCGACGGAATCTGTCGGCCAGGTGTCGAGTGGGCCTGGGAAACCGAGGACGGGTTGTCGGTGGTGCGTGCCAGACTCGGCCACATGACGAAGATCGATTCTTGGGACGTCCTGATCCAGGAGGTCCGCGCGGGGGCAAGGGTCAAGTACCTCCACTTCTGGGGCCACCGCCCACTGCCCGACGGCAGGGTCGGACCGAGCTGCCTGAGCCAGTGGTGGCCGTCCCCCTTCGAGGTGAGCGGGGTGTCCTACGCGACCGCCGAGCACTGGATGATGGCCGAGAAGGCACGACTGTTCGGCGACGGGGAGGCGGAGCGGCGGGTGCTCTGCGCGGCGCATCCGTCGCAGGCGAAGAAGGCCGGCCGACTGGTACGGGGTTTCGACGACGCGACCTGGGAGCGGGAACGCTTCCGAATCGTCGTCGAGGGCTCGATACACAAGTTCTCCGCGCACCCCGACCTACGGGACTTCCTGCTGGCCACCGGGGAGCGGGTCCTGGTGGAGGCGAGCCCGGTGGACCGGGTGTGGGGGATCGGACTGGCGGCGGGGGACGAGGGCGCCGCGGATCCGGAGCGGTGGCGGGGGCCGAATTTGCTGGGGTTCGCGTTGATGGTGGCGCGGGGGAGGTTGCGGGGGTAGGGGCGGTGCTTCTCAGCCCGTCCGGCGTTTGAGGACATAGCCACGCCGTCCCAAGCCCCCACCCGCCCGACAGGGGCCCACTCTCCAGCGCCGGCCAGCGCTCTCCAGCCCGTCCGGCGTTTGAGGACGAGGCCCGTTCAGGGCCGAAGCGGGGGTCTGGGGGCGCAGCCCCAGAGGCGGCCGGGGTTGAAGGGGCAGCGCCCCTGGAGGATGGGACGGGTAGGGGCGGCGGGGGCGAGAAACTCCCCGGCGCTACTACGACGTCGCGATCACCAGCGCCAGCATCCCCAGCCCCAGCACCACACCCGCCGCCCCGCAGATCATCCCGGCCAGCGCCTGACCGGGGTTCGTCGCCTCACCCCGCCGGGCCTTGGCACGACCGATCGCCCCGAAGATCAGCCCCAGCCCGCCCACGATGATCGCCACCGGCCACAGACAGAAGACCACCGCCGAGATGATCCCGAGCACAAGCCCGGCCGTACCCATCCCGTTGCCGGGCAGGGGCTGCATCCCGGGCCAGCCGTAGTAGCCGGGCCCGCCCGGGCCAGGAGACGGGTAGCCATGACCGTGCCCAAGACCGCCCGGGCCGGCAGGCGGGAAGCCGTGACCGTGCCCAAGGCCGCCCGGCCCAGGAGACGGGTAACCGTGACCGTGCCCAAGGCCGCCCGGATAGCCGTACGGCACCTGCCCGGGCCCGTCGGGCGCGATGGGCGGCGGCGGGACGGGCTCGCCCTGCGCGGGGTAGGGGACGGACGCGGGCGGCGCCGCGAAGGGGTTGGGCGGCGCAGGAGACGTGGGCCCCGGCGGCGCGAAGGGGTCGGCCGAGGGCATCCCGGGGTGCGGCCCCGCGGACGGGGTCGCCCACGGCGACGGCGCCGGCACGGCATCCCTCGGCTCGGAGGGCACACCCGAGGAGGGCACACCCGAAGAGGGCATCGAGGTGACCGTCTGCTGATCGTGCACGGACGGCGCGGGCCAAGCGGCCGACGGTTCGTTGAAGGCATCGGACGCGCTGGAGGCATCGGACGCATTGGAGGCAAGGGTGTACCCGGCACCCCCGGCACCCCCGGCCCCGCGGCCGTACCCCGACCCCGCACCACCACGCCCCGGCTCCGGCTCCACCCCCGGCTCCACCACACCCCGCTTCTCCAGGGACATCCCCTTCTCCAGCGAGGCCCCCGCCTCACCCCGCGAAGCCAACCCCCCGTCCGCCACCTCCCCCGCTTCCGGCGCCCCCGGCGCCTGCGCGTCGTCGGACATGCGCGGAACCCCCTCTGTCGTACGTGCCGTCATGCTACGGCCCGGCCATCACCAGTACGGCCCCGGCCTACGATGATCCCGAGTCACCGATCAGCCGATCACCCGCGTCCCGCCACCCGGCCCGCCCGGCCGCGCCGCGGACGCCGTTCCCGGGGAGGGACCTTGACCGACCGTCTCGCCGACGCACGCGCCCCGCGCGATCTGCACGCCTTCATCGCCGGACTGCCCAAGTCCGAACTGCACGTCCACCACGTCGGCTCCGCCTCCCCCCGCATCGTCGCGGAACTCGCCGCCCGCCACCCCGACTCCAAGGTCCCCACCGACCCGGAGGCGCTGGCGGACTACTTCACGTTCACGGACTTCGCCCACTTCATCGAGGTGTACCTGTCCGTCGTGGATCTGATCCGCACCCCGGAGGACGTACGGCTGCTGACGTACGAGGTGGCCCGCGATCTGGCCCGGCAGCAGGTCCGCTACGCCGAGCTGACCATCACCCCGTTCTCCTCCACCCGCCGCGGCATCGACGAACTCGCCTTCATGGCGGCGATCGAGGACGCCCGCAAGGCGGCCGAGGCCGAGTTCGGGACCGTGCTGCGCTGGTGCTTCGACATACCCGGCGAGGCGGGGCTTCAGGCCGCCGAGGAGACGGCGCGGCTGGCGACCGACGACCGGGTCCGGCCGGAGGGGCTGGTCTCCTTCGGGCTCGGCGGGCCCGAGATCGGCGTACCGAGGCCCCAGTTCAAGCCGTTCTTCGACCGGGCCATCGCCGCCGGACTGCACTCCGTGCCGCACGCCGGCGAGACCACGGGACCCGAGACGGTCTGGGACGCCCTGACCGACCTGCGCGCCGAGCGCATCGGGCACGGCACCAGCTCGGCGCGGGACCCGAAGCTGCTGGCGCACCTCGCCGAGCACCGGATCCCGCTGGAGGTCTGCCCGACCTCCAACATCGCCACCCGCGCGGTCCGCACGATCGACGAGCACCCGATCAAGGAGTTCGTGAAGGCGGGGGTCGTCGTCACCATCAACTCCGACGACCCGCCGATGTTCGGCACCGACCTGAACAACGAGTACGCCGTCGCCGCCCGCCTCCTCGACCTCGACGAGCGGGGCCTGGCCGACCTCGCCAAGAACGCCGTGGCCGCGTCCCTCCTGGACGAGGCGGGCAAGGCCCGGATCGCGGCCGAGATCGACACGTACACCGCCGGCTGGCTCGTCCCCTGAGCCCCCCGCCGCCCCTCCCTCGTGACGGCCCCCGCGCCCACCACAATGTCCTCATGCAGAACGTGACCGCAGTCGCCCACCGCGGCGACCCCTACCGCGTCCGCGAGAACACGCTCGACTCCCTGCTCTCCGCGCTCCGGCTCGGCGCGGACGCGGTGGAGATCGACGTACGGCTCACCAAGGACGGCGTGCCGGTGCTGCTGCACGACGGCACGCTGAAGCGGCTGTGGGAGCAGGACCGGCCGCTGCTGGCGCTGTCGGCGGCCGAGGTGCGGGGGCTGACGGCGGGCGAGGTGCCGACGCTGCAGGAGGCGCTGTCCGCGTGCGACGGGAGCCGGGTGATGCTCGACCTGCCCGGCACGCCCGATGTGCGCACGGCACGCCGGATCGTGGACGTCGTGCGCGAGTGCGGGGCCGCGGACCGCGTGTACTACTGCGCGGGCGCCCCCGCCATGCTCGCCGTGCGCGCCGCCGACCCGGCCGCCGAGATCGCCCTGACCTGGACGACGCTGGCGCCGCCGCGGCCCGCGCTGCTGGACGTGGTGCGCCCGCGCTGGCTCAACTACCGCTTCGGCCTGGTCGACCGCGCCCTCGCCGAACGCGTTCACCGCGGCGGCCATCTGCTGTCGGTCTGGACCCCGGACACCCGCCGCTCCATGCGCCGGCTGCTGGACCTCGGCGTCGACTCGATCACGACCAACCGCCTCGATGTCCTGCTGGCCCTGCGCGACGGCGGTCACACGCGGGAGCGTTGAGGCACCGTCGCCGGATCGGCCGGCGTCGCGCGGGTGACGTACTGCGGCACCGGCGCGGTGTCCTTGCCGTTGTCGCGGACCAGGCCGTAGCGGATGGTGCCCTGGTCAGGGCCGGTCGTGATGTCCTTGGTGACCGCTTCCCAGTCCGTCGGGAAGACGGTCAGGCCGTAGGAGGCGCCGCGCTCGTTGACGTTGAGGGTGACGCTGCCGTCGACGTAGAAGTACTCGTTCTGCCACATCTGCTGGGTGCCTTCGGGCAGGACGGTGTAGCCGGTGTCCGGGCCGCCCATGCCGGTGACGTCGCCGCCGTCGGACGTCTGCCCGGTGACGTCGTCCATACGGCGGCCGCCGCCGGAGGCGACGTGGAAGATCTTTCCCTTCAGCCCGGTCCAGGTCGGCATGGCCAGCCCGCCGGGCCGGTCGTGCGGGGCGATCTGCCAGCGCACGAGGACGTAGCCCTGACCGCTGAGCGTGACGCCGTCGCCGCGGTGCTGCAGCACGGCCTGCCGGCCTCCGGTGCTGGTGATGCCGGACTCGGGGCGGCGCGGGAGGTCCGCGGGCCGGGCGTTCGGGTCCGGGGCCCGGTCGACGGCGTCGACGACCGTGCCGTACAGCTCGACCTTGCGCGTCTGTGACGGTGAGGGGGTGGCCGTCGGCGTCACGGGTGGGGTGGTGGGTGACGGCGGGCGGGCCGTGCTCGAGGTGGTGGGGGCGGTGCGCGGGGGCGGGGCGTCGGGGGTCTGGGTGACGACGTAGGCACCACCGGCGACGAAGGTCGCGCCGGCCGTCACGGCGACGGCGGGCTGGGTGATCGCGGCCATGACCTTGGCGGACCAGCCGACGGAGGTCGCCGTGGCCGTCGCCGCGACCGCCGTCTTGCCGCCGAAGGCCAGGGAGAGGGTGAAGCCGACCGGGATCGGGACGAGCGCGATGCCGACGAGGAGCCGCTCCGCCGGTACGACGGCCTCGCGGGTGTCGCCGCAGTAGCCGCAGCCCCTGATGTGCCGGGCCAGCCGCTTGCGCCAGACCGAGTCGGGGCGGCCGTCCCAGCGGGCGGTCAGCTCGCGCAGGTCGGGGCAGGCGCCCTCGAGCGCCCGCACGATGCCGCGCGCGGTCTCCAGCCGCTCCTTCACCCGCTGGACGCGGACCGCGGCGTGCTGCCGGCTGATCCCGGCCGCGGCGGCCAGCTCGCGCCGGGTCAGCTCGCCCGCGACCTCCAGCCACCACAGTGACAGCAGTTGCCGGTCCTCGTCGTCCAGCCAGCGCACCGCCTCCGCGACCTCGCGCCGCTGCCCCTCCAACTGGAGCCGCAGCACGGTGAGTTCGGCGAAGTCGGTGGCCTCGTGCGCGGCGGACTCGTCGAGGTGGACGGGCTGCTTGCGGCGGGCCCGGTCGCGGATCTGCCGCATGGCGATGGCGACGAGCCAGGAGCGGAAGCTGTCCGGGTCCCGCAGCGAGCCGAGGTTGTCGACGGCGCGCAGCATCGTCTCCTGGACGACGTCGTCGACGTCGGCATGGCCGTTCAGGGCGCGTCCGACCACGTTGTAGACCAGCGGCAGCCAGCCCTCGACCAGCTCGTCCAGCGCCTGCCGGTCACCGGCCTGCGCCGCCGCGATGGTGGCGCGCCACTGCCGGCCGGCTGCCTCGCCCACGTACGTCCTCTCCCGGGTCACTTGCTGCCCGCACGCACCTTCTCAGCCTGACCTGCACTGTTGGCTATGTCGGAGATCACATTCCGGTTCCGGTACGGGCGAGGCATGGGGCGGCTCCCGGGCATGGGGGGACGGGGGGACGCCAGTGGAGACGCGGTGAAGGGCACGGCGATAACACTTTTTCGGCACCGGGCCCGTAAGGGCCATCCCTTACAACACCCTTGCCCCGCACGGCACTTGCTCCGGGACCTGCCAGGGTCCGAGCCCCTCCTCACCGACGATCCGGTCGGGCCGTACCGCCGCGACGATGATCACGGACATCCCGTCGACCTCAGGAGCAGCCGATGCCCGTACGTCCGCTTCCCGCCCTGCTCACCTCCGCGCTCGCCCTCGCGCTCACCGCGTTACCGCTGGCCGGAACGGCCTCCGCGCACCCCACCTCGTCCTGCTCCGCCGCGGCGATCGAGGCCGCCTCGCCTGCCGGCCCGGACGTCAAGGCCCTGTGCGCCGCGCTGGCCGGGCTGCCCGACCAGGACGCGACGGCCGCGCTGATCCGCGTGGGCGGCAGGGGCAGCTGGCACGGGGCGGCCGGGGTGCGGGACATGAGAACGGGGGCGCCGGCGATCGAGAACGCCCGCTTCCGGGCCGGTTCCACGACGAAGGTCGTGACCGCGGCGATCGTGCTGCAACTCGCCGCCGAGGGGCGGATCTCCCTCGACGGTACGGTGCAGCAGTACCTGCCCGGCCTGCTCACGGACGCCTTCGAGCCGATCACCGTACGGCAGTTGCTGAACTTCACCAGCGGTCTGCGGCCCGGCAAGTCCCTCGGCGGCACCACCGAGGAGATGTACCCCCACCGCTTCGAGACCCTGACGCCCGCCGAGGTCGTCGCCGCGTCCGTGGCCAAGGGCCCCGACCCCGACAACGCGCCCGGCGAGCGGCAGGTCTACGGCAACATCCACTACACCGTGCTCGCCATGCTGATCGAGAAGGTCACCGGTGACTCGTACGCCCACCAGGCCGCCGTACGGATCTTCCGCCCGCTCGGCATGCGGCACACCTCCTTCCCCGCCGGCCCCGACCCCCGTGTCCACGGCCCGCACAACCGCGGCTACGACTGGATCGACGGCAAGCTGGTGGACGTGACCGAGTGGAACATGTCCGACCGGTGGGCGGCCGGCGACATGATCTCGACGACCGCGGACCTCGAGCGGCTGCTGGTGGGCCTGTTCCGCGGCCGGGTCGTGCCCGAGCCGCAGCTGAAGGAGATGTTCGCGGTGCCGGACGCGGTCGACGCCACGATGGGCGCGCCCTTCTCGCCGTTCGAGCTGAACGGCCGGACGGTCTGGGCCAAGACGGGCTCCCGCCCCGGCTACCACACGGTCGTCGCGGCCACCCGCGACCTGTCGCGCACCCTCGTCTACTCCGTCAACTCGACCGACGCGAGGGGCGACGGCCTGGCCATCGCCCAGCGCTTCGCCTTCCCGGCGTTCAACCGCTGACGGCGACGGCGGCTGGAGGCACCGCGGGCGCCGTGAGCGCCTCCAGCCGCTTGATCCTCTTCCGCACGACATACAGGGGAATCGGCCCGAAGACGCCGAACGACATGTCGATCACCGACCACCAGGAGGGGATGCCGCGGATCGGCCCGCAGATCAGGTGGGCGAAGGCCAGCCAGTCGGTGCCGTGGAGGAGGAAGGGGTAGTCGGCGTCGGCCGTGTCGAGCCCGCGCCGGACGCGCTCGATCCAGTCCATGAGGGCGGGCAGGTGCTCCGGCACGGACAGGGCGCGCGACAGATCCTCGGTCCAGCGCAGTTCGTGGACCAGGGGGAAGGCCGTGGCACCGCTGAGCACCAGGCAGACGACGAAGAGGGCCAGCCAGACACGGATGCCCTTGAGCAGGGCGGCTCTGTCGTTCATGGCGGTAGCGTACGCGAGGAGTTGAACACGTTCAAAAGCAATGGGCCGGGCGTATCGGACCCGCCCCGCGGAGCGTGGCCGGGTGCCGCCATGCGGTCCGTGTCGTGGCCGCCCTACGATGTCCGCCGACGAGGGAGGACGCATGGGCCTGGACTTGAGCGGGCGGGCCTACCGGGCGCAGCGGTGGGCGGCGCGGACGGCGTTGGCCGCCGCGGGGCTCGCGGTGCTCGTGCCGCTCGCGTACGGCGGTGTCGGCGGCATCCTGCTGCTGGTGGCGGGCGTGGCGGGCCTGGGTCTGAGCGCGGTCGCCGTGTGGTGGACGCTGACCCTGCGCGGACCGGTGCGCTGGGCGGCGGCCGTGCTGGCGCTGGCGGTCCCGGCGGCCCTCGTCGCCCTGTTCGCGGCCACCCTCTTCTGGGCGCTGCTGGCGTCCGTGGCGCTGTGGACGGTGGCCGTGTGGAGCGGCCGGTACGCGCTGCGGGGCACGGGCAGCACCCGGGTGCGGGTGATGCGGGAGCGCAAGGCGGCGCCACCGCGGCGGGCGGTCCTGATCATGAACCCGCGCTCGGGCGACGGGAAGGTGGAACGCTTCGCCCTCAAGGAGAAGGCCGAACGGCTCGGCGCCGAGGTCGTCCTCCTCGACCCCGATCGGCACCAGGACGTCACCGCCCTGGCCCGCAAGGCCGTGGCGGAGGGCGCGGACCTGCTGGGCGTCGCGGGCGGGGACGGCACCCAGGCGCGGGTCGCGGCCGTCGCCGCCGCGTACGACATCCCGTTCCTGGTGATCAGCGCCGGCACCCGCAACCACTTCGCCATGGACCTCGGCCTCGACCGCGAGAATCCCGCCGCCTGCCTGGACGCGCTCACCGACGGCGTGGAACTGCGCGTCGACCTGGGCTTCGCGAACGGCCGGCCCTTCGTCAACAACGCCTCCTTCGGGGCGTACGCGGCCATCGTGCAGAACCCCGGCTACCGCGCCGACAAGATCGGCACCAGCCTGGAGCTGCTCCCCGACCTGCTCACCCGCCAGCAGGGCCCGCGGCTGACCGCCCGGGCGGCGGGCAGGACGCTGGACGCCCCGCACGCCGTGCTGGTCAGCAACAACCCCTACCGTACGGACGACCCCTTCGGCCTCGGCCGCCGCGACCGCCTCGACGCGGCCGTACTCGGCGTGCTCGGCCTCCGGGTGGACAGCGCGGCCGAGGCCGCCGCGCTGCTGCTCGACCCCGAGCCGAGCGGCCTCACCATCCTCACCGCGTCCGAGGTCGTCATCGACGCCGACCGCCCGGAGATCGAGGCCGGCATCGACGGCGAGGCCCTGGTCCTGCCCGCCCCGGTCCACTGCCGCATCACCCCGGGCGCCCTGCGCGTCCGCGTCCCCCGCAAACGCCCCGGCGTCCCCCAGCGCGGCCCACGCCTGGACTGGCGCCGACTGCGCAAGCTGGCGGCGGTCGTGGGGCGCACGGCGGTGCATCGGCGGGGGCGGTGGTAGCGGCGTAGCACACGGCGCTACCACCACCGAAACGCGACCTAGGCGTCCAGCGACGTCATCACGTGCTTGATCCGCGTGTAGTCGTCGAAGCCGTACGCCGAAAGGTCCTTGCCGTACCCGGACTTCTTGAACCCGCCGTGCGGCATCTCCGCGACCAACGGAATGTGCGTGTTGATCCACACGCACCCGAAGTCCAGCGCCTTCGACATCCGCATCGCGCGCCCGTGGTCCTTCGTCCACACCGAGGAGGCGAGCGCGTACTCGACGCCGTTCGCCCACTCGACGGCCTGCTCCTCGTTCGAGAAGGACTGCACGGTGATGACCGGCCCGAAGACCTCCTTCTGGATGATCTCGTCGTCCTGCTTCAGGCCCGAGACGACGGTCGGCGCGAAGAAGTAGCCCTTGTCGCCGACCCGCTTGCCACCGGCCTCCACGCGCGCGTGCGCCGGCAGCCGCTCGATGAAGCCCTCGACCTGCTTGAGCTGGTTGGGGTTGTTGAGCGGGCCGAAGAGGACGTCCTCGTCGTCCGGCTGACCCGTCTTGGTGTCGGCGGCGGCCTTCGCGAGCGCGGCGACGAACTCGTCGTGGATGGCCTCGTGGACGAGGACCCGGCAGGCGGCCGTGCAGTCCTGCCCGGCGTTGAAGAAGCCCGCCACGGAGATGTCCTCGACGGCCTTGGCGATGTCAGTGTCCTCGAACACGACGACCGGCGCCTTGCCGCCCAGCTCCAGGTGGACCCGCTTGAGGTCCTTGGACGCGGACTCGGCGACCTGCATGCCGGCCCGCACGGAGCCGGTGATGGAGGCCATCGCCGGGGTCGGGTGCTCGACCATCATCCGGCCGGTGTCCCGGTCGCCGGTGATGACGTTGAAGACGCCCTTGGGCACCACCGAGCCGATGATCTCGGCGATCAGGACGGTCGACGCGGGCGTCGTGTCGGACGGCTTCAGCACGACCGTGTTGCCCGCCGCGAGGGCCGGCGCGAACTTCCACACGGCCATCATCATCGGGTAGTTCCACGGCGCGACCTGCGCGCAGACGCCGACCGGCTCACGGCGCACGATCGAGGTCAGGCCCTCCATGTACTCACCGGCCGAGCGTCCCTCGAGCATCCGCGCCGCGCCCGCGAAGAAGCGGATCTGGTCGACCATGGGCGGGATCTCCTCGGAGCGGGTCAGCCCGATCGGCTTGCCCGTGTTCTCCACCTCCGCCGCGATCAGCTCCTCGGCCCGCTCCTCGAACGCGTCCGCGATCTTCAGCAGGGCCTTCTGCCGCTCGGCGGGGGTCGTGTCGCGCCAGGCGGGGAAGGCCCGGGCGGCGGCCTCCATCGCGGCGTCGACGTCCGCCTGCCCGGACAGCGGCGCTGTCGCGTACGCCTCGCCCGTCGCGGGGTTGACCACCTCGGTGGTCCGTCCGTCGGCGGCGTCCCGGAACTCACCGTCGATGTAGTTGCGCAGACGACGCAGCTCGGTGCTCACTGCCGGCCTCCTGTCAGATCTTCACTGCTTCTGGGCTTCTGGCTGTCCATTCTCTGAGACGCCACCCTAATCGCCCGGCCCACGTTTTCAACACCCCTATTGCCGCCACATCTGCGAAATCCGCAGACTCACGTCACGTAAACAACGAATTTCATCGCCTTGGCCTTGCGGAACTGTCGAGACGTCGTGCACAGTGACGTCGTGGCCAGTCGAAGCGCAGACCCCAAGGACTCCAAGGACTCCCGCGAGTCCAGGAGCGGCGGCCCCCAGTTGGACGCCGTCTCCCTAGCCATCATCGAACAACTTCAGGAGGACGGCCGCCGGCCGTACGCCGCGATCGGCAAGGCCGTCGGCCTGTCCGAGGCGGCCGTGCGCCAGCGCGTCCAGAAGCTGCTCGACCAGGGCGTGATGCAGATCGTCGCCGTCACGGACCCGCTCACCGTGGGCTTCCGCCGGCAGGCGATGGTCGGCGTGAACGTCGAGGGCGACGTGGAGTCCGTCGCGGACGCGCTGGCCGCCATGTCCGAATGCGAGTACGTGGTGATGACCGCCGGGTCCTTCGACCTGATGGTGGAGATCGTCTGCGAGGACGACGACCACCTCCTGGAGGTCATCAACAAACGCATCCGGGCCGTGCCCGCAGTGCGTTCCACCGAGAGCTTCGTCTACCTCAAGCTCAAGAAGCAGACCTACATGTGGGGAACCCGATAACCGTGAGGACCCGATAACCGTGAGCAGCAAGGACCTCAGCCGTACCGCGTACGACCACTTGTGGATGCACTTCACCCGCATGTCCTCGTACGAGAACTCCCCCGTCCCCACCATCGTCCGGGGCGAGGGAACCTACATCTACGACGACAAGGGCAAGCGCTACCTCGACGGTCTGGCCGGCCTGTTCGTGGTCCAGGCCGGGCACGGCCGCGTCGAGCTGGCCGAGACCGCCTTCAAGCAGGCGCAGGAGCTGGCGTTCTTCCCGGTCTGGTCCTACGCGCACCCGAGGGCCGTGGAGCTCGCGGAGCGTCTGGCCGGCCACGCGCCGGGCGACCTCAACAAGGTCTTCTTCACCACCGGCGGCGGTGAGGCGGTGGAGACCGCCTGGAAGCTCGCCAAGCAGTACTTCAAGCTGGTCGGCAAGCCCACCAAGCACAAGGTGATCTCGCGCGCCGTCGCGTACCACGGCACGCCGCAGGGCGCCCTGTCCATCACCGGCCTCCCGGGCTTGAAGGCCCCGTTCGAACCGCTGGTCCCCGGCGCCCACAAGGTCCCGAACACCAACATCTACCGGGCCCCCATCCACGGCGACGACCCGGAGGCCTTCGGCCGCTGGGCCGCCGACCAGATCGAGCAGCAGATCCTCTTCGAGGGCCCGGACACGGTCGCCGCGGTCTTCCTGGAGCCGGTGCAGAACGCGGGCGGCTGCTTCCCGCCCCCGCCCGGCTACTTCCAGCGCGTGCGCGAGATCTGCGACCAGTACGACGTACTGCTGGTCTCCGACGAGGTCATCTGCGCCTTCGGCCGCCTGGGCACGATGTTCGCCTGCGACAAGTTCGGCTACGTCCCGGACATGATCACCTGCGCCAAGGGCATGACGTCCGGCTACTCCCCCATCGGCGCCTGCATCGTCTCCGACCGTCTCGCCGAGCCCTTCTACAAGGGCGACAACACCTTCCTGCACGGCTACACCTTCGGCGGCCACCCGGTGTCGGCCGCGGTGGGCGTCGCCAACCTCGACCTGTTCGAGCGCGAGGGCCTCAACCAGCACGTCCTCGACAACGAGGCCGCGTTCCGCGCGACGCTGGAGAAGCTGTACGACCTTCCGATCGTCGGCGACGTCCGCGGCAACGGCTTCTTCTACGGCATCGAGCTGGTGAAGGACAAGGCGACCATGGAGTCGTTCGACGCCGAGGAGACCGAGCGGGTCCTGTACGGCTTCCTCTCCAAGAAGCTGTACGAGAACGGCCTTTACTGCCGTGCCGACGACCGCGGTGACCCGGTCGTCCAGCTCGCCCCGCCGCTGATCTCCAACCAGGAGACGTTCGACGAGATCGAGCAGATCCTGCGCGAGACGCTGTCGGAGGCGTGGACGAAGCTCTGAGCGACCCCGGCCCGGGTGCACCCGTACGAGTGAGAACGGTGCGCCCGGGCCGCGTGCTGTCCGGGGATCCGCCCCCGGCTCCTTAGCGTGCCCTGTAACCGATCGGTCCTGCCTTCGTTCCCCCGCAAGGGGGATTGGCAAGAAGAAATGACGATCAGAACCGAGGTGTACGCCCATGGTGGCCCCGCCGGACAACGACGTGCTCTGGGCACGCGCCCTGCACTTCTCGCACCACGACGGCTCGCCCGCGCTCAACGGGGTCTCGCTCGGTGTCCAGGAGGGCGAGGTCCTCGCCGTCATCGGTCCGCGCGGCAGCGGCAAGACCGCTCTCCTGCGCTGTCTGTCCGGCCTCTCCCCGGCGCGGCGCGGGGAGGTCTGGTTCAACAGCGTGCCGGTGCACACGATGGGCCCGGTGGCCCGCGAACGGCTGCGCCGCGACCGCTTCGCCTGGGTCGACCCCACCCCGTCGCTCGTGCCCGAGCTGAACGTCTGGGAGAACACCGCCCTCCCCCTGATGCTGCGCGGCACGAGCCGCCGCCGGGCCAAGACGGCCGCGCTGGAGTGGCTGGAGCGCCTGGACGTGGGCGAGGCGGCCCGCAAGCGCCCGCACCAGCTCGTCCAGACCGAGCGCCAGCGCGTGTGCATCGCCCGGGCGCTGGCCCCGTCGCCGATGGTGCTGTTCGCCGACGAGCCGACGGCTCCGCTGCACCGCTCCGACCGCACCCAGGTCCTGCGCACCCTGACGACCGCGGCCCGCTCGCACGGCATCACGGTCGTGCTGGCCAGCCATGACGCGGACACGGCAGTCCTGGCCGACCGCACCGTCGCCCTCCTCGACGGACGGCGGGTGAACACGGTGCACCTGCCCCCCGTCCCCGAGGCGGAAGGCCGGGCCGCGTGCTCGCTCTCCGTCTGACCCGGGGCGCGCAGCCCGCCGTACAGTTGCGCCGCCTGCTCGTGTCGGCGGGGGCGGCGGGCACCGGCTTCCTGCTGCTGTCCGCCCTGGGCTACGCCCTGTCCCACCCGGACTCCCCCGCCGCGTCGTCGCTCCGCCTGGCGTGGTGCGCGCCGCCGCTGGCCGCGACGATCCACCTCGCGGTGGCGGTGGCCCGCACCGACCCCGGCACCAAGCCCCGCCCTGGCCTCGCGGCGATCGGCCTCGGCCCGGTCCGCCTGATGCTCGTCTCGGCCACCACCACGGCCCTGTCCTGCACCGTCGGCTCGATGCTGGCCCTGCTCGTCTTCCTCCACCTGCGAGGCGACCTGACGGGCATGCCCTTCGACGGAGCGGCCGCGCACTTCCTCGCGACGGACCGCCCCCTACCAATCCCGGCCACCCTGACCCTCCTGACCCTGACCCCGGCACTGGCATCGGCGACGGTGGCCTGGTCACTGCGACCGAGGGAGCTCGGAGCTTCCAGGGGAAAGGGAGCGGGAAGGCCGTACGACCGCTTCAGAACCCGATTGAGGCGGGCGCCGACGCATCCTGCGGACAGCCACCCCACCCAGCCCGCGAACAGCCAACCCACCCAGCCCACCGGCAACCGCCCCACCCAGCCCGCGGACAGCCACCCCGACCAGCCCGCGGACGACCAACCCACACAGCCCGAGGCCAGCCAACCCACCCAGCCTGCGGGCAGTCGTGCCGCTTGGGCGGCACGGGTGGGCGCAGGCGGCACCCCGCAAGCGCGGGCGAGCGACACCCACCCCCGGCCGACCCGAACCGACGGCACGCACCCGGCGCCGGGCCACGCAACCAACCCCCCACTCCCAGCCAACGGCACCCCCCAAACCCCGGACGCCCTCCTCACCCCCCGCCCCGCCCCCAAAGGCCTCCCCTGGGGCATCACCACCCTCACCGCAGGCCTGGCCATGGAGACCTACGCCAGCCGCGCGGCGTCCGCGGCGTCCACCGACACCCCCCTCGCCCTCCCGTCAGCCCTCCCCACCGGCCCCGCCGGAGTCCTGTTCGGCTGGATCCTCACCGCCCTCGGCATGGCCCTCGCCGCCCCCGGCCTCACCCACCTCTGCGGCCGCCTCCTGCAGTCCGTGCGCCCAGGCCCCCTCCGCCTCCTCGCGGGCCGCGGCCTCATGGCGGAAGCCACCCGCATCGGCCGCCCCCTCGGCATCGTCTGCGCGGTCGCCTCCGCCACGTACGCCATCGCCCCCCTCTCCGACTCCGCGACCACCGCCGCCGTCGGCCCCCTCTCCACCCTCGCCACCACCGTGATCACCGGCTGCACCCTGGCCACCCTGCTCATGGCCGCGCTGGAGGCCAAGCAGACCCGCGCCGACACCACGGCCGCACTGCTCCGCCTCGGCGCCCCGGCCTCGATGCTGCGCAGCGCGGCGGCCCTGCGCGTCGGCGGCCTGCTGGCCGTCTTCTGCCCGCTGACCCTGATCGTGGCCGAGCTGGCCGCCCTGCCCCTGGCACGCTGAGACGGTCCACCACGCATCGCCGAAAAAAATCCCCGCCCGCCGATGAGTTCCGATCGAAGCCCCGGTCTACCCCATCGAACAGCAACCGCCCCGATGGGAGAGACCACGATGACCGCCCCCGCCTACCAGCAGATGATCTTCGTCAACCTGCCCGTGAACGACCTCGACGCCTCGAAGAAGTTCTTCACGGAGCTGGGCTACTCGATCAACCCCCAGTTCAGCGACGACAACGCGGCCTCCGTGGTGATCAGCGACACCATCGTGGCGATGCTGCTCACCAAGCCGTTCTACGCGACCTTCACCGACAAGGAGATCGCGGACGCCACGAAGACCAGCGAGGTGCTGGTCTGTCTGAGCGCCGAGAGCCGCGCGAAGGTGGACGAGCTGGTCGACAAGGCCGTCGCCGCCGGCGGCACCGCGTCGGACAAGATCCAGGACATGGGCTTCATGTACGGCCGCGCCTTCGACGACCTCGACGGCCACACCTGGGAGGTCGTGTGGATGGACCCGGCAGCCGTCGAGGGCTGAACCACCCTGTCTAGCATGGGCGGGTGCAGACGATGCCCGCCCATGCGGCCCACCACAACGACCGTGAGATAGAGACGCTGGAGGAGTTCGACGCGACCGTCTCGGCGCGCGGCACCCTCGCCGGATTCCGGGTCCAGGCAGTCGACCTGACGGACCGTACGCGCGAACTGCTCACCACCTCCGCGGCGGGCGCCGTCTTCCTCGGCTGCCGGATGCGCGAGGAGGCGGCCGCGAAGATACGCACCGACGGCGCCCTGGTCTTCCCGCTGGTCCCCGGCCTGCCCTTCGAGCCGTACCGGGGCCTGGTCTACTCCCCCGACGAGCTGTTCGCCTCCCTGGCCGACGGCTACGAGAACACCCCCGACGCCCGCGCGTACGCCTGGTTCCAGCGGACCAAGGCGGACCGCGACGTGTACGCCTCCATGCTGCGCGCGATCCACGACGACTCCGTCTCGGACGCGCTCGACGAACTCCTGTCCGGCGCCCGGGTGGTGGGCGTCATGGGCGGCCACGCGATGCGCCGCGGCACACCGGCGTACGAGGGCGCCGCGCGGCTCGGCCGGGAGCTGGCCCGCGCGCATTTCACAGTCGCCACCGGCGGCGGACCGGGCGCGATGGAGGCGGCCAACCTCGGCGCGTACGCGGCCCCGTTCGACGACGCGATGCTCCTCGACGCCCTCCGGCTCCTCGCCAAGGCACCCGGGTTCACACCCTCGATCACCGACTGGGCGGCGGCCGCCTTCGAGGTGCGCGCCCGCTGGTCCAAGGGTGGCCGCTCCGTCGGCATCCCGACCTGGTTCTACGGCCACGAGCCGCCGAACCCGTTCGCCTCGCACATCGCCAAGTACTTCGCCAACGCCACCCGCGAGGACGGCCTGCTGGCCCGTTCCAACGCGGGCGTCGTCTTCCTGCCGGGCGCCGCCGGGACCGTCCAGGAGATCTTCGACAACGCGACGCCGAACTACTACGAGTCGCGCGGTGAGCCCACCCCCATGGTCCTGGTCGACCGCGCGCACTGGACCGGGAAGCTGCCGGCCTGGCCGCTGCTGGAGTCCCTGGCCCGCGATCGGTCGATGCAGGCGCGGATCGCCCTCGTGGACCGGATCGAGGAGGCGCCAGAGGCGTTGAAACGTCTCGGCGGTTAATAAGAGGGCAAAGCCAACGCCTGTAGGCTGCATACGCGTTGACACTGCTTATGCCACGCTTATAAACCTGTGAGACTCCTGGGGTCGGCGATGCCAGGTCGCCGGCTCCTCCGAACCCCCCTCAGTGATGCAACTCCCGTAAGGACAAACGTGTCCATAAACCGCCGTACCGTCGCACGTTCCGTGCGCGCTCTGGGCGTCGCCTCCGCGGCCGCCGCGCTCGCGCTCTCCGTCTCGGGCACCGCGCTCGCCTGCGACATCAGTGAATTCTCCGCCGAAGCCAAGTGCGACGGCGACAAGGGCATCATCACCGTCACCGACGTGGACCCCAGCGGTGTCCCGGCGACCGTCTCGGTGTTCCTGCAGAACAACGGCGCCGACCTGAAGAAGGTCGGCGAGCAGGTGGTCAAGGGCTCGCGCGAGGGTGTCACCATCACCTTCGCCGAGAACTGGAAGCCGGACGCGGAGTACCGCGTCCACGTCAAGGCCGAGGGCTATGTCGACGAGGACATCAAGCCCAACCTGACGACGCCGTCCACGGCCTGCAAGAAGGACGAGGAGAAGCCGCCGGCTCCGTCGGAGGAGCCGACCCCGACCCCGTCGGACTCCGCCTCGACCCCGGCCGAGGAGACCGACACCCCGTCCCCGACGCCGTCGGAGGGCGACAGCACGCCGCCCGTGGACACCGAGAGCAACGCTCCGGCCCCGGCGGACGCCGGTGACTCCAACCTCGCCGAGACCGGTGCGGACTCCAACACCGGCCTGATCGCCGGCATCGCGGTCGCGCTCGTGGCGATCGGTGGCGGTGCCGTCTTCTTCGGCCTGCGCCGCCGTGGGGCGAACGGCGACCGCTGACGCACCCGCAGAGCAGCACCACCATGTGGCCCGCCCCCTTCCCGGCGAATTCGGGGGCGGGCCACACGTCTGTCGGCTGTCAGCCGAACGTCGCCCGCTCCAGCCAGAACTCCAGCAGCTCCCGCTCGCCGAGGACCTCCAACTCGGGGCTGTCCAGCGGCAGTCGGCGGTAGAAGGCGAGCAGCACGGCGGTCAGGGGGCCGCGCAGGGCGACGGTCGCCTTCTCGTGGCCGCGCCGCCAGGCGATGACGTCCTCGGAGAGATCGATGGTCCACTCCGCGTTGACGTCGGGCGTGCCGTCCGTGGCGTGCAGATGGATGCTGCTCCCCGGCCTGCGCAGCTCCTTCGCCGGGTCGTCCGGCAGTGTCCGCTGAGCCCACTCGACCATCTGCAGCCACTCGTCGACGGCGTCGGCGGCCACGTCCGGCGCGACCTCGTACGGCAGCCCGGCCGCGAGGGTCGCGTCCGCCCGGTGGACCGTGATCTCGTGCGTCATACGGCGGGCCCAGAACCCGGCGTTGAGAATCCCGGCCCATCCCCACACCTTGGTGTCCGGCCCTGCCTCCCGCAGTGTGGTGACGACCATCTCACCGGTCTCCGCGAGCCAGGCGTCCAGGGCGGCGGCGTCCCCCTCGCCCTCGGGCCCGCCGGCCCCCGGCACCTGTTCCTCCGGGATCTCCTCCTCGGCCCGCGTCCGCACCATCAGCTCCACCCAGCGCAGGGCCGCGCCCATGTGCCGTACGAGCTGCTCCAGGGACCAGTCCGGACAGGTCGGCACGGTGGTCGCGAGGTCCGCGCCCGAGGTCACCGCGGTCCTGAGCTGCCGTACCTGGTGGGCGATTTCGTCGCAGTAGCGATCATGCGTGAGCGGAGTCATACGTAGCACCCTAGGGGCGGTCCGCTCAGCCCAGCACGACAATTTCGGCGGCGTCGAACTCCACTCCGACGGCGTCCCCGACCTCCGGCGCCTCCCGCAGCGCACACGCCGCCTCCAGGCGCGGCGCGTCCTCCGGATGGAGGTGCACGGCGACATGAGTGCCCCGGAACGTCCGCGCGGCCACCGTGCAGCGCAGCCCGGCGTCGGGCGCGACCAGTCGCACCCCGGCCGGCCGTACGAGCAGCGTTCCCGGACCCTGGGCGGCGCCCTCGCCGACCGGCAGCTTGCCCCAGGGGGTGTCGGCGGCCTCCCCGGCGACCGTGCCCTCGACCACGTTGTCGAAGCCGAGGAAGCGCGCCACGAACGCGTCGGCCGGGTGCTGCCACACCTCGAGCGGCGTCCCGGTCTGGGCGATCCGCCCGTCTCGCATCACCACGACCCGGTCGGCGAGCGCGAAGGCCTCGCCCTGGTCGTGCGTCACGGCCAGCACGGTGGTGCCCAACCGCCCGAACAGCTCCCGGAGTTCGACCACGAGCCGCTCCCGCAGCGAGCGGTCGAGCTGCCCCAGCGGCTCGTCCAGCATCAGCAGCCGCGGCCGGGGTGCGAGCGCCCGGGCCAGCGCCACCCGCTGCTGCTCCCCGCCGGACAGCGAGGCCACGGCCCGCCCGGCCGCGCCCGGCAGCCCGACCAGGTCGAGCAACTCCCGTACCCGCTCGCCCTGTTCCGCCTTGGAGGCGCCGTGCATCCGCGCCCCGAAGGCCACGTTGCCGCCGACGTCGCGCTGCGGGAAGAGCTGATGGTCCTGGAACATCAGCCCGACGCCCCGCCGGTGCGCGGGCACCCCGGCCTGGTCCCGCCCGTCGAGCGCCACCCGCCCGCCGTCGAGGGGCTGCAGCCCCGCCACGGCCCGCAGCAGCGTCGACTTGCCACTGCCGCTCGGCCCGAGCACGCACACGATCTCGTGCTCGGCGACCTCGAGGTCGACGGCGTCCAGCACGGCCCGCCCGCCGAACCGCACGGTCGCACCAGCGAGACTCAGCAGACTCTGCGGATCCAGCACCATCTAGAACTCCCCCGTCCGATCCGTACGAAGCCGCTCCAGCACCAGCAGCGCCACCGCGCACACCACCATCAACACCGTCGAAAGGGCCATGGCCTGGCCGTAGTTGAGCTCGCCGGCCCGCCCCAGCAGCCGCGCCACCGCGACCGGCAGCGTCGGGTTGTCGGGCCGTGCGATGAACACGGTCGCCCCGAACTCCCCGAGTGACACCGCGAAGGCGAACCCGGCCGCGATCAGCAGCGCCCGCCGCACCATCGGCAGATCGACCTCGCGCCAGACCCGCCAGGGCGAGGCTCCCAGCACCGAGGCCGCCTCGCGCAGCCGCTGGTCCACGGCCCGCAGCACGGGCAGCATGGTCCGTACGACGAACGGCACCCCGACCAGCGCCTGCGCCAGCGGCACGAGGATCCAGGAACTGCGGAGGTCGAGCGGCGGCTCGTCCAGCGCGATCAGGAACCCGAAGCCCACCGTCACCGCGGACACCCCGAGCGGCAGCATCAACAGCGCGTCGAAGCCCCGCACGAACCGGCCCGCGTCCCGTCGGGTGAGCGCGGCGGCGGCCAGTCCGCCGATCAGCACCGCGATGAGGGTGGCGACGACGGCGTACTGGAGCGAATTGCCGATCGCCTCGATCGGCGCGACGAGGAAGACCCCGCCGTCGGCACTGGTCAGCGCCCGGTAGTAGCCGAAGTCGGGGGCGTCGAGGGACCGCTGCACCAGCACGCCGAGCGGCAGCAGCAGGAGTACGACGATGACGGCCAGGACACCGGCCAGCAGCGCCCACTGCCCCGCCCCGCGCGGCCGCCGAGCGGTCACCGACGCGTCCACCAGACGCAGGGCGCTCTCCCGGCGCCGTACCGTCCAGGCGTGCACGGCGAGGATCGCGCCCACCGCCACGAACTGGATCATCGTCAGGACGGCGGCCGTGGACAGGTCGAAGATCTCGGACGTCTGCCGGTAGATCTCCACTTCGAGGGTGGAGAAGGTCGGGCCGCCGAGGATCTGGACGACACCGAAGGAGGTGAAGGTGAACAGGAAGACCATGAGGGCGGCGGCGGCCACGGCGGGCGCGAGGGCCGGGAGGGTGACCTGACGCCAGGCCTTGAGGGGCGACGCCCCCAGCATCCGCGCGGCCTCCTCCTGCCGGGGGTCGAGCTGCGCCCAGAGCCCGCCGACCGTCCGTACGACGACGGCGTAGTTGAAGAAGACGTGCGCGAGCAGGATGGCCCACACGGTGGTGTCGAGCCGTACGTCCCACAGCTCGTCGAGAAGTCCGCCACGGCCGACCAACGCGAGGAACGCCGTACCGACGACGACCGTCGGCAGCACGAAGGGCACGGTCACCACGGCCCGCAGAACCTGCTTGCCGGGGAAGTCGAAGCGGGCGAAGACATAGGCACCGGGCAGCGCGATCAGCAGGGTCAGCGCCGTGGAGGCGAGCGCCTGCCAGGTGGTGAACCACAGGACGTGCCGGATGTCGGACTCCCCGAGCACGTCCCACAGCCGCCCGAACTGCCAGGCCCCGTCGACCTTCAGACCGCGCGCGACGATCGCGGTGACCGGGTAGGCGAAGAAGACCGCGAAGAACGCGACGGGCACGGCGACGAGGCCGAGCCGCACCGCCGCGCCCCTCCTGGGCGGGACCGCTGCTTCGGTTACTTCAGTTACTTCAGTACGAGCGAGGTCCACGACTTGACCCAGTCGTCACGGTTGTCGGCGATCTTGGCCGGGTCCATGGTCTCGGGGTTCTCGGCCTGCGGCCCGTACTTGGTGAACTCCGCGGGCACCTGGGCGCCCTCGACCACCGGGTAGACGAACATGTTGAGCGGCATGTCGTCCTGGAAGGTCTTGGTGAGCATGAAGTCGAGGAGCGCCTTGCCGCCCTCGGCGTTCTTGGCGTTGCTCAGCAGGCCCGCGTACTCGACCTGCCGGAAGCAGGTGCCGGTCGCCACCCCGGTCGGCGCGGTGGTCGGCTTCGGGTCGGCGAAGATGACCTCGGCGGGCGGCGAGGAGGCGTACGACACGACGAGCGGCCGGTCGGCCTTGGCCTTCTTGCCGCCGGCGGACCCGGAGAACTCCTCGTTGTAGGCCTGCTCCCAGCCGTCGACGACCTTGACGCCGTTGGCCTTCAGCTTCTTCCAGTAGTCCTGCCAGCCGTCGTCGCCGTACTGGGCGGCGGTGCCGAGCAGGAAGCCGAGGCCGGGCGAGGAGGTGGAGGCGTTCTCGGTGACGAGGAGGTTCTTGTACTCGGGCTTGATCAGATCGTCGAACGAGGTGGGCGGGTCGAGCTTGTGCTCGCTGAAGTACGCCTTGTCGTAGTTGACGCAGATGTCGCCGGTGTCGATCGGGGTGACCCGGTGCTCGTCCTGGTCGACCCGGTACTCGGGGAGGATCAGGTCGGAGCCCTTGGGCTCGTACGCCTGGAACAGGTCGTTGTCGAGGGCCCGCGAGAGCAGGGTGTTGTCGACGCCGAAGAAGACGTCGCCCTGCGGGTTGTCCTTGGTGAGGACGGCCTTGTTGACGGCTTGCCCGGCGTCACCGTCCTTGAGGACCTTGACCTTGTAGCCGGACGCCTTCTCGAACGCCGCGAGGACGCTCTTCGAGACGGCCCACGAGTTGTGGCTGACGAGGGTCACGGTCGTGCTCTTGGACCCGGCGTCGCCGCCGCCCGAGTCGGACGAACCGCACGCGGACAGCGTGACGAGGCCGAGCCCGACGGCGATGACCGTGGCCTTCTTGGTGATGCTCACTGGATTCGATTCCTCCTGGGTGACCAGGAAGAGACGCGGCCCTGCCCGGAGGTCTCCTTCGGCCTCCGGGCAGGGCGCAACAGCTTGAGTGATGACCGAACTTCCTACCCAGAATGACCTGGGCGAGGTTCAGAGGGTCTGCGGCCCGGTTGCCGCACTCTCAGCGCTGTGGCGCTCCCCTGTCGGAATATGAAGATGTACCTACGGCGATCAGACTACCGCTCGGTCGCGGCGAGCTGACCACACGCTCCGTCGATCTCCTGACCACGGGTGTCCCGAATGGTCACCGGCACACCATGGGCGGCGATGGCCTCGACGAACGCCTTCTCGTCTGCGGGCCGCGAGGCCGTCCACTTCGAGCCCGGAGTCGGGTTCAGCGGAATCAGGTTCACATGCACCGGCTTGCCCTTGAGCAGCCGCCCCAGCCGGTCCCCGCGCCACGCCTGGTCGTTGATGTCCCGGATGAGGGCGTACTCGATGGACAGCCGGCGCCCGGACTTCTCGACGTACTCGAATCCGGCGTCGAGGACCTCGCGCACCTTCCACCGCGTGTTCACGGGGACGAGGGTGTCGCGCAGCTCGTCGTCGGGCGCGTGCAGCGAGATCGCGAGCCGGCACTTGAAGCCCTCGTCGGCGAACCGGTGGATGGCCGGGACGAGGCCGACGGTCGAGACGGTGATCCCCCGCTGGGACAGCCCCAGCCCGTCCGGCTCGGGATCGGTGAGCCGCCGGATGGCCCCCACCACCCGGTTGTAGTTGGCGAGCGGCTCCCCCATCCCCATGAAGACGATGTTGGAGAGCCTCGCCGGTCCACCCGGGACCTCTCCGTCCCGCAGCGCCCGCATCCCGTCCACGATCTGATGCACGATCTCGGCGGTGGACAGATTGCGGTCGAGCCCCGCCTGCCCGGTGGCGCAGAAGGGACAGTTCATTCCGCACCCGGCCTGCGAACTGATGCACATCGTCACCCGGTCCGGATACCGCATCAGCACCGACTCGACGAGCGTACCGTCGAACAGCCGCCACAGCGTCTTACGCGTCGTCCCCTGGTCGGTCGACAGATGCCGTACGACGGTCATCAGCTCCGGAAACAACTCCTCGCGCAGCTTGGCACGCGCCCCGGCAGGGATGTCGGTCCACTGCTCCGGGTCATGGGTGTACCGCGCGAAGTAGTGCTGCGAGAGCTGCTTGGCACGAAACGGCTTCTCCCCGACCGCGGCCACGGCATCCTTACGCTCACCGGGCGTGAGATCGGCAAGGTGCCGCGGCGGCTTCTTGGCTCCGCGGGGGGCGACGAAAGTGAGTTCTCCGGGCTTAGGCATGGCTCAACCAGTGTCGCAGATCCACTGGTGCACCCTGCTCCACGCCCGTGTGCCGCAGATGCAGGACTAGTCGGTCCTGCCCTCCAGCCGGTCCTTGAGGAGTTGTTCGTCGCGCGGCAGTTCCTTGCGGACCTGTGGGCGGACCACGAGCGGTACCAGGACCTTGCCCAGGCCGTGCCCCTCGAAGTCGATGTCGATCGTCACGCGGGAGCGCTGCCCGTCGTCGAGCGGCTCGATCTCACCGTGGGTGCGGGGCCTGACGGGGCCGTCGATCCCGTGCAGATCCCAGCTACGGGGTGGGTCGAGCTCGTCGAACTGCACGGTCATCGGGATCTGACGGTTGCCTATCCGCCGGGTGACCTTGACTCGGGAGCCGGTGTGGAGCGGTCCCTCGTCGAGCGGTTCGGCCGAGACGGCACTGAGCTGCCATTCCGGCAGATGAGAGAAGTCCGTCATGTAGGCGTAGACCTCGGCCGGGGTCCGGTCGACGTCGATGCTTTCTCGGATGACGGTCATGATGACCCCCTTTGAATGCCTTGAGGGGCGTACACAGAAATCGTCCCACAAAGCGAGGAGCCTCCGCTCTGCGAGAGCGAAGGCTCCTGGACACGGACCGATCCGTCAGCCCGAACCCACGAACAGCACGAGGAGCAGCCAGACGACAGGCGCCGTAGGCAACAGCGAATCCAGCCGGTCCATGCCGTATCGACCTGCCGCTACCGCGGCGCGGCGCCATGTCCCTCCGTCAGCCACTCCCCACGAAAACCACCAAGAGCAGCCACACCACAGGCGCCGTAGGCAACAGCGAATCCAGTCGGTCCATGATTCCGCCATGTCCCGGGAGCAGCGTGCCCATGTCCTTGATGCCCAGGTCCCGCTTGATCATCGACTCGCCGAGGTCGCCGAGCGTCGCGCTGGCCGCCACCGCGAGGCCCAGCAGCAGGCCCTGCCACCAGGAGCCGTCGTCGATCAGGAACTGCATGCACAGCGCGCCCGCCACCATCGCGAAGCTCACCGCGCCGAGCAGGCCCTCGCGGGTCTTGCCGGGGCTGATGCGGGGGGCGAGCTTGTGCGTGCCGAAGCGCCAGCCGACGGCGTACGCGCCGGTGTCGCTGACGACCGTCAGCAGCAAGAACGTCAGGACGCGCCACGCTCCGTCGTCGGCCGCCAGCATCATCACGACGAACGTCGCCAGGAACGGGACGTAGAACGCCGCGAAGACTCCGGCGGTGACGTCCTTGAGGTAGCCCTCGGGCGGCTCGAGCATCCGCCAGACCAGTACGGCCAGCGCGGTCAGCGCCATCGCCACCCAGGCACCCTCGGCGCCCCGGACGTACCCGGCGACGACCATGGCCGCCCCGCCGAGCGCGAGCGGGACGACGGGCGCCTTGATGCCCTTGCGCTCCTCCAGCCGCTTGGTCAGCTCCCACAGACCCACGACGACGGCGACCGCGACGACGCCGACGAACACGGCCTTGACGACGAACAGCGACGCGACGATCACCACGCCGAGCCCGACGCCGACCCCTATGGCCGCGCCCAGGTCACGCCCCGCGCTCTTCTTCTGCGGCTGGGGCGCCGGCTGCGGGGCGTCGTGCATGGGCTCCGGATTCTGCGGCGCCGCTTGTGAGGGCCGCGCCTGCGGCATGTCGTGAGGCCGCGTCTGCGGCGACCGGCCGTGGAACAAGGGGCCGCTCGGTCGAGCGGCCCCCCGGTCGTCATCCTGGTCTCCGCCATACGCGGGTACGTCGGGCACGATGGGCATGGGGCGAGTCTGCTGCGCCTCAGGCGCATCGTACGCGGGACCCGCCGGGGCAGCCCCCTGGGCAGGTCCACGCGCGGTGGGCCCCCAGTACCCGGCCTGCCCAGTAGGCCCGGCCCCGGACGGTGCCCCCCAGGAAGAGTCGTTCATCAGACCTCGAGCAGCTCCGCTTCCTTGTGCTTGAGGAGTTCGTCCACCTGAGCCACGTACTTGTGCGTGGTGTCGTCGAGCTCCTTCTCCGCACGCCGGCCCTCGTCCTCGCCGATCTCGCCGTCCTTGATCAGCTTGTCGATGGCGTCCTTGGCCTTGCGGCGGACGGAGCGGATGGACACCTTGGCGTCCTCGCCCTTGCCCTTGGCGACCTTGATGTACTCGCGGCGGCGCTCCTCGGTGAGCTCGGGGAACACCACTCGGATGATGTTGCCGTCGTTGCTCGGGTTGACGCCGAGGTCGGAGTCGCGGATCGCCTGCTCGATGTTGCGCAGCGCGCTCTTGTCGAACGGGGTGACGACCGCCATCCGCGGCTCCGGCACGGAGAACGAAGCCAGCTGGTTGATCGGCGTCGGCGCGCCGTAGTAGTCGGCCACGATCTTGTTGAACATCGCCGGGTGCGCACGGCCGGTGCGGATCGCGGCGAAGTCCTCCTTGGCGACCACGACGGCCTTCTCCATCTTCTCCTCGGCCTCGAGGAGGGTCTCTTCGATCACCACTTGCTCCTGCGTCTTGAGTAAGGCCCGGCTGCGGTTCCTCGGTGGGGGCGGCGGCCGGCTGCGTCGCGTCTTCTTCCTGCACGGTTCCCGACCGGCAGGACATTGTCCATCCCCCGGTCAGGGTCCGTCCCGTCCGTCCCCCGGACGGGTTCGTTGTCGGAGCGTCAGCCCCGACCGCCCTGCTCACCCACAAGCGTGCCGATCTTCTCACCCTTGACGGCGCGGGCGATATTGCCCTCCGCCAGGAGCTCGAAGACGAGGATCGGGAGCTTGTTGTCGCGGCACAGGGTGATCGCCGTGGCGTCGGCGACCTTGAGATCGCGCGTGATGACCTCGCCGTAGCCGAGGGAGTCGAACTTGACGGCGTCCGGGTTGGTCTTGGGGTCGGAGTCGTAGACCCCGTCGACACCGTTCTTGCCCATCAGCAGCGCCTCGGCGTCGATCTCCAGGGCGCGCTGGGCGGCGGTGGTGTCGGTGGAGAAGTACGGCATGCCCATACCGGCGCCGAAGATGACCACGCGGCCCTTCTCCAGGTGCCGTACGGCGCGCAGCGGGATGTAGGGCTCGGCTACCTGGCCCATGGTGATGGCGGTCTGGACCCGGCTGTCGATGCCCTCCTTCTCCAGGAAGTCCTGCAGGGCGAGGCAGTTCATCACGGTGCCGAGCATGCCCATGTAGTCGGAGCGGGCCCGGTCCATGCCACGCTGCTGGAGTTCGGCGCCGCGGAAGAAGTTGCCGCCGCCGATGACAACCGCGATCTGCGCGCCGTCACGTACGACGGCCGCGATCTCGCGGGCGATCTTGTGCACCACGTCCGGGTCGACGCCGAGGCCGCCGCCACCGGAGAAGGCCTCTCCGGACAGCTTCAGCAGAAACCGGCCGCGCACTTTGCCGTCGTCGCTCTTCTGGGCCTTGGTGGTCATCGAGATCCCGCCTTTGTTACGTGGTGCACAAACGAAGAAGACCACTGCCGGCTGGGGTGTGTTTCGCAACCCATCTCGGCAATGGCCTCCTCGTCAGATCTGCTGTCGTCCGTCAACGACTGCCCTTGACCCTATCGGGACCGGGCGCCGATCGCGGCACGGACTCAGATGCCGACCTTGATGCGCGAGAAGCGCTTCAGGGTGACACCGGCCTCGTCCAGGACCTTCTGGACGGACTTCTTGTTGTCGAGCGCGTACGGCTGGCCGAGCAGCGTGGCGTCCTTGAAGAAGCCGTTCAGACGACCCTCGACGATCTTGGCGATCGCGGCCTCGGGCTTGCCCTCGGCGCGGGTGGTCTCCTCGGCGATACGACGCTCGGACTCGACGACCTCGGCCGGGACGTCCTCCTTGGCGAGGTACTTCGGCGCGAAGGCGGCGATGTGCTGGGCGACGCCCTTGGCGACCTCGGCGTTCGGCTTGTCCAGCTCGACGAGGACACCGATCTGCGGGGGCAGGTCGGGCATCGTGCGGTGCATGTACGCGAGCACGTAGCCGTCGGCGAACTGCGCGAAGCGGTCCAGGACGATCTTCTCGCCGAGGTTGGCGTTGGCCTCGTCGACGAACGCCTGGACGGTCTTGCCGGCCTCGATCTCGGAGGCGAGCAGGGCCTCGAGGTCGGCCGGGGAGGTCTTGGCGACGTGCTCGGCGATGGTGTTGGCCACGGCCTGGAACTTCTCGCCCTTGGCGACGAAGTCCGTCTCGCACTTCAGCTCGACGAGGACACCGGAGGAGTTGTCGTCGGCGATGATCGAGACCACGGCGCCGTTCTCGGCGGAGCGGCCCTCGCGCTTGGCGACGCCCTTCTGGCCCTTGATACGGAGCGCCTCGACGGCCTTCTCGACGTTGCCCTCGGCCTCGTCCAGCGCCTTCTTGCAGTCCATCATGCCGGCGCCGGTGAGCTCACGGAGCTTCTTGACGTCGGCGGCGGTGTAGTTCGCCATGAGTCTGTGAGTCTTTCTCGTTTAGATCCGCACGGTCACGACCCACATGTAGTCGCGGACCGCGTACGTCGGGCTGACCAACGGGTGAACGACGGGGGCGGACGTCATGTCGACCGCCCCCGTCGTCAGCGCTGACGATGTCAGGCCTGCTCGCCCTCGGCGGCCTTCTCGGCCTCGGCGGGCTTGTCGCCCTCGGTGGCGGGGGCGGCCTCGGCGGCCGGGGCCTCCTCGGCCTTCTTCTCGCCCTCGAGCAGGTCGCGCTCCCACTCGGCGAGCGGCTCGCCCGCGGCCTTCTCGCCCTTGCCCTCCGTCGCCACGCCGGAACGGGCGATGAGGCCCTCGGCGACGGCGTCGGCGATCACACGGGTGAGCAGGGTGACGGAGCGGATCGCGTCGTCGTTGCCCGGGATCTTGTAGTCGACCTCGTCGGGGTCACAGTTGGTGTCGAGGATGGCGACCACCGGAATGTTGAGCTTCCGGGCCTCACCGACAGCGATGTGCTCCTTCTTGGTGTCCACGATCCAGACGGCGCTGGGCACCTTCTGCATCTCGCGGATACCACCGAGGGTCTTCTCCAGCTTGGCCTTCTCGCGCGAGAGCACGAGAAGCTCCTTCTTGGTCAGACCGGAGGACGCGACGTCCTCGAAGTCGATCTGCTCAAGCTCCTTGAGGCGCTGCAGACGCTTGTAGACGGTCGAGAAGTTGGTGAGCATGCCGCCCAGCCAGCGCTGGTTGACGTAGGGCATGCCGACGCGGGTGGCCTGCTCGGCGATGGCCTCCTGCGCCTGCTTCTTGGTACCGACGAACATGACCGTGCCGCCGTGGGCGACGGTCTCCTTGACGAACTCGTAGGCGCGGTCGATGTACGACAGCGACTGGAGCAGGTCGATGATGTAGATGCCGTTGCGCTCGGTGAAGATGAAGCGCTTCATCTTCGGGTTCCAACGGCGGGTCTGGTGACCGAAGTGGACGCCGCTTTCCAGCAGCTCCCGCATCGTGACGACGGCCATGGCCGTGTTCTCCTTGGTTCTCGGTTGTGCCGCGGGGGCCGGACGGCTCCCGCGCCTGACGCCCACATGCGCCGTGCCACTGAGGACCGAGGGGCGCTGATACGGACCGTTTCCGGTGGTCGTATCGGGGCGTGCGAAGTCGACCCGGTGACCCGGATCGCCAGAAGAAGTGTACGGGACCCGCGAGGTACCGGGTGACGCCGCTGTCCACAACCCGGCGGTTATCCACAGATACCGGCCATGATCGGTGGCGGTGCGGGACCGTTCTCGCATGCGAGAGAAGCGATGCGAGAGGGCGGCGAGGATGTGCGGGCGGCTGGTGTTACTGCTGCTCCTGACGGCGACCGCCCTGCTGACCCCGGCACCACGACTGACCCTGACGGCCACGAGCGTGCGCGCGGCACCCGCTGCGGACCCCGCGGTGCCGACGGCCGGCCGGGCATGGCCCGTTGGAGTGCGCCCCCGGGTCCTGCGCGGCTGGGAACCACCGACGACACCGTACGGCCGCGGCCACCGGGGCGTGGACCTGGCGGCCCCGGCCGGGGCACCGGTGCGGGCGGTGGCGGCGGGGCGGGTCTCCTTCGCGGGCCGGGTGGCCGGGAGGGGAGTCGTGTCGGTGGAACTGTCTGGGACAGGGGATCCGCCGCTGCGGACGACGTATGAGCCGGTGCGGGCGGTGGTGGAGAAGGGGGACGAGGTGGCGGCGGGCGACCTCGTGGCGACCGTGGAGCCGACCGGCTCCCACTGCGCGACGACCTGCGTCCACTGGGGCCTGCGGAGAGCCGACACATACCTGAACCCGCTGTCACTCCTGCCCCCGTGGCTCCTGCACAGAGCTCCGTCGAGACTCCTGCCGGTGCTGGGGGTGCCGTTGCCCGCCCCGTAGGGCCTGGCCCAGCCGCGGGGAGAAGGGCCAGCCCAGCCGCGGGCGATAGGACCCGCCCAGCCGCCGGGAGAAGGATCAGCCCAGCCGCCGGGAGAAGAGCCAGCCCAACCGGCCCGCAGTACGATCTGCCCAACCGCCAGCAGAAAGGCCAGCCCAGCCGCCGATAGTAGGGCCAGCCCAGCCGCGGGCGGTAGGACCTGCCCAGCCGCCGACAGTAGGGCCAGCCCAGCTGCGGGCGGTGGGACCTGCCCAGCCGCGGCAGAAGGGCCAGCCCAGCCGCGGGCATGCGTGCCGCCTGGGGCGGCACGGGTGGGCGCGGGCGGCACCCCGTCAGCGCCGGGCTGCGCGACCCACCCCCGGCCAGCCCCCACGCCGGGCGCCCAGCGGAGCCCGGGCACCGCAACCCAGCCCTCAGCCCTCAGCCCTCAGCCCTCAGCCGACGTAAGACCAGTCGACGTCAGCCCCGAACGCCCCGCAGCGCCACCGACACCGTCGCGTCCGTGATCACCGAAGGATCCTCCGCCGCCCCGAACTCGATCCGCCGTACCGCCGCGTCGACAACCCCCTGAACCAACATCGCCGCCAGCCGAGGCTGCCCGTGCCCCATCTCCTCCAGCGCCTCGACGATCATCGCCACGAGCCCGCCGTGCGCCGCCCGGATCTTCTCCCGCGCCCCGGCGTCCAGCTCACTCGCGGAGATCGCCACGACAGCCCGGTGCCGCCGGTCCCCGACCAGCTCCAGTTGCTTGCGCACATACGCCTCGACCTTGGCCTCGGCGCCGTCGGCCGCCGCCATGGCCGCCTCGACCTCCCCGGCCCACACGGGAAAGTCGACCTCGCACAGCTCCTCGACCACGGCTGCCCGCGACCGGAAGTACTCGTAGACGGACGACCGCGCGAGCCCCGTCCGCTCGGCGAGAGCCGGGAAGGTCAGCGCCTCCGTCCCGCCCTCGGACAACAGGGATCGCGCCGCGTCCAGCAGGGCGGCTCGCTGCATCGTCCGGTGCTCGGCCACGGAGGCCGCTCGAATCCTTGGCACGTCAACCACTTTACGGACGCGCCCTCGTGGACGGGAGTCTGCGCACGGAACCTCACCTCCGTACGGCCAGGTCAACGACCGAAGCCGGCCAGTTTCGCCCGCAACTGCAGCACGGACTTGGTGTGGATCTGGCTCACCCGGCTCTCGGTCACCCCGAGCACGTTTCCGATCTCGGCGAGCGTGAGCCCTTCGTAGTAGTACAGGGTCACCACGGTCTTCTCCCGCTCGGGCAACGTGTTGATCGCCCGCGCCAGAAATCGCCGCAGCTCCCGGTCCTCGGCCACCTCCACGGGATTGTCCGCGGCGGTGTCCTCCAGCGTGTCCATGACGCTCAGCCCGTCGCCGCCCTCGCCCCCGACGTGCAGCAGCTCCTCCAGCGCCACCACGTTGGCCAGCGACAACTGGCTGAAGACCGAGTGGAGTTCGTCCACCGCGATCCCCATCTCGACGGCCACCTCGGCCTCCGTCGGCGTCCGCCGCAGCCGCGCCTCCAGGGTCGCGTAGGCCCGCTCCACGTTCCGTGCCTTCTGCCGCACCGAGCGCGGGATCCAGTCCAGTGCCCTCAGCTCGTCGATCATCGCGCCCCGGATCCGCGTGATCGCGTACGTCTCGAACTTGATCTCCCGGTCGATGTCGAACTTCTCGATCGCGTCGATCAGCCCGAACACCCCCGACGACACGAAGTCCGCCTGCTCCACATTGGGCGGCAGACCGACGCTCACCCGGCCCGCCACGTACTTGACGAGCGGCGAGTAGTGCAGGATGAGCTGCTCGCGCAATCGCTCGTCCCCCGTCGCCTTGTACGACCGCCACAGCTCGTCGAGCGTCGAGGGAGCGGGCGGTCGCTCGCTGCCACCGTCACGGGCGGCTGGGGGGATGGCCGCCCGGTCGGACCCGGAGGTGTGCTGGGGCATTCGTTGCCTTGTGCCGTTCTGCCGTGAAATTGCGGGGTGCTGTGGGGGAGCTGTCGGGCTGATGTCGCTCTGATGTCGTACTGGGGACCTTCCGGTGTCGAGGTGCCGGTCTGATCCGGAATCCCCGTGAGCGTAGCGTGACTGGAGTGTCGCGGTGCGCGAAGGGCGGCGGGCAAGCCGTACGCAGATACGTTCCGCTGGACGCCCCGCCGGGTCAGGGTGATCGCGCTGCGTGATCACCCGAACACCCCAACTGGGGGAATTCACAAGGGCGTCCGTGTTCCCCCGTACGGCCGAACACGCTCGGTCAGCATCCGGTTCGACCGGCTCGAACGGAGATCATCGCCTGGCGTGTCAACTTCCAGCCGTCGCCGTGTCGTTCGACGTAGCCAAGTGAGCGGAGTTCGTACAGTCTCGCGATCACGTCGTCCTCGGTGGTCTGCGCACCGCGCGCGATCTCGTCCGACCGCGCGGCGCGTCCGCCGGGCAGCGCGGCCAGGACCCGGCGGGCCCGGGGCTCCAGCAGATCGCGGGGCAGGACGGGCCCGCGGCGCTCAGGGGCCAGCTCTCCCATGTCGCCGACCAGTTCGACGACCTCGGCGGCGTCGGTGACGAGGACGGCGTCCCCGCGCAGGAGTTCGTGGACGCCGGCGGAGAGGCCGCTGGTGGCCGGGCCGGGGACCCCTATCGTGTGACGGCCCAACCGTTGTGCGGCTCGGGCGGTGACCAGGGAGCCGCTGCGGTGGGCGGCCTCGACGACCACGGTGCCCCGGGTCAGCGCCGCGATCACGCGGTTGCGCACGATGAACCTGCTCGGTGTGGGATGGTCACCCGGCGGCAGTTCCCCGATCACGAGACCCTGTTCCGCGATCCGGTTGATCAACTGGGTGTGCCCGCGCGGGTAGGGCCGGTCGACTCCGCAGGCGAGCACGGCGACGGTGGCCCCGTCGGCTCCGAGGGCACCGCGATGCGCGGCTCCGTCGACCCCGTAGGCGCCGCCGGAGACGACCACCCATCCTCGCTCGGCGAGTCCGCCGGCGAGGGTGGCCGCCATATGGGCGCCGTACTCGGTACAGGCGCGTGCCCCGACCACGGCCACGGACCGCAGGGCCCACATCCGCAGACTGGCCTGCCCCCGCACCCACAGCCCGAGGGGCCGGGCGTCCCCGAGATCGTCGAGTTGCCCGGGCCATTCCACGTCCCCCGGCCACAGAAACCGCACCCCGGCATCCCGGGCGACAGCAAGATCCCGACCGGCATCGGCCCGCGCCGCCCGAGCCCGCAGCCCCTCCCACCGCCGATGACTCACCCCCGGCAACACCCCCACCCCCTCCCGCAACCGCCGCACCACTTCCCCCACCCCAAACTCCCGCACCCACCGCCCGGCAACCTCGTCCCCGGGCTCAATGACCCGACAGAGAAAGACCCGGCCGAGCAGTTCGTCGTCGGGGTCCTCACTCGCGTTCACGTCAGCGCCCCGATGGCCATGGGCACGCCGCGCGGCACGCCGGTGCGCAGTTGCAGAGCCAGGGCGACGTCATGGGCGTCGGGCCGGTCGTGGCCGACGAGGTCGGCGACGGTCCAGGCGACGCGCAGGACGCGGTCGAGTCCACGGGCGGTCAGCACGCCGCGCTCCAGGTTCCGCTCCGCCTCGTCCATGGCGCCGGCCGCGGCATGCCAGCGACTGCGCAGCTCGCGTCCGGGGACCTCGCTGTTGGTCAGCCAGGGCGTACCGGCGAGCCGGGCCGACGCCCGCTCGCGGGCCGCGTGCACCCGGTCGGCGACCGTCGCGGTGGACTCGCCCCGGGCCCCGCGCTCGGCCAGTTGGGCGCGGGTGACCCGGTCCACCTCGACGCGCAGGTCGACCCGGTCGAGCAGCGGCCCGGACAGCCGCGCCTGATAGCGGCGGATCGACGAGGGCGGGCACTCGCACAGGTCGTCCGTCTGAGAGAAGCGGCCACAGGGGCAGGGGTTGGCGGCCAGGACCATCAGGAACTTCGCCGGGAAGCGCACGACGCCGGCACTGCGCGCGATCACGACATGCCCAGCCTCCAAGGGCTGTCGCAGGGCGTCGAGGGCCTGGCTGCTGAACTCCGGCGTCTCGTCCAGGGACAGCACGTGTAAAACAAGTGGATGCGATCAGTTAAAGAAGCAGGTCAGACGGCAGGCGTATCGACCCACGGGTCCGGGTCCCACACGGCATGAACGGTGATGCGGGTTTCGCCGCTCCCCTCTACTCCCTTCTTTCCCTTGGCGCCCCGGGTGCAGACGACACGGCGTATGAGCTGCCGAAGGATGCCGTTCTTCTCGGGCGCGTCCAGTACGTCCGCGTCCCAGAGGTCGAGCAGCTTGCCGGCGATCGGTACGAAGTCCTCGCGGCGCGGTGCGGCCTCGACCGCGGCGGCCTCTTCGGCGCCTTCTTTCGCCTCGCGGAGTTGGGCGAGTAGTTGCGCCTGGGCCTGCTCGAACACCCCGGGCGGGTAGTTGTTCGGGTTGAGCGCCTTGTCGGCGGCGAGGTTCGCCAGTGCCCCTTGGAGGCGAGTGTGTTCCGCCTGTAGCCTCGCGCGCTCACTGGCGGCACGCTTCCGGTCGCGGTCCGGATCGGCCTCGACGGGGGTCGGTGGCGCGGCGTCGATGCCGGCCGCGGCCTCGCGCCGTACCCAGTCCATGACGGCGTCCTCGACTAGGTACCGCTGGACCCATACGCCGTTCTTGCAGACTGTGCCGGCTGAGTGGGACTGATTCCCGCACATGTAGGCGTAGCCGTAGATGCGGCCGGATGCCCTCTTGGCGGAAGTCGCGCCCGCGTCCCCGCGGCAGGACCCGCAGCGCACGAGTCCGGTAAGCGGGTAGGTCGGGTTCCGGGCACGCGGGGACATGCGCCGTCGTTCTTCGACGTGCGCAAGAAACCGTTCCCAGGTTTCCGGGGTGATGATCGCCTCGTGTGCGCCGTCGATGTGGAGCCAGCGAGTACACGTTCCGCCGTTGGCTGTGTAGTCACAGTGGCAATCCGGGTCATGGATGCGGAGTAGGCCGGCCGCGAATCCAGACAGCATGTAGCGGCGCAGACTGTCGGCCTTCCAAAGGGTTCCCACACCTGTGCGGTAGCCGAGTCGGTTGAGCCATCCGGCGAGGGCGCCGTATCCCTCGGGGGTGCCGGTGGTGTGGCCGAGTTTCCGCTCGAACAGTGCCTCGATGTCGTCGCGGGCGTTTTCGTCGACCTCGTACCGTTCATCTTGGATGATCCATTGCCCCGGCCTGGTGGGGTCGGGGATGCGGCGCGGATACCAGATGTAGCCGAGGCGCCTACCTCCGGTTGCCGGTAGGCCGTGGGCGCGGCGCCACTTGTGGGTGTCCTTCCACATTTCGCCGGCGCGGTCGCTCTCGAATACGGCGAGGTCGAACAGGATGCGCCGGTTGAAGCGTCCGACGGCGGTCCGTACGTCGACGTCCTCGGTCGCCGAGGCGAGGTGTCCGCCAGCGTGTTCGAGCCGGGCGAGGTTGACGGCGATGCCGAGGTCGTTTCGGCCGAAGCGGCTGAACTTCCATACGGCGATGCCGACGGCTTCGCGTTCCTCGACTCGCTGAATGCCGTTCATGATCTTGCGCTTGAAGTTGCGCCCGGTCATGTCGAGGTCTTCGATCCAGTCGACTATTCGGCGACCGGTGCGGCTGGCCCATGCCTCGATGGCGGTTTTCTGGAGTTCCGGGCTGATCTTCTCCTCTTTCCACGTGGATACGCGGATGTAGCCGAGCCACGGCTCGCCGACGGTCGGCGAGCCGCGGAACGTGGGCGACACTTCCGTGAGGGTCATACGATCTTCCGCTCGTGTTGTTCCGGACGGGTTGGACGCAGCGGGCGCACGTTGTTGAGGGTGGTCGGGTAGGACGTGCCGTCGGCGGCGCGGTCGACTTTCTCGCCGCCGTCGGGCGGTGCTGCGTTCTGGTCGAGTAGGCCGCGGGCGACGTGTCCGAGGGCTTGCTGATATCCGGACTCGTAGGCGTCTGCGACTCGGTCGTCTATGTCCTCGTGGGCGCGCTGCGTCTGCCAGTAGCAGAGGGGCGGGAGGGCCGCGAACGCGATCAGGATGCCTGCCCGCGATACGTCGCCCCCGTCCTCGAAGATGCCGACGAGTCCGAGCACGATGCCGAACACGAGGATTCCGAGGGTGGGGGCGTACATGGTGCGGCCGTTCAATTTGATGCCTCCGTGCATTAGTGCTCTGCGAGATTCCCCTCGCCTGTGCCGGGGGGTGGTTGCCGCTGCAAGGTCTCGGTCATCGAGACGAACAGGGCCTTTTTCTGCTCGTCCTGGATGCCGAGTTCTTCGGCGGCCTGTTCCGGTGTGATGCGGCGCGGTCCCGTCTCCGGGCTCCTGACGCCCGCTAGCTGGCCTTCAGTCAAGATCCCGGCACGTACCAGCACCTCGCCGAGGGGGACGCCGATCGCCTCGGCGAGGCGCGCAAAGACGTCCATGTCTGTGACGCGCTTGCCGTCGAGGAGTCGACCGACTGTGGATGGACTGATGCCGGATCGTTCGGCGAACCTGCTTCGGCCGCCGCTGCGTGGGCCGGACAGGTCGAAGCCGCGGGCGGTGAGCTGGTCGTGTAGCCACTGCTTGAACTGCGGGGATGGCTCGCCCGCGTCGCGCTTGCTGTTTTTCATGGGTGAAATGTAGCGCGTAGCTGTCTCGCGAGACAGACCGTTGGTGGAACATGGTGGGTCGCACTACTTGACACCCCCTTAGCCCGTAGCGACACCGTTTGACCTGGGCATATGCCCGGCCGAACTGGAGTTCGATTCTGCTCGGGCACCGCCCCCCTGTCAACGTAAAACAACTCCTTGTCACTGCCTGCTCACTGGCAACTAGCTTTCACTCCTGAAAGATAGCTGTTACTTTCTGTCTCGACAGATCATCTGTCTGGCCAGAAAGGACCGGCCCCATGTACGACCGTGCCCACTTGCAGGCAGTTGCCAGCGACAAAGGCGACCGGCATTACACAGACCTCGCAGCCCGCCTGAAGGTTGCCCCCGCCACCGCATGGCGTTTGTGGACCGGCAAGACCGCGCCCAGCGCCCGCGTCGCCGCTGCCGTCGAAGCCGAGTACGGCATATCGGCATCCGGCCTGCTCAAGCAGGCGAACCCGGCCGCTCACACCGAGCAGGCCGCGGCATGACCGCCCCGACCCCCGTGATCCCGCGCGAGGTGGCGTTCGCCAACGCGCGCCAGGTATTCGACCGCGCCTGTGCCCGGATCGCCCGCGACCGCGCCGCCGGCCGCCTCGCCCCCGAGACAGAGCTGAGGCTGCGCCGCATCGAACGCCAGCAGCGCCAGCAGGCGCCCGCCGCCGCGCGCCGCGCCGCCGCCTGACAACGCGCGAGGGCCGCCCGGACGCGACCCGGACGGCCCTCCCCGACCGAACCCCGAGAGGTACCGATCGTGAACACCCCGCAGCGTACACAGCGCCCCCGCCCCCGAGCTGCCCAGTTCATCAAGGGAGTGCAGAGGGCCCGCGCCCGTACGCGGTTCGTCCGCGTCGTCGCCCGCCAGCTCAACCAAATTGCCCCGGGCACGCTCCGCGTGCACACCACGCCGACCACGCACAACGGCCGCGAGACCCGGGCCGTCGTCCTGGACGCCGAGGCCGGCGCCCTACCCACCACGGCCGAGCAGCGCCGCGCCGCCTACGGCCTGCTCAGCCGAGCGTTTCCCGAGGCCGATTGGACCCGCGCCCGCACGTACGACGCCCGAACCGGCGGCCTCACCGTCGACGAACCGGCCGCGCCGGCCGACCTCGGCCTCGACACCGCGCCGGAGGCCCGCCAGTGAGGCCCCAACTCAGTGCCGACGGCCTCGCCGTCCGCCTCACGCTCGCTGAGCACGTCGACCCCCTGCTCGACGAACTCGCCCTCGCCCACGCCCAGGACCCCGACACCGTCGGCCGCCTGCTCGCCGCCCACGCCGCGAGCGTCGTCGCCCTCGACTACGCGATGTGCAGCGACGACGCCACCGACTACGGCCGCGCCATGCGCGCCGCCGAGGCCGACGCCACCCGCGAGGCCCTGCTCGACGGCTGCCCGGCCGCCGTCACCCTCGACCCCCTGCTCGCCCCCGACGACGCGATCACCCTCGCCGGCCGCATCACCCGGACCGCCGCCCACATACGCCATCGCACCGCACAGAACAGGAACGCCCGCCCGTGACCGTCACCGCCCTGCCCCTGCCCAACGTCCCGGCCGCGCCGACGCCCGCGGCACCGGTCGCGGCACCGATCTACCAGCCCGCCCCGGCCGGCACCCCCGACGGCACGCCCCGAGTGTTCGCCGCGATCGCCGCCGTCATGCGCGACGTGATGCCCGTCGCCAAGGACAAGGAGAACCAGCAGCAGCGGTACAAGTTCCGCGGAGTCGACGACGCTATGTCGGCCATGGCGGGCCCGATGCGTGCGCACGGCCTGTTCATCCTGCCGAGCATCGCCGAGCATCACGCCGAGCGCCGCGGCGAGAAGATGACGCACGTCAACATCACCATGCGGTACCACGTCTACGGGCCTGCGGGTGACTGCCTTACCGCCGAAGTGCCGGGCGAGGCGAGCGATTTCGCCGACAAGGCCACGAACAAGGCCCAGTCCGCGGCACTCAAGTACCTGTTGTTCACCCTGTTCATGATCCCCGTTGACGGCCGCAGCATCGATGACGGCGACCGCGATCACCCCGTCGAGCCGCCGGCCGAGCACCGCGCCGAGCGCCAGCAGCGCAACCAGCAGCGCCAGCAGCGCGGGCCACAGCAGCGTCGCAGCAACCGCGCCGAACCCGGCCCGTGGGAGCAGCCGCCCGCCCAGGGACAGCACCCGCGGACCGACTACCTCGCGCACGCCGAGCGCGCCAACTCCCCCGAGCAGTTCGACAAGATCAGGGCCGCCGCCGTACAGGCCGGCGCCCCGGCCGACTACCTCGCCAAGCTCGACGCCGTCGCCGCCCGCAAGCGGGGCGCCGCCCAGGGGCAGCAGCAGGGACAGCAGCCCCAGCAGGGCACTCCGCAAGCCTCGCCGCAGGGCGAGCAGGCGCCGCCGCCGAGCACGCCCAAGAGCCCGGAGGCCGCCGCCGCGGAAGCCGAGAACGCGCTCAGGCTCGCCGCGTCCCGCGCGAACCTCCCCACCCTCGACGCCGATTTCGAGCGCGTCTACGGACTCCCGATCGCCCAGGCCGGCGCCCAGCAACTCGACGCGTTCCGCGCCATGATCGAAAACGGCGGCACGAAGTGACCGAGCAGACCGAGCCCCAGCAGACCGAGGGCAAGCAGACCGCGCCCGACCCGGTCGAGGTCCGCGACGCCGTGACCCGTCAGGCAGTGCTCGGCGCCCTGCTCGACGAGGTCAAGAGCGCGTACAAGGACGCCAAGGCCACCGCCGACGACCTACTCGACCAGGCGTACCAGGCTGGCGGCACGACGAAGTTCGACGCGTTGCTTCCCGACGGGACGAAGGTTGGTTCGTCGTCCCGGCAGGGGGGCGAGCGCGAGGCCCAGGTCGTCGACGCCGAGTCGTTCCGCGTATGGGTCAGGGACCACTACCCCACCGAGCACGTCGTCGAGTTCGTGCCCGCCAAGGTCGTGACCGCCGTACGCCCCGGTTTCGCCGGCAAGGTGCTCGCCGAGGCGACCGCCGCCGGTACCGCGAAGTACGTCGACCCCGTTTCGGGCGAGGTGCACGACGTGCCCGGCGTCGAGTTGAAGCCGTCGAGGGCCGCCTCGCACCGGCTCACCTACACCCGAGGCAGCAAGGCCCAGCCGACCGACGGCCGCGGCCTGGTCGCCGCCGCGTGGCGTGCGGGCGCCCTGGTCGAGCATCTGCCCGCCCTCGCCCCGGCCGCGCCCACCCCGCCCACCGCGGAGGCCGAGCAGTGACGGCCGCCGTCCTCGACCGTCCGGGCACCGTCCACGTGCCCGGACAGTTGGACCACTCCCAGGCATCAAGCCGGACCGGTTTCCCTCTCCCGGCTCGCCCGTGGAACGGCCTTACCGTCCTCGACGCCTGTTGCTGCGCGGGGGGTGCCGGCATGGGTTGGTACCTCGCCGGGTGGGACGTCGTGGGTATCGACAAGGACGAGCAGCCGAACTACCCGTTCCCGTTCATCCGCGGCGACGCGATCGAGTACATACGGGCCCACGGCCACGAGTACGACCTGATACACGCGTCGTGGCCGTGCCAGTACGGCGCCGCGATCACCAAGGGCACCAACCGGCACTTGCGCGACCGGTACCCGAACCTGACCGCGCCCGGCCGCGAGGCGATGTTCGCCGCAGGCCGGCCGTACGTGATCGAGAACCCGGACGCGCGCCCCGATGTCGTTCTGTGCGGCACGATGTTCGGTTTGCCGATCCTGCGGCACCGCAAGTTCGAGGCGCACGGATGGTTCCCCCTCGCACTGCCCCACACGCCGCACCGGGGCCGCGTCCGCGGACACCGGCACGGCAAGCACTACGACGGCCCGTACGTCGCCGCGTACGGCAACGGGGGCGGTAAGGCCACCGTCGCCGAGATGCAGACCGCAATGCGGATCACGTGGACCGACGTGCGTCACGAACTCACCGAGGCCATACCGCCGGCGTACACGCAGTTCCTCGGCGAGCAGGCCGCCGAGCAGATCCTCGCCGAGCGCTACGGCACGGCCGCATGACCGCCCCGCCCCGCGAGGACAAGCCGCCGCCGTCGTGCGAGGACGGCAACCCCCGATGCCACGCCCAGCCCGCCCGGCCCTACCCGTGCGGCTGGAAGTGCGACGACCACCAACCCTCGCGCACCCACCGCCGCGCGACCCCGTGAGGCCCCGGGGGCGAGGCCGCCCTCGCCCCCGGGCCCCAGCACGACAGGAGCGACACCCCGTGACCCTCGACGCCATGGATTGGGTGTGGACCCGCGCGAAGTCGCGCGGGAACGCCCGCCTAGTCCTGCTCGCCGTCGCCGACGCCACCACCGGGCCCGAGGCCACCGCCCGCATGGGCACGGCCGAGTTCATGCGCCGGCTCGCCGCGTCACGCTCGACGACGCGGGCCGCCGTCGACGCCGCCCTCGCCAGTGGCGAACTGGTCGAGGACGAGCCCGCCCAGGGCAGCCGCGCGACCCGGTACAAGATCCCCGGGGCCGTCGGGTACCTCCGCATCCACCGCGCCACCGGACCGGAATCCGGCCCCATAGCCGAGACGCCCCCCGGGCCGGAATCCGGCCCCCTCCCCGCTACCGGGCCGAATCCCGGCCCCCTTACCGGGCCGGAGTCCGGTCCCCCCGCCGATACCCCCGACACCCTCTTTGGGACCGAGATTCGGCCCCCTATGGGGCCGGATTTCGGCCCCCATCACTCACCCATAGAGGGAGTGAGTGAAGGAGTGAGGGAGCGCGGGCGCGAGGTCGCAGTGATCCCGGAGTTCGCCCGCACGGTCGTCGACCGGATCAGCGCCGCCGAGATCTACCCGGCATGGACTCTCACCCCGGCCGAGTGGTTCGTCGTCGACGCCCTGATCAAGCGCAGCGGGCCCGACATGCTCGCCGCCGCCGCCGTACAGGCCGCCCAGCGAGCCCGGAACGGCGTCGCTCACGCCCGCTACTTCCTGCGGACGTGGCAGGCCCTACCGCCCGCCCCCGCGCCCGGCACCGTTCCGGCCGCCGCCCCGGTCCGGCCCGCCTCGAACGTGATCCCGCTCGACCGCGCCCAGCCCCGCGGACGCGTCGCCCAGTCCGCCGACTACCTCGCCGAAGCCCTCGCCGCCATGGAGGCTCAGCCGTGACCCCCCGCGAAGTCGCCGCCCTGATCGCCTACGTCGTCAAGCTCGACCCCCGGCTCGCCCTCGACGACCAGGCCGCCGCCGCCGAGCGGCTCGCCCAGTGGTGCGACCTGCTTTCCGACGTCCCCGCCACCGCGCACGGGTGGGACGCCGCCCGCGTCGCCCGCGACTACATCGCCCGCAACCCCTACCGCATCCAGCCGTCGGACGTGTCCCGTCCGTGGCACGCCCACAAGGCCGACGTGATGAGTCGGCACGTGGGCACGTTCGAGCCCACCGCGCACCCTGAGATCGACCCGGACGACGAGACCGGCGACGCCTATGTCGCGGCACTGCGAGCCGAGCGCGCCGCCGTCGCCGCCGGCCAGCAGGCCCCGACCACGCACCGCGCCCTCACCGCGGGCCCGGCCGCCGCCCAGGTCGAGCGTCGCCTCGCCGCCCTCGGCGAGTACATGCCCCGCAGCGTCGCCGAAGCCCTCGCCGAGTACCGGCCGCACCGCGCCGCCCGCGAGCGTCTGGCCGCCGCCAACCTCCCCGACGCCCTCGACGTCCCGTGCACGTGGTGCCAGGCGCCCGAGGGCAAGCCGTGCCGCGGCCGGCGCGTCAACCCCAAGACCGATGCCGTCGGATACCGCGCCCGCAAGGACCCGCACCCGTGCCGCGTCGAGGACGCCCAGGCACACCACGCCCGCCGCCAGGAGCAGGAGACCGCAGCATGAGCCCGACCCCAAAGCAGGCCCGCACCCACCGCCGCCGCGCCGTGCCCACCGACCGGACGAAGAACGTCACCCTTTGGCGCGTCGAGGCCAGTTGGGACCACCGCCCCGACGACCCGGTCGTGATCCGGACGTCGGACCGCAAGCGCGCCCGCCGCAAGGTGACCGAACTCGCCGACAAGGGCGCATATGTGATCTTCCAGGAACACACCGGGTGGGACACGTGGCGCACGCTCCGCGAGGTCGACGGCGCCGCACAGCTCGCCGAGCGCGACGCCGAGCAGCAGCTCGCCACCGCCGGCCACCCGCCGACCCCGCCCGGGTACCGCCCCGACGCCGACGACCGTCACCGCACGTGGCTCGCACGGATGGACGCCCGCGCCCAGGCCGGCCGCCGCGCCGCCGAGCAGGCCGCCCGCGAGCAGGCCGAGGCCGACGCCCGCCGCCGGCGCCTCGCCGCCGAGGCCCGCCGCGACGCCCGCACCCTGATGAACCCGCCCGCCATCGTTCGGCCCGAGCACCGGCAGCGCGCCCGGCACATTACCGGGGCGCAGCAATGATTCCCGGCGCCGCCCTCGCGGTCGTCCTCGCCGCCGTCGAAGACGCGCAGCGCGAGCACGACGGCCCCGAGGCCACCGTCGTCCGCATCGTGGCTGACCTACGCGCCGAGGGGTGGACGCTCGCCCCGCTCAACCAGGCCAAGCAGCACTCAGCCTGAGACCCCGGACAGGGGGCGTATGCCCCGCGACATGGCGCCTCCCCACCTGCTAACTTTCTGTCTTGACAGACAGTTTTCTGTCTCGAAAGCACGTCCCGTAGGTCGCCACACATCCCCCGGAGGTACGTCCCCGATGGCTCGCACTACCGCGACCCCGGCCGAGCGTTTCGCCGCCAAGACGACCCCCGGACCCATCCCCGCCGGCCCCGACACCCCGAACACCCCATGTCGCCTGTGGCCTGAGACGTCCCTCGACCGAGACGGATACGGCCGCTTTTGGGTCGACGGCCGAGTCGTCCCCGCCCACCGCTGGTCGTTCGAGCAGGCCCGCGGGCCCATACCGGCCGGCCTCGAACTCGACCACCTGTGCAGCGTCCGCCGATGCGTCGCCGACGACCACCTCGACCCCGTCGACCACCGAACCAACGTGCTCCGCTCGACCGGCCCGTCGGCCGTCAACGCCCGCCGCACCAGGTGCGTGAACGGCCACGACCTCACCGACCCGGCCAATGTCCACGTGAGCTACCCCCCGTCGCACCCCAACGGGATGCGCAAGTGCCGCGCGTGCGCCCGCGACCGCGCCCGCCGCACCCGCGAGCTCCAGCTCGCCCCCGTCGCCCCGATCACCCCCCGCACGACCCCGGAGAGGACCGCCGCGTAATGGCTGGAGAGACCCCGATCACCGTCGTTGGCAACGTCGTTGCCGATCCCGAGTTGCGATTCACCCCGTCCGGCGCCGCCGTGGCGAACTTCCGGATCGCCTCGACGCCCCGCACGTTCGACCGCCAGACGAACGAATGGAAGGACGGCGACACCCTGTTTCTGTCCGTCAGCGTGTGGCGCCAGCAGGCCGAGAACGTCGCCGAGTCCATCAAGCGCGGCGACCGCGTGATCGTCGTCGGCCGCCTCGGACAGCGCCAGTACGAGAAGGACGGCGAGCGTAAGTCGTCGTACGAGATTCAGGCCGAGGACGTCGCCCCGTCCCTGCGCAACGCGACCGCCGCCGTCGCCAAGAACAGCGCCCAGAACGGCCAGCAGCGCGCCCAGGGATACGGCCAGCAGGCCCCCCAACAGGGCTACGGCGCCCCTCAGGGCGACCCGTGGGCGACACAGGGATACGGCAACGAGCCCCCGTTCTAACCCCTCGCCGCGACCGGACGCGGGCCGCCCCCTGCGCGGGCGCGCACGCGAGTACCACCCACCACTGACACAGGAGCGACCCACCATGACCCGCATTCCCGACGCCGTCGCCGTTGCTTCGCTCGACACGCACCCTCTGATCGTCGCCGTCCCGAACGAGGGACCTGCCGAAGTGGCGTGCAATCTCCCCCGCCCCGTCGCCGCGTCCGTACTGCGCCAGCTCGCCGACAGCCTCGGCAGCCCGGCCGGCCGTTGCGAGACCGCCCTCGCCACCGGCCGCCCGTGCCCCGTGCACGACGCGCCCACCTCGCTTTCCGAGGCCATGCTCACCGCGGGGGCCGGCGCCGCCGAGGCGTTCGCCCGCGGCATACGTCAGGCGCAGCGCCCTGCCGGCCTCGACGCCCTGCTCGACCACCTCGCCGCCGCCATGTCTCCCGACGACGAGCAGCAGGCCGCCGACGACCGCCGACCCACGGCCCCGCTCGACCCGTCCGATGTACGCGCCGCCCTCGACTTCAACCGCAACGATCGCGACCAGGTACTCGCCACGCTCCGCGACGTCCTGCTCGACACCGAGCCGCCCCGCAACCCCGAGCAGGCCCTCGGCGCCGCCCGCATCATCCTGACCGCGCACGCCCGCCAGCTCGCCGCCCTGGTCGAGGTCGAGCACAACGAGACCCGGACCCGGTTCGGACTCAACCGCTCAACTCGCGGCCTACTAACCGGGTACAGCAACGCCCGCCGCACCCTCCGGACGTACGCCGACCGCCTCGCCGACGAGCAGGCCCTCGCCGAGGGCGCAGCGAACGAGCAGATCGAGCCGTGACCCCCGCCGTCGCCGTCGCGGCGAACCTCGCCGTCGCCGTCGTCCTCCTCGCCGCCAGTGCCCGCCTGATTGTGTGGGCACTGTCCCGGCGAGCCCGGCCGCGTCCACCACAACGACGACCAGGAGCACCCGCCCGCATGAGCCCCCGCCCCCAGCAGCGCGCCCCCAAGGGACGCAACCGCGACCGCGCCGACCGGCGGGCCGTCGTCGACGTCCTGCTCGCCCGCGCCACCCGTGGCGTACTCACCCCGGCCGAGGGTGCCCTACTCGCCGAGCACGCACAGGAAGAACAGCGCCTCGCCGACGAGAACCGCCGTGCCATGGCAGGCACCACGCAGGCACTCGCCAAGCACCGTGAGGCCGCCGACGCCGCGATCGTCGAGGCCGAGCAGCGCGCCACCGCCGCCGAGAAGCAGCTCGCCCCCGTCGAGGCCACCCTCGCCGAGGTACGCCGCCGGCACCGCGGGGCGTGCGAGCGCGTCGACCAGGTGCTCGCCGTCCTCGCCCGCGTCCGCAACGCCCAGAGTCTCGGCGACGCCCTCGCCGCCGTCGCCGAACATGACGGCCTGTCCCCCGTGGCCGCCCGCGTGCACGCCCGCATCCTCGACCGTGCCGACTCGACCGAGGCCCGCCTCGCCGAGCAGCAGCGCGACCACGACATAGCCCTCGCCCGCGAGCGCTGCCACACCGTGACCGCCGTCGAGGAGGCCAGCGCGCAGCGGCACCGCGCCGACCGGTACCGGACCGCATGGTTCGCCGCCCGCCGCGACCGCCGCGCCGACCGAGCCGCCATGGCCGCCGAGTTGCCCCTCGCCCAGGCCGTCGAGCGCGTGCGCGCCCTCGCCGCACGGATGCGCGCCGGCTCGCCCCAGGGCGCCGCCGCCATCTACGCCGACCGCATCGAGCAGGCCCTCGCCGGCGACCGGGCCGCCGTCGACAACGAGCACCAGGAGCAGCACGCATGACAACCGCCCCCGGCCAGCAGGCCGCCGCCGACCTCGCCGCCGTCCGCGAGCAGTGGGGCGACCTGCTCGCCGCGATTGCCGAGCCGCCGCGCGCCGCCGAATGGATGCCGTACGAGCGCCGCGGATTCCTCGACCAGCTCGCCGCCGACGACCGCCTCGACGACGACCAGGCCCTCGACGAGGCCGCCGTCGGCCGTCTGCCCCTGATACTCCGCGAGCACCCGGCACCGGCCGATCTGCGGGCCCTCGACGCCGCCCTCGACGTCGAGCGCGAGGTGTTCGACATGTGCGACGCCGTCGCCGAGCGCGTGCAGCTCCCCGCCCGCGACCGCGCTGGCCGATGGACCCTCGGCAGCGACCCGAGCGACCCGCGCTTGTGGCACGTGCCCACGTACCGCGACGCGGGCCCGGCGACGATCGCCTCGACCGGATCACGCGTGTTCGGCCTCCATTGGGCCGCCGTATGGCTGGAGGGCCGCGCCCTCGACGACGAGCCGGCCGACCGCGCCCTGTTCGCCCCCACCCCGGCGACTCTGGTCGACCAGATCGTCGACGTCGCCCGCACCGCGCGCCGCCGCGTCGAGGGCGCCCTCGGCCGCGCCCCCCGGACGATCACGCTCGACGACGCGTGCCCGTTCTGCCGCGCTGGCCGCATCACCGTGCACAACGGGGGAGGGGACCCGCGGGCCGCCGTGGCGACCTGCTCGACCGGCCCGTCGTGCCCGGCACCGGTCGACGTCGAGCGAGGCCGCCGGGCGTGGCGTGGGCCCGCCCTGGTCGGCCTGTTGACCGCCCTCGACGCCCGCCGTACCGCGCCCGCGACATAGGCCGCAGCAGGCCGCACGCCCCCGGGAGCGCCACCCGGGGGCGTCGCTCCATCCGGCAAGGTCACGGTTCGATAACGCCCTACTGTAACGATTACTGCAACCGTTGCAGTAGCCGCTACTGTAGAGATTCCTGACGGGCCCTCACCCCGGCAGGAACGCCGGACCTCACCCGGCGCACCACCCGCCGACACAGGAGCGACACTGTGGCAACCGTGATCCCCGGCGCCCTCGCCGACTACCTCACCGTCGAACCCCCGCTCGACGTCGACACCCGCGCCGCCCTCGACGCCGCCCGCCGGGGCCGCGGCCGGACGCTGGTCATCGAGCCGAAGACCGTCGCCGTCCTGCACACCATCAGCCGCGCCGCCGAGCGCCTGCTCGACACCGCTGGCACTTCCCGCGCCCAGCGCACCGCCGCCCGCGTGTGGCTCGACCGCGCCGGCCACGCCCCCGCCCCCGTGGCGACGAATGCGTTCGCCGTCGACGCCGTCGAGCACGCCGAGCAGGTCGAGGCCGGCATCGAAACCGTCGAGGGTGCCGAAGCGCTGTACGGCGCCCAGATGGTCACCGAGGCCGAGGCCACCGAGGGCACGTGGCGGGGCGCATGGATCGGCGAGCACCAGGCCGCCGACGCCCTGTTCGTCGTCGACGCCCCGGCCGAACAGGGCGCCCTGTTCGTCGGCCGCGCCGCACAGTAGCCACCCGACCGGCCCGCCCTCGACCGAGGGCGGGCACCGCACCGCACCAACAGGAGCGCCAGAGATGCGCAACGATCAGCCGCCCACCACCGAACCAACACTCGCCGCATTCCGCGAGTACCTGCTCGACACCGCGAGGGAAGGTCCCCTACTGGAAAACGTCATGCTGCGAGCCGTCGTCAGCGTGATCGACAGTTACAGCGCCGACCAGGCCGCCACCGACCAGCCAACCGACCGGGCCGACCCTCTTAACCGCCGCAATCTCGTCAGCGTCGCCCGCGCCTACCGCAATGCCAGCCAGCCCCAGCGCGCCAAAGAGGGCGACCTCGACCGCCTGCTCGACGACCTCTCCAACGAGTTCGGCCTCACCGACGTACGGATCATCCGGGGTGTGGCCGCCGCCCTCGCCGACGCCATGCCGCGAATCGCCTACAAGGCCCGCGAAGAGGGCTTGCACCCCGACAAGATCGCCGACAGGGGGGGATACACGTCGAGCCGGATCGCGCAGTTCATCCGGCAGGAGAAGGAGCGCCGCGCCGTTATCCCGCTCACCCGGTACACGTGGCGTATCGACATGCTCGACGCCGACAACGGCCGGTACGGGTGGACGGACCGCGAGCACGGCGCAGTCAACGCGATCCCGGTCGATCTGCCGCGCCTCGGCGAACGCCTGCTCGCCGAGACCGGCGCCCGCGACCAGCACGCCCGCATCTTCCTGTGGGAAGGCGACGAGGGCGACGACGCTGCCGCCGTCTACACGGCCGAGCGCGACGAGGTCGACCGGCGACGGTGGGCTGAGTACCTCAAGCGCCACAACGGCGACCCCCAGTAGACCCGCACATGAAGCAGGCCCGCCCGGTTCCTCACAAACCGTATGGGCGGGCCCTGACCACCAAGGAGCGACCCAAGATGGCTACCGCACAGCGTAACCAGCAGCCCACCCCGCCCAAGCCCGGCACCCGCCCGTCGATCCGCGTCGACGACCAGCTCGCCGCCGACCTCGCCGTCGTCATGCGTACAGGCGTCAACCTGTCTGACGCCGTCCGACGCGCCGTCCGACAGCTTGCCGACCAGTACCGCACCGCATGGGCCGAGGGCGTCGTTCCCGTCGGGACGGCGCCGATCCTGCTCGCTTACCAGCTCAAGCGACACCCCGCCATGACCCCGACCCGTCCGACGCCCACGCCCGCCCCGACCAGCGGGTATGACGCCCGTCGGCAGCCGTCGGCACCCCCCGTCGGACACCCGGCGTCGCCCGTCGCACCCCCGTCGGCACCCGCCGCCGGGGGCGGGCCCTCAATGCGACGCCCCGGCCCCATCCCCGGCGTGCCCGTTCAGCAGGCGTAGCACGAGCCGCCCCCACCGTTGGACAGCGCCGACCGATCGCGCCCCCGCGTACGCGCAGGGGCGCACCCGTCACCGCGATGATCCCGCTTGCGCCGTTATCGATTCGTGACCTAAAGTTGGGGCCGTCTCCGGCGTGCCCGAATCCCCGTCAGCTCCGTTGATCCGATGCCGTGCCGCGGGCCCCCTGAAGGGCGGACCCGCCGGGATAATGGACGCCATGAATCAACGACAGCGCGATCTCCTCGCGGAGATCGAGCGCGATGTGTTCGATGGTGCCAAGTCACTGTCCGACGTCCTGCTTAAGTGTGTCTCCCTGGGCGAGTGCAACGGATCAACGCAGCTCGCTGAGTTGGCAGCCAAGGAACTGCACGGCTACGACGGTACGGCCGGAGTGAAGCACATACCTGCCTACCGGACGGTCCCCGCCCACATCTACGTGAACGGCTGGAAGGGACCACACCACGTCTACCGCCAGCGAGTTAGCCCCCTCCAGATTCCCGACTTCGCCCGGGAGTCGATCAACGAAGAGATCGTCTTGACGAACGCCGTCGCTGAGATCGAGAACTTCGCCGAGAGCGCTAAGCAGGCCGGCGGGGCCGTCCCATTCGGCATCCCAGGAGGTGTCGAACTCGGCAAGCTCATCGACTACGCGTCGGGGGATCGGCTGCAGCGGATCGAGTCCCTGTACTGGTCGGTCTCCGAAGCAGCGTTGAGGGGTGTCCTCAATCAGGTGCGTACAACCGTGGCTGACCTTGTGGGCAAGTTGCACTCAAGCCTGCCCGAGGATCCAGCGATCCCCACGGCCGCCGAGGGCTCACCTGGTGTCCATGTGACCGTCAACGGTGACGGGTCCAGCGTCAATGTCTCTGCCGCCCAGTCCTCAGGGAACGCACGCAGCAGCGTCAACGGAGCGAGCGCAAGCGACAGGAAGTTCTGGACGCGGACTCGGCTTGTCGGCGCCTTCATCGTGGGCTTGTTCACCATCATCGGTGCCACCGCGACAGTGTTGTCTCTGTACAAGTAGGCGCCTCAGACAGGGCGTTCCTCTGTTCCTCGCGCCGTATTGGGGCGTCGGCGAAGCTGCGCGGCATCAGACCAAGTTGGACAACTGACGCCGCACTTCAGGGGGTGAGCCATGGCCCGCCCCATCACCGACAAGGACCGTCGGCGCGTGCGAGAGTTGCACACCGCGGGCAAGTCCCGTAACGAGATCGCTCGCGAGATCAACCGGTCGCCCTCGACCGTGTCGAAGATCGCCGCCGCGTTCGCCCCGCCCCTGTCGTTCGACCGCGCCCCACAGGTCGAGGCCGCGACCCGCGTCCGGACCGCCGACCTCGCCGCGCGCCGCGCCGCCCTCGCCCTCGCCCTACAGAGCGACGCCGAGCGCCTACGCGCCCAGCTATGGGCCCCCACCGTGCACGGCGAGTTCGCCGGCCGCGAGGGCGAGTGGCACGAGACCCCCCTACCGCAACCCCGGTTCGGCGACCAACGGGCGATCATCGCGTCGGTACAGACCGCCGTCGGCACCTCGCTACGCCTCGCCCCGGCCGAGGGCGGAGAGAACGCCGAGCAGGTGCGCAGCATGTTGGGCGCCCTCGGCGAGGCACTGACGCAGGCCGCCAACGACGACCAGGCCCACGACGACGGGGGCGACGCCGGGGGGTGAGCCGCGTTGCTCGACCTCGACCGTCTGCCCCTGTCCCGCAAGCAGCTACGCAGCATCGGACAGGCGACCGCCCGTATCAACCTATGGCACGGCAGCGTCCGCAGCGGAAAGACGATCGCCTCGCTACTGGCGTTCGTGATCGCCGTCGCCACGGCCGGACCGTCCGGCCTGATCATCGTGGTCGGTCGGTCGTTGCAGACGATCGAGCGCAACGTGTTGGAGCCCCTACAGGACCGCGCGTTGTTCGGCCCCCTCGCCCAGCACATCGTGCACACCCGCGGGGCGACGACGGCGACGATCCTCGGCCGCACCGTGCACCTGATCGGCGCCGCCGACGCACGCGCCGAGGGCCGCCTACGTGGCCTTACCGCGCAGCTCGCCTACGTCGACGAGGCGACGCTACTCCCCGAAGGGTTCTGGACTCAGCTACTCGCCCGCCTATCCGTCCCCGGCGCGCGGCTGTACGCGACCACGAACCCCGACTCGCCCCGGCACTGGCTCAAGACCGGGTACATCGACCGCGCCCACGAACTCAATCTCAGGGCGTGGCATTTCAAGCTCGCCGACAACCCGTCGTTGTCGCCCGAGTACGTCGCCGACCTCGCCGCCGAGTACGTCGGCCTGTGGCGCCGCCGCATGATCGATGGGGCGTGGGTCGTCGCCGAGGGCGCCATCTACGACATGTGGGACGAGTCCCGGCACGTCGTCGACCAGCTGCCGGACATACGCCGGTACTGGCTCGGGTGCGACTACGGCACCACGAACCCGTTCTCGGCGATCCTACTCGGCGAGGGAGTCGACGACCGGCTGTACGTCGCCGGCGAGTGGCGGCACGACTCCCGCGCCACGCACCGCAGCATGACCGACGCGCAGTACAGCGCCGCCGTCCGGAAGTGGCTCGACGACCTCGGCATCGTGCCCGAGTGGACGTTCATCGACCCGAGCGCCGCGTCGTTCTCAACGCAGCTTTGGCAGGACGGACACCCCGGCCTCGCCCGTGCCTCGAACGAGGTTGCCGACGGCGTCCGCAGCGTGTCGAGCCTGCTCGCCGCCGGCCGCCTGCTCGTGCACGAGTCGTGCGAGGGGCTGCTCGCCGAACTGCCCGGCTACAGCTGGGACCCGAAAGCCACCGAGCGCGGCGAGGACGCCCCGTTGAAGGTGGACGACCACAGCGCCGACGCACTGCGCTACGCCGTCCACTCGACGGCGCACGAATGGCGGCACCTGCTCACCGCTCCTGATCAATCGATGAACTCCATAACTGCGCGCGCCGCTTGAGTAAAGTTCATTTTGCTTTCCGTCACATCAGCACAGTGCTCACCTCAGAATTCTCGAAACATCTCCTCTTCGACCCCTTCCTTTAGAACCACCTCCAAAAATTCACCGAGAACGCACACCTTATTCCACAGCGCAAGAGCTAAACCTGACACTTCCTTAGGACCAACTAGGTCCACTTTCGCCCACTGTGCGTACAAGTCATGTATTGCGGCATCGAGCGTTTCCAAATGACCTTGCAGAGATGCATGGTCCGGCGGGCCCGCCGAGCTAACGTACGCACCGTAGTCAATAGGCAGCAATTTGTGGGCTGCACGATCTACAGGCTCAACCGCTGCAATGAAAGCCAAATACGCCTCACGGCGTTCTTTTCGCAGCTCTTGACTATGCGCCAATTGCCTTGATCTCGCCCCTGTCGGCGCGCGGTGCCATAGGTCAGAACCGCAGCTCCGAGAGTGCCTACGACGCCGGTTGCTGCCCCAAGCAGGGCTGCCATCCCCTGATCCACATCACATATTTTGCCGAACCCTTCGATGGATTGCTCCCACTTTCAGGAGGCGACTACCGATGCCCCTGCCTGAGAACGGCGCCGCGTGGCCCCCCTCGGCGTGGGCCCCGTACTACGACGCGATGCGCATCGACGACGCGTGGTACAGCGGCGACCGGAAACGCCTCGCCCGCGTCTACACCAACCACCCGCGCCCCACCGAGCGGCGCCGCCTGTGGGGACGCCGGTCGTTCGAGCATCGCCTCGACCGGCGCGACAACCGGCTACACGTCCCCCTCGCCGGCGACATTGCGGCGACCTCGGCCGACCTGCTGTTCGCCGACATGCCGACGATCACCGTCGAGGACACGGCCACACAGGAACGGCTCGACCAGCTGCTCGACGAGGGCCGCGTGCAACAGGTGTTCCTCGGCGCCGCCGAGCAGGCCGCCGCCCTGTCGGGGGTGTTCCTGCGGGTGACGTGGGACCGCGATCTAGTGCCGCGCCCGCTGCTCACCGTCATGCAGCCCGACGGCGCCGTACCCGAGTGGCGATTCGGCATGCTGCGCGCCGTCAACTTCTGGCGCGAGCTGGACGGTTCGACCGAGGCCACCGTGTGGCGGCACTTCGAGCGGCACGAACCCGGCCGCATTGTGCACGCCCTGTACGAGGGGACCGGCGAGAACGTCGGCCGCCGGGTGCCGCTCACCGAGCACCCCGACACGGCCGACCTGGTCGACAGCCTCGACGCCGAGGGCGACAGCATCACGACCGGCATTCAGCAGCTCACCGCCGCGTACGTGCCCAACATGCTGCCCAACCGGCTGCACCGCGGTTCGCCGATCGGCCGCTCGGACTACGCCGCGCCGATCTACGACATGTTCGACGCCCTCGACGAGACATGGACATCGTGGCTCCGCGACATCCGCCTCGCTCGCGCGCGCTTGATCGTGCCCGATGGGTACCTACGCAACGAGGGGCCCGGTCGCGGGGCGTCGTTCGACGACGACCGCGAGGTCTGGCACTCCCTGAAGATGCCGCCGAACGAGGGCGCCGGTATCACCCTGAACCAGTTCGACATCAGGGTCACGGAGCACCGCGAGACGGCCGAGGCGATCATGCGGCAGGCCGCACAGGCCGCCGGCTACTCGCCCCAGTCGTTCGGCCTCGACGGCGAGGGACAGCCGGTCACTGCGACCGAGGTCGACAGCCGCGACGCCCGGAGCATGGTCACCCGCAGGAAGAAGGCCGGGTATTGGCGACATGGCGTGGCCGACATGATTCACGTCATGTTGCTGCTCGACGCGAAGCTGTTCGGGAGCCGCATCACGCCCGACCGGCCGCGCGTCGAGTTCGGCGACGGCGTCGCGGAGTCGGCCGAGCAGACGGCGACCACGCTCGACCTGCTCAACCGCGCCGGTGCTGTGTCGACCGCGACGAAGGTCAAGATCCTTAACCCCGAGTGGGACGACATCGCGGTACAGACCGAGGTTCGGGCGATCCTCGCCGAGACTGGCGCCGCGGCTCCCGACCCCGTCGGATCATTCCCGATGTGAAAGGGGCGGGCCGTCGCAACGACCCGCCCCAGTGGTAACTGAGTGCGCGGGGACAGTAGAGCCCCGCACGTAACTATGTAATGACAAACCGTAGTTACTTATTGTCGAGACGCTGGCACACCGTCTCTACTACGCCGATCGAATGCTCAGGAGCGGCGCAGTGTTCATCCAGCGCAAGGGTTCCGCTGATCAGGTAGAAGGCGACCGCTGCGACAGCGGAAACCAACTGGGCACCAGTGGACTTCGGAGCCCTGCCGCGGAACCCTCGGACCGCGTTACCAACGGCCTTCAGCATCCGCCGGGCCCACGTATCACCGGATGTAGGGGAACTGCTCATTTCTGCCTCCAAGTTGGGGTTAACGCGCCGGTTGGCGCGATCAGTCAGTGTGGCAGCGTGAGCCGAATCACTTCAACGAGGTGATAGGTACGGGGGTGGGTCTTGGCCATACACCCCGGCATGGTGGAACCCCTCGCCGACCGCACCCGCGACCTGTACGCCGACGCCGAGGCCCGCCTGTTGGGCATCATCGCGCGGCAGCTCGCCGCCGGCCTCGACGCCCCAGGGTGGGCCGAGCGCAAGCTCGCGGCCGTCCAGCAGCTACGCCGCGCCTCACAGGCCGTTGTCGACGAACTCGGCAAGGCCGTGACGCTCGAAGTGTTCGACGTGGTCGCCGAGGCGTACAACGAGGGACACCGCGCCGCCGTCGCCGAACTCGGCGCCCTGTCCGACGACGCCCGCGCCCTGGTCGACGACGTGACCCCGAACGCACAGGCCGTCGACCGGCTCGCACTGGAAACGGTCGACGTGGTCACCTCGACGCACCGCTCGATTCTGCGGGCGGTCGTCGACCGGTTCCGGGCGATCGTCGCCGAGGTCACCGCAACGCCCCTGCTCGGCACTGGCACCCGCCGACAGGCCACGCAGGACGCCATGCGCCGGTTCGCCGACGAGGGCATACGCGCGTTCGTCGACCGCGCCGGGCGCCGATGGCAGCTCACCTCTTACGCGGAGATGGCCGTACGCACCAGCGTGGGCCGCGCCGCGACCGAGGCGCACATGCGCACCCTGTCGACGGCCGGTATCGACCTGGTCATCGTGTCCGACGCCCCGCGCGAGTGCCCGCTCTGCCGGCCGTGGGAGGGCCGCGTACTTACCATCGGCGGGCCCGACGGCGAGCGCGTGGTCGAGGTCGAGCACGCCATCGACGACGGCCGGATGATCCCCGTACGGGTCGCCGGATCGCTCGACGAAGCGCGCCGCGCCGGTCTCCAGCACCCCAATTGCAGGCACAGCGTGTCGGCGTACACGCCCGGCCTCACCACCGTGGAGCAGGCCGTGAGCGACCCCGCCGGGTACGAAGCCGGTCAGCGACAGCGGGCGATCGAGCGGCACATCAGGAAGTACAAGAAGCGTGAGGCCGCCGCCGTCACGCCCGAGGCGCAGCGCGCCGCACGGCTCAAGGTGCGGCAGTGGCAGGGCGCCATGCGGACGCACCTCGCCGCCCACCCCGACCTACGCCGGTTGCGGCACCGCGAGCAGCCGGGCGCGTCGAACCTCCCAGAGAAGCGGACCGAGGCGACGCCCGAGCAGGTCGAGGCCGCCCGCGTGTGGTCCGGCGACGACCAGTCGGTACGCGAGATGAGCGACGACCAGCTCGCCGCCGCCGAGGGTTCCCGCCTGCTCGACGACCGCGCCCGCGCCCGGATCGAGGCCGAGGCCGACCGCCGCGACCTCGACGACCTGCTCGGCCGCATCGCGCCGGGCGGCACCCTCGCCGACGACCTCGCCGGGTTCAGCGACGCCGAACTCGCGCGGGCGTACGGGCACCTCGACGACGGCGACGCACTGCGCGTCATGGCGGAGATGGACCGCCGCGACCGCGCCGCCCAGCTGCCGGGGGTGTCGCCGGACCTGGTCGGCCTGTCCGACCACGACCTCGCCGCGCGCGCCCGCGGGGCGGATGCGGACACGCTCGCCATGGTCGCCGCCGAGGCCGCCCGCCGCGACCTGCTCGCCCGCCTGTTCCCCGGCGGGCAGCTGCTCGCCGACCTGTCCGGCGTGTCCGACGACGAACTCGCGTGGGCGATGCAGTACGCCACCAGCGAGGAACTGCTCAGGATCGCCGCCGAGATGGACCGGCGCGACGCCGTCGACATGCCGCAGCCGGCGGACACCGGGGACGCCGTCGCCGACCTGCTCGCCGACCGCGACGCCCTCGCCGAGGCCATGGCGCCCGCGCCGGACCCGGAGCAGTGGGGGCGCCTCGCGGACGACGAGAAGTTCGCCGCCGAGGCCGCCGCCCTCGCCGCCGCCCACGAAGGGGAGGGCGGCGACACCGACGAGCGGCACACGATCACCCGTCGCGAGGCCCGCGCCCTGTACGACGAGTACGTGTATCGCCAGTACCTACAGGCCGAAGACGACTGCAACGGCTACCTACTCAACCGCAAGGCTCGCGAGGCCGGGATCAACCCGGTTTCCTTGTTCTCCGGACCCGCGCGCATCGCGTACGCGCGGGCGAGCGATGAACTCAAGGAGTGGTGGGCGGCACATGGTCGCCTGACACAGGCCGAGTTCATCGAGCAGGTTGTCGGCAAGCCCCAACGGTGGGCCGCCGGCGCCCGCAAGAACGAGGCAGACGAGCAGGCCAAGAGGTAGGGGGCGCAGCATGGGCACACGCGAGGAGATCGCACGGGCCGTCGAGGCCGGTCGCAAGGTCGGACGCAACGGCGACGAGCCGAGGACGTGCCCGTACCCGGGTACGTCCGTGCTGCGTACCGCGTGGATTCGCGGCTACGCCGAGGCCCGCCCCTTGTCAAACGAGCGGACAGAGAGATAGCCGTCAGGCCCACAAGTCATGACATGAAGAGCGCAATGATCGATACAAACAGACTGAGAATTCCCGCGATTTGCGCCAAGGTGTCCAATAGAGGCTGTTTTTCGGCAGGTACCGCAGCATCCGATGACTGAACCGCACGACGCTGCTCCGTGTTGACGCGCGAACGTACACCAAGGATTGAGACACGAATCAGAGATGCATATGAGACCGCGAGCAGCACAGCGCTAGAGGCGATGGCCCATGGAATCTCAGCATTCGTTGCCCTGAGCATCAGGCCCAGTGCTACCAGGCAAGAAGCCACAACCAGAATTGGCACCGATGGATGGTAGGTGCCAGCCTGCTTCTTCGCAGCGCGCGTCTTCGCTCGCGTACGGGCCACGACCAAGGGCACCGCGACCAGCACCGCCAAGAGCACCACACTCAAGATGAGGGCGTAGGTTTCCACAGAATCCCCCGACTCATTTTCACCCGGTATCACAGCCCCTGCCAGGTACCTGTAACAGGCCCGATCTTGCGGACCTTCCCCAAACGTTGAGTGCAGAAACCAAGGCTCTCAGGCGTGACCGATGAGCCCCACACGGTGTACATGCCCGTTTCCAGCGCTCGAACATTTCCGACCAAATCACGCTCTCTCTCCCTCAAGGCCCGCCAGGAGCGGGCCCCTTTTGTATGCCCCGACGCCCGCCAGGAGCGGGCCCGATCGCACCAGGAGTGCACCCCATGCGTATGCGCACCCTCGCCCGCCGCCACCTCGGTCTCGACGGCGACGGATGGGCCCACCCGTACCCGCTCGACCCGTTCTCTCCGGTCCTCTACAACGACGGCGGACAGGCCGCCGCGACCGGCGACGGCGGACAGGGCGGCACCGGTACCGGTGGGCAGGCCCCGGCCGGACAGCAACAGGCCCAGGGCGCGCAGCAGCAGGCGCCCGCCGAGGGCGCCATCAAGTCGCTTCCGTCGTGGGCACAGAAGGAGATCACCGACGCCCGCGCCGAGGCCGCGAAGTCCCGGACCGTCGCGAAGCAGAACGCCGCCCAGGAGGCACGGCAGCAGCTCGCGCAGGACATCGGGAAGGCCCTCGGCCTGGTCACCGACGACAAGCCCGCCGACCCCGCCCAGCTGACGCAGCAGGTCGCCGACCTGTCCGGGCAGCTGCGCGCGGCACAGGTCGAACTCGCCGCGTACCGCACCGCGGGCAAGGAAGGCGCCAACGCCGACCGGCTGCTCAACTCCCGTGACTTCGCGGCGAAGCTCGCCGCCCTCGACCCGTCCGACGAGAAGTTCGCCGAGCAGCTGAAGCAGGCGATCACGGACGAGATCGCCACCGATCCGGACCTGTACCGCGCCGCCCCGGCCGGCCCCGCCCGCGGCGGCGCCGAGTTCGGCGGGCCCCCGGCCAGTGACAAGCGCCCGGCCACCCTCACCGACGCAATCGCCGCCAAGCTGGGCGGCTGACAAGGAGTCCACCCATGGCGATCACCCTCGCCGACGCCAAGCTCAACACCACGGATGACCTCGACCTGATGGTCATCGACGAGTTCCGCAAGTCGAGTTGGCTGCTCGACAACCTCACGTTCGACGACGTGGTCAACCCGGCCGGCGGGGGCGCGACCCTGACCTACGGGTACACCCGCCTCGTGACCGAGCGGGGCGCCGCATTCCGTCCGTACAACACCGAGTACGCGACCGCCCAGGCGAAGCGTTCCCGGTTCACCGTCGACCTGTCCCCGCTCGGTGGGGCGTTCGAGGTCGACCGCGTCCTCGCGAACGTCGGCCCGGCCGCGACGAACGAGGTCGCGTTTCAGATGGGCCAGCAGATCAAGGCCGCCCGGACGTTCTTCGCCGACCAGGTGATCAACGGCGTGCGCGACGAGACCCCCGACGCCGAGAAGGGGTTCGACGGCCTCGACGTGGCGCTCACCGGCAGCACCACGGAGATGAACGCGACCGCGTCCGTCGACTGGACCGGCGCCACCCTCGGCACCGACCAGGCCAAGGCGCACGACGCCCTCGACCTGCTCGACGAATTCCTCGCGCTGCTCGACGGCACTCCGTCGGCCCTGCTTGGCAACAAGAAGACGCTTGCCCGCGTGCGCTCCCTCGCCCGCCGGGCCGGCTACTACTCCCGGACCGAGAACGCGTTCGGGCAGACCGTCGAGTCGTACAACGGGATTCCGTTCGTCGACCTCGGCGACAAGGCGGGAAGCACGAACCCCGTGATCCCGATCGAGACACGCGACGTGGACGGCGCGGGCGCGGGCGGGAACATCACCGGCCTGTCGGACCTGTACGCGGTGCGCCTCGGCCTCGACGGGTTCCACGGTGTGTCGACGACCGGCGGCGCCATCGTGCGTCAGTGGCTCCCCGACTTCACCACGGCCGGCGCCGTCAAGAAGGGCGAGGTGGAACTTGGCCCCGTCGCGGTCGTCCTCAAGGCCACCAAGGCCGCCGCAGTGCTGCGCAACATCAAGGTGCAGTGATGCCCGCATTCGAGATCACCGCACCCGAGGAGGGGCGCGGCGGGCAGCTGCTCGGCGCGCACTTCCGCGACGGCCGCGCCACGCTCGACGACCCGTCGCCGGGCGTCCTGCTGTGGTTCCGGCGCCACGGGTTCACCGTCGACCAGGTCGACGACGACGGCCCGCCGCCGCCCACCGCGCCGCCCGCCCCGAACGCCCCGCCCAAGCCGGCGGGGCGTTCGCGTTCCCGCAGCAAGACCGCGAAGGAGGGGTGACCGGTGGCCCGGATCTACGCCACCCCCGAGCAGCTGACGGCGTGGACCGGGCAGCCGGCCCCGGCCGACGCCGAGCGGCTGCTCGCGCGGGCGTCCGAGGACATCGACGACGCCCTACTCACCGCCTGCTACGCGGTGAACAGCGCGGGCATGCCGACCGATCCCGCCGTCGTTCAGGCCCTCGCCAACGCCACGTGCGCACAGGTCGAGTACCAGCTCGCCACGGGCGACGACGGCACGGGAGCGGCGGGCCGGTGGGACAGCGTCTCTATCGGCCCCGTGTCCCTGTCCGGGCGCCAGCAGGCCCCGGCCGCGCCAGGCGACGTGGACCTCGCTCCGCGCGCGCACCGTGCCCTCACACGCGCGGGACTGCTGCCGGGGGTGATCTGGTGAGAGTCCCCCGATGGCTGCTCGCGCACCGGATCACGATCGAGCCGTACCGCGGCGACAGCGCGTACGGCCCGACGTACGGCGACCCCGTCGCGAACGTGCCCGCCCTGGTCGCCGAGACGATCAAGACCGTGCGTGACCGCGAGGGACGCGAGGTCACCAGCACCGCGCAGATCATCGCCGAGCCCGGCCTCGACTGCCCGGCCGAGTCGCGGATCACCCTCCCCGACGGACGGATCACCCAGGCAATCAGCGTCGCCCACCACACCGCGCCAGGGCTCCCGGTACCGCAGTGCACGGAGGTGAGCGCCGAGTGACCCAACGGACCCGGCTCCGGTGGAACGGGGCCGCCGCCATGCGCGGCACCCGCGCGGGCGCCGTGCGAGGTCTGCGGATCGCCGCCGAGCACGTCCTCGCCGAGTCACGAAAGGTCGTCCCGATTGAAGAGGCCACCCTCGAACGGTCGGGCGTGGCCACGGTCGACGAGTCGTCGCTCACGGCCGCCGTGTCCTACGACACCCCGTACGCCGTGCGCCAGCACGAAGAGTTGAACTACCGGCACGACGCCGGTCGCAGCGCGAAGTACCTCGAACGCCCCCTCACCGAGCAGGCCGACACGGTCGCCGAGATCATCGCGGCGCAGCTGCGGAGGTCGCTCCGTGGCTGACCTCGACCCGCTCGACGGCGTCGCCCGCCTACTCGCCGCGCGCGGCCTGGTCGCCTACGACCCGACCGGCACGACCGGCGATCTGTTCGTCGAGGTCATGCCGCCCGCGCCCGATGCCGCGGTCGCCCTGTGGCTGTACGACGGCGAGGCGCCCGACACCCGCAACGCCTACGACACCCCACGCCTACAGGTGCGCGTACGCGGCGGGCCCGACCCGCGCGTCTCCCGCCGCCGCGCGTGGGCGATCTACAGCGCGCTTCACGGCCTCGCTGGCGTCGCCCTCGCCGACGGGACGTGGCTTGTGCTCGCCGCCGCGCGCGGCACCCCGGCCCCGATGGGGCCCGATTCCAACGGCCGACATGAGCACGTCGTGAATTTCGATCTTGACGTGTCGGCCCCCACCGACCACCGCACCGAATAGGAGGCCCCTACGTGGGACGCCCCATCGACGCCCGCGGCTGGGAATTCGAGGTCGAGACCGCAACCGCGAACACGTTCGTGCGGATCGGCAACCTCACCAGCTGGACCCACAACCCGGGCGAGAACGAAGAGACCGCCGACACGACCACGTTCGACAGCGACGGCTATTACGAACAGGACGTGATGCAGCGCGGTGCGACGATCGAGGTAAGCGGCCTGTACGCGGCGACGTCCGGCACTCGCGACGCCGGACAGGACTACATCGACAAGACGTGGGCGTACAAGTTCGGCGAGGAGTCGCGCGGGACCATGCGGTACCGGCACACCTCGCAGAACGAATGGACCGTGTGGGAATGCACGGTCACGCCCGGCGAGACGGGCGGCGAGACGAACGCAAAGACCAGTTGGGGCGCGACGTTCACCCGTTGCGGCGCCCCGACTACCGCCGCGGTGGTGACGACACCGTGACCGAGCAGCCGATCGAGCAGGCCGAGGGCGAGGTCGAGGTCGCCGACTTCGACGCGTTTTTCGCCGAGCAGGCCGAGCGGGAACGCCAGGGCGTACCGCTCCGGCTGTACGGCCGTACGTACGTCCTCCCGCCGTCCCTGCCCGCCCTGTTCACGCTCCAGCTGCACCGCGTGCAGCACTCCGCCCGCCCCGACGACATCCGCCGCCTGCTCGGCTCCCTGTTCGGCCCCGACGCGGTCGACCACTGGACCGAGGCCGGCATGGACGACCGCCGACTCGGCATCGTCCTTCTGTGGTCGACGGCCAACGTCGCCGAGCCGGGCGCCGTGTCCATGGAGCGCGCGGCGCAGCTGTACGACGAGCGCGAGGCCGCCAAGGGAAAAGCGGCGGCGCGGCGGGCCCAGGGCAAGCCCCGCCCCAAGGGCAAGGGCAAGCCGCGGAGTTCTGGCAAGCGGTCGTAGCCAACTGGGCCGCGGTCGAGTCCGACCTCGCCCAGACCTACGGCATGTCGGCCGAGGACATCGCGCGCCTGTCCACGCGCGCGTTTCTGGTCCGCCTGTCCGGCCTCCCTTCCGAATCCCGGTTCGCGCACGCGTGGCGGAACACGCCCCGCGTGGTGACGGACCCGCACGAGATCGCCCGACTCACGGGGCGGTGATCAACAACCACAACTGAATAGAGCGGCGCGCGCCGGTGGGGGGTGACCCTTGTCACTCACCATCGGTGAACTCACCGGCTATATCGACCTCGACGACTCCGGGGCACAGCGCGGAGTCGACCGCACCGAGGCCGCTCTCGCCGGTCTCCAGCGGGACGCCGACGGCCGGCTCAGGGACCTACGCGGCCGGTTCGTCGCCGAGGGCGCGCTCATGGGCGGCGCCCTCGGCGAGGGCATCGGCGGGGGCGCCGAGGACGCCGGGCGCGGCCTGGCCGGTATCGGCCCCCTGCTCGGCGCCGCGGCGACCAGCACGAAGCTGCTCGCCGGCGGCGCGGTCGTCGCGGCGGGCGCGCTCGCCGCCGTCCCCCTGGCCGTGATCGGCCTCGGCGCGAAGGTTCTCGCCGAGAACGAGCAGGTCAAGGGCGCGTTTTCCGACCTGTCGGAGCACGTCAAGGGGCGGATGCAGGAACTCGCCGCCCCGCTGGTCGAGCCGTTCGTCAACGCGGCCGATCAGCTCGGCGGCATCTTCGACGACCTCGCCCCGCAGATCGGCGCCCTGTTCGAGGGCGTCGCCCCGCTGGTCGAGCCGCTGGTCGACGGCATCGGCGCCCTCGCCAAGGGCGCAATGCCCGGCCTGGTCGCCGCGGTTGAGGCCGCCGGGCCGGTCATCGACGCACTGTCGACCGGCCTCGGCGCGGTCGGCGACGGCATCGGCGGGTTCTTCGAGGGCGTCGCCACGGGCGCCGGGGGCGCGGCCGAAGGACTCGGCGGCCTGCTCGGCGCGGTCGGCGAAATCCTGCCCTCACTAGGGCAGTTGATCGGCGCCCTCGCCGAGGCCGGCGGGCCGGTCCTGTCCGCCCTCGCGGGCGCCCTCGGCCCTCTGGTGTCGTCCCTTGCGGACGCCCTCGGCCCCGCCCTCGCCTCCCTTGGCCCGCCGCTCGCGCGGCTGGTCAAGGCACTGGGCGACGGCCTACAGCCGATCGTCGATGCGCTCGGCCCGGTGCTCGCCGCCGCGGCGGACGCGTTCGGCGTCCTGATCGACGCCGTTTCGCCGATCCTGCCGGTGGTCGGCGAGCTGGTCGCGTCGCTGCTGCCCGCCGTCACGCCCCTTCTGACGGCGATCGGCGACGTCATCGCCCAGGCGGCGCCGGTCGTCCTGCTGCTGGTCGACGCCCTCGCGGGGGCGTTGCGTCCGATCATCGCGCAGCTGCCCGGCCTGGTCGCTCCGTTCGCCGCAGTCCTCGGGGATCTTGCGGAAACGGTCCTGCCTATCCTGGCGCGGCTGATCGTCGCCCTGTCGCCGGCCCTCGCCACGATCGGTGAGGCGTTCGGGCAAATCCTCGTCGCGCTCGCCCCGCTGCTGCCCGCCATCGGCGAGCTGCTGATCGGCGCCCTCACGGCCTTGATGCCGATCATCGAGCCGTTGATCGGCCTGGTGGGCGACCTCGCGGGCATCCTCGCGAACGGCCTCGCCGCCGTGATCGAGCAGGTGGTCGTACCGATCATCGGCGCCATCGTCGCGCTGCTGCAAGGCGACTTCGGCAAGGCGTGGGAGTTGGCCAAGACGGCCGTCTCGAACGCCGGGAAGCTGATCGGCGAGGCCGCGACCAAGATCGGCGAGTTCGTCGGCAAGGGCATCTCTGCCGCCGTCGAGTGGATCAAGGGACTGCCCGGCCGCGCGTACAGCGCCCTCGCCCCGCTCGCCGGTCAGCTGCGCGACCGCGCGGTATCCGCACTGCGCAGCTTCAAAGACTCGATCGTCACCAAGGCGGGCGAGGCGATCACGTGGGCGCGAGGACTGCCCGGCCGAATCTCCTCGGCGATCGGGAACCTCAACTCGCTGCTGGTCGACAAGGGCAAGGACATCATTCGCGGCCTGCTCAACGGCGTTAAGAGCATGGGCAGTTGGCTCAAGTCGCAATTGATCAGCTTTGCGAAGAACATGATTCCCGGCCCGATCGCCGACGCCCTCGGCATCGCGAGCCCGTCCATGGTCATGGCGCGCGACGTCGGCCGCTGGATTCCCGCCGGCCTGGTCAAGGGCATTGAGGGCGGCGCCGGGGCCGTGGACCGCGCAATGTCCAGCCTGGTAACCCCGCCCGCCGTCCCGTCCCTCTCGCCCGCCCTCGCGGGCGCGGGCGCGTACGGGAACCCGTTCGCCGCCGCCTCGACCGGCGGCGCCCTGGTGCACGTCGAGCACTGGCACGCCGCCGAGAACGGCACCCCCGACGACAACGCCCGCGCGCTCGCGTGGCTGTCCAAAGCAAGGGGGTGACCATGGCGCCCGGTTCCCTGATCACCCGTCCCGGACAGGTGCAGTACGGCGAGTTGTTGCTCGGCGCCGGCACCCCGTACCGGTGGCGCGGGATCACCGGGTGGGAAGACCTTCCCGCCCTCGACTCCGGCACCGTCGCCCGCGCGGACGCGCACGGCGCGCTGCCAGGCCGGCTGCTCGCGCAGGCCCGGACGATCGGCCTCGACGGGTTGGTCATCCGGGCCCCGCGGGGGGCGGTCGGCGCGGTCGTCGCCGCCCTCAACGCGGGCACGGTGCCGGTCGAGGACGAGCTACCCCTCGTCGCGTGGCTCGACGACCGCGGGCCCCTGCTCGCGTACGCTCGCGCGACCCGGCGAGCGATCCCCGCGACCCTCGGCTACCGCCTCGGCACGATCACCGGGGGCGCCCTTGAGTTTGTCGCCACCGACCCGCGCCGGTACGAACTCGCCGAGCGCGCCGTGTCGGCAACCCTTCCCATGTCCGAAGCCGGCCTGTCCTGGCCGCTGTCGTGGCCGCTCCCGTTCGGCGAACCGGGCAGTACCGGCGCCCTGTCGACGGCGAACGTCGGCGACGCCGAGACACACCCCGTGATCGAGTTCCGGGGGCCGGTGACCCGGCCGTCGTTGACCAACCTCAGCACGGGCGACGTGATCGAGTACGACATTCCCCTCGCCGCCAGTGACGTACTCAGCGTCGACACCCTCGCCGGGACGGTCGTCCTCAACGCCACCGCCTCGCGGATCTACACCGCGACCTCGCGCAGCGTGCCCGAGCAGACGTTCACCCTCGCCCCCGGCATCTCAAACCTGATCTTCCGCGCCGCGCCCGGCAGCAGCGACCCGACGGCGTCGGCGACCGTGCGCTACCGCTCGGCCTACTGGTAAGGAGCCCCCACCTGTGTCCGTGCGTTCGGCATGGCTGCTGCCCAACGGGCAGACGAGAGAAGACACCCGCCTCACCCCCGTGGGCACGTTCGCGCCCGAGTCGGAGATACGCACCCGCGACGGCGTGATCGCCGGCGGCAACCCGTTCGCCGCGACCGGCGCCGGGGCGATGTCCCTACAGATCGGCGTCGGCCGCGCCCTGGTGCAGGGCACCGACGCACAGGGCGCCTACCCGGTAGCGGTCGACGCTCCCACGGTCCTCACGTGCGCCGACGGCGAGGCGCAGTTCGCGCGTATCGACTCCGTCGCCCTGCGCGTGTACGACCAGCTGTTCGACCAGAACGGCCAGAACCTCGCCACCGTCGAGATCATCCGCGGCACGGGGTCGGCGACCCCGACCTCGCCGACCCTGCCCTCGGCCTGTCTGCGCCTGTGGGACGTGACTGTGCCCGCCGGGGCCTCGGCGGGCGTGGGCGGTATCGACTGGAACAGCGCGCTTGCCGACCGGCGCCGCTTCACCTCGGCCTATGGCGGGATCATCCCGCGCGGGTACGGTCTCGCCTTCAACGGCGCGTACGACGGCCAGTACCGCGACAACGGCGCCGGATTGGAACGCTGGGACGCTGCGGCCGGCGCGTGGGAGGCGTACCCGCCGACACCGGCCCGGCCCATCAGCACGAAGCAGGTCACGGCCGCGCCGCTAAACCAGACCGGCGCGTTCGTCGACTTCACCGCCGCGGCGTGGCCGCGTATCACCTTCACCGTGCCCCCGTCCGGGGCCGTGTTCGTCACGATCGGCGGGCAGGTAAGCAACCGCTCGACCGCGGCCTCAACCGCGTGGATGACGTGGCGGGCGACCGGCGCCTACACCGAGGGGCACGGCGCGTTGAACGGCCTGTCGGCGCAGGCAAGCCGGGTGATCGCCTCGCGGCGCGTCTACCGCGACGGCCTCACCCCCGGCGGGCAGGTGACGCTCATTCCCGGGTGGAACATCAGCAGCAACGGCGGTACGGACGTGTTCGTGCAAGACGGACAGCTGACCGTGGAGTTCGTCCAGTGAGCATCGCGCCGCCGTACCGGCTGCTGTTCTGTGATCTGCGCTCCGACCAGCTGCTCGACGCACTGCCGGTACAGGGCGTGTCCCTCGACGACTACATAGGCAAGACGGGCCGGCTGACCGGCACCGTGCCGATCCCGAACCGCGCCATTGCGGAGCGGGCCCGCCGGGCGATCGTGCCCGGCCGAACGGCCGTGTGGGTCGAGCGGGGGCGCGACATCTGGTGGGGCGGCATCCTGTGGACGCTCGCCCTCGCCTCGGACTCCCGGGGGTTCCTCGGCGCGCAGATTCAGGCCGGCGGGTGGGAGTCGTACCTGTACCGCCGGCTGTTGTTCGACACGCAGATCGCCGAGCAGGTCGACCAATTCGACATCGTGCGCGGCCTGGTCGACTACGCGCAGAACACCCCCGGCGGGAACATCGGGATCACGTACGACACCGAGGCATTCGGCGTCGTACGCGACCGCACGTTCTTGCGCTACGACCTGCACAGCATCGGCGACCTGCTCGACGACCTCGCCGCCGTCGAGGACGGGTTCGAGTGGCGCGTCGCGTCGTTCCGCGACGCCGACGGCCGGCGCGTCAAGCGCTTGCAGCTGGGACACCCCGTCATCCGCGCCGGGGCGTCCGACATCGTCCTCGACCACCCCGGACCGGTCCTGTCCTACACGTGGCCGGTCGACGCCACGATCAAGGCGAACGCGTGGCAGTCCCGCGGCGCGTCCATCAACACCAACCAGGCCGCCGACTCCTACCCGCTCACCTCGCCGGTACTGGTCGACGACGCCGATATCGCCGCCGGCTGGCCGCGCCTCGACGGCTCCAGCGATCACACCACCGTGGAGCGGCAATCCACCCTCGACGCCCACGCCCGCGCCGACTGGAACGCCGCCCGCGCCCCAGTGCAGATACCCGAGGTCGAGGTGTTGCTCGGCGGCACCATCACGCCCGCCCTGCTCGGCGCCACGATCCGGCTCCGCATCCGCGACCTGTGGCACCCGACCACGCTCGACGCCCGGTACCGCGTCGTCGGACTGTCCATCACCCCGCCCGAGCGAGGCCGCCCCGAGACGGCCCGCCTGTACCTGGAGGTTCCCTGACCGTGCCGTACGTCCCGCAAGACGTGTTGGACCGGATCGCCGCCCTCGAACGCGAGATACGGCAACTGCGAGGCCGCGCGCAAATGCGCCCCGCCCTCAACCAGGTGTTGAACGGCGACGTGGTGATCGGCGAGGGCGGGCAGCTGATCGCCAAGACCCCCGGCGGCATACGGACGTTCGTCGTCGGCCAGACCCCCGAAGGTGACTGGGGCGTCGGCCTCGGCCGCGAGCAGGGCACCGCCGCCCTGACCGTCGGCGACGACGTCCTCACCAATGCCCAGATGATCCGCACGTGGTCGCGTAGCGGCGAGGTCATCGTCATGGACGACGCATGGGCCGACGGGTTCCTCGGCCGGCCGTCGATGCCCATCCCCATGCAGCCCACATCCGGGCGCGAGACCAGCAACACCGCCACCACAACGGCATGGACCGGCGCAACGCGGCTGATGAACCCCGTTCTGTACGCCGCGTTCGAGACGTTCACCCCGTCCGGCGTCACGGCCGACGTGTCGTTCGACGACGGCCTCGGCGAGATCGATTCATGGGTCGCCAACACCTCGAACGGCTGGACGTTCCACGAGATCACCAAGCCCGTGCGGCAGAACTTCATGGACCACTGCAACTACCGGCTGAAGCACTCCGTACGGTCCGGCACCGGCTCGATCCGTACCAACTGCCTCGGCGTCTACACCCGGAACAGCTTCAGCGCCTCGGAGGCCCTCCAGTGACGACGCCAGCGCCCGCCCCCGACCCGGAGAGCGGCGGCACCCTGCCCGCCCCCGGCAACGACCCCAACACCCCCACGACGCTGACGGAGGAAAGCACCGATGCCGCTCCCCGAGGGGATACCGACAGTCCGAGTGACGGGCCGGTTCCTGACCCCTGACGGACAGCCCCTCACGGGACAGGTCGTGTGGAGAGCACCGGCCCTGATCACGATCGGCGCATACGACGTGATCCTCGGCGGGCCCGTTACCGCGCCGCTCGACGCCACCGGCCGGTTCGCGGTCGAACTACCCGCCACCGACGCCCCCGGCATGAACCCGAGCGGCTGGTCGTACACCGTCGCCGAACAGCTCGCCGGCGTCGCGATGAACCGCGTCTATCAGGTGTTGCTACCGGCCGAGACGCCCGAGGTCGACCTCGCCGACATCGCGCCGACCGACCCGATGACGCCCAACTACGTTGCCGTACGCGGCGACTCGGCGTACGAGGTCGCCGTCGAGAACGGGTTCGTGGGCACCGTCGCCCAGTGGCTCGCGTCCTTGGTCGGCCCGCAGGGCGTCAAGGGCGACACCGGAGCGACCGGCCCCCAGGGAGCGACCGGCCCGCAGGGACCGCAGGGCACCCAGGGACCGGCGGGCGCACCGGGCGTCGTGCAGTCCGTCAACGGGCAGTCCGTCGCCGCGGTCGTCCTCGACGCTGACGACGTGGGCGCCGTGGCCGCGACCAACGGCAAGGTTGCCGGCACGTTCTCGGTCGACGGCACGGCCGGTACCTTCCGGCCGATCAAGCTCCAGTCCGGCGGCGTCGACCGGTGGCAGATCCAGAACGACGGCACCGCCGAGGCAGGCACCGACACCGGGTCGAACTTCCGGATTGCCGCGCGTCACGACGATGGCACCGATAACGGCGTCGCCGTGTTCGTCCGCCGCGACAACCGGCGCGTGGTCATCAACGGCACGTCCACCGCGGGCGAGTCCGTGCTCACCGTCACGGGAGCGATCGGCGCGAAGGACATCGCCGCGGACCCGGCGACCTCGGCCGGCTCGATTCAGCTGTACTCGAAAGCCGGCCTCCCCTACATCAAGCAGGGCGACGGCACCGTGTTTCAGGTGGGCACCGGGGGCGGCACCGCGCCAGTTACCTCCGTCAACACCAAGACCGGCGACGTCGTCCTCGCCGCCGCCGACGTGGGCGCCCTCGCCACGACCGCGCGGGCCGCCGCAAACGGCGTCGCCAGCCTCGACGCGACGACGCGTATCCCCATCGCACAGATGCCGACCGCGGTCGCCAAGAACACGTGGACCCCGCAGGCCCTCGGGTTTCAGGCATGGTCGTGCGACCCGTACGGCGTGGCCAACCCGACGGCGAAGTACCTCACCCCGCAGCGCCTCTACCTGACCGGCGTGAACATCACGGAGTCGACCACCGTCACCAAGGCCGTGATGTTCGCCCGCGGGTACGGGGGAGTGACGACCAACCGCTACATGGCCGGTATCTACCGCGAGGACGGGACGCGCGTCGTCGCGTCGAACAATGTCGCCCTCACCCAGGCCGGCCAGGAAACCGGATCACTCCCCGCCATGGTCGCCAACCACATCGGGGCCGTCCCCCTGTCGTTCGCCTCGACGACGCTCGCCCCCGGCCGGTACTGGGTGGCGTGGCTGATGACCACGGGAGGCACGGCCGACTTCTCGTTCTTCCACGTGCAGAACGAGGCCCCCGTCGCCACGGCCAACTTCTTCATGACGACGACCCCCTTCCCGCGCGCCTGGTACATCAGCGCGCAATCCACGCTGCCCACCACGGTCAGCCCGACGGCCTCGACCGCGCTCGCCGACCACGACATCCCGATCGTGGCCCTCGCAGCCTGACCCCACCCACCCCGTACGCCCCGGCACCGCGCCGCGGGCGTTTCTTCATGTCTGGAGACATCCCAATGTCGTCCCCCCTGTCCGCATCCAAGTTCCGCGACGCCATCAAGGGCGAGGGCGTGCGCGTCGTCGAGGTCGGCGACTGGACCCACCACAACCGCAACCACAAGGGCGCATGGGGCCCCATGCACGGCGTGATGATCCACCACACCGTGACCGAGGGCACCGCGCACAGCGTCGCCCTGTGCCGTGACGGGTACAGCACCCTGCCCGGCCCGCTGTGCCACGGCGTCATCGACAAGGCCGGAACGGTGCACCTGGTCGGCTACGGCCGCGCCAACCATGCCGGAAGCGGTGACGACGACGTACTCGACGCCGTGATCGCCGAGCGCTCTCCGCTCCCCGCCGACAATGAGGCCAACACCGACGGCAACAGCCGGTTCTACGGGTTCGAGTGCATCAACCTCGGTGACAACGTCGACCCGTGGCCCGAGGCCCAGGTCGAGGCCGTCGCGCGCACCGCCGCCGGTATTTGCCGCGCGCACGGGTGGGGCGCCGAGTCCGTGATCGGACACTCGGAGTGGCAGCCGGGCAAGGTCGACCCCGGCGGCCCGATCGGTAAGAAGGGCGGGCCCGCCCTCACCATGGACAAGATCCGGGCGCGCGTCGCCCAGCTGCTCGACGACGACACCGCGCCGACCAAGCCGAGCACCCCCTCGACGCCGAGCAAGCCCGCGCCGAAGGTCGTCGACCTTTCGCAGCTGATCGCCGCCGCCCGCCGCGACCCTGCCAAGGCCGGTACCCCCGTGTCGTACGCGGGCGCGCGGATCGTCGAGGACGCCCTCGCCGCCGAGGGACTGCTCGCCCGGAAGTACATCGACGGCCATTTCGGATCGGCGAGCGTCGCCGCATACCGCCGTTGGCAGCAGCGATGCGGCTACAGCGGCGCCGCCGCCGACGGCATCCCCGGCCGCGCCTCCCTCGCCGCCCTCGGCCGGAAGTACGGGTTCACCGTCACCGCCTGACCGCGCCACCCCCTCAGCCCCCGCCCGCCCCGTCGGCGACCGCGCCACGGGGCGGGCCCACACCGAACAGGAGCAACCCCCATGAGCCCCGCCAACAAGCGCACCGCGCGCACCGTCATTCAGGGCGTCGTCATGTTCGCCGTCGCCCTCCCGGCGATCGTGACCGCTTCCGGCATACCCGAGTCGCTTCCGTGGGTCGCCGGCGCCCTCGCCGTCGCCGGCGGCCTCGCTCGCGTCATGGCGCTGCCCGCCGTCGAGCAGCTGCTCGACCGGATCGGCCTCGGCCTGGTCGACGACGACGAGGGCGGCACCGCGTGACCCAACCGCCCCCGCCCGAGTCCGTCGCCGTCGAGCTTGAGAAGCTACGCGGCACCATGGCCGAGGGGTTCGCCCGTGTCGACGGATCGCTCGCCCTGCTAGTACAGCGCGGCGATCAGACCGACCGGCAGCTCGCCGACCACGACCAGCGCCTCGACGCCCTCGAACGCGGCCGGTGGCCCCTGCCCTCCGTCGCCGCCCTGGTCGCCGTTCTCGGCCTCGCCCTGTCCCTGTGGCAGTTCGCCACCCGCGCGTAAGTAACGCCCCCCGCACGGCCGTTGTGGCCGCGCGGGGGGGCGTTGCCTTGTTTCCCCCTGCCCGCCTGCTCGCCGTAGGCTCTGACCGGCCCGCACGCGGACGGCCCGCCCCGAATGCCGCGGGGCGGGCCGTCATTGTGCGTGTCGCTCCCTTACTCGATGCTGCCGAACTGCCCCGAGGCAGCAGCAGCGGCGAACGCGGACAGCGACGCCCGGGGGAACAGCAGCGCGGGCCCGTTCGGGTCCTTGCTGTCCCGGACGGCCACCGTCTCGGCATCGACGATGCCGCACTCGACGCACTGCGCCCCCGTGTCGCTGAACGAGGACTTCCACCACGTCACAGGGAGGGTGGAGGCGTCGTCAACATGGCTCATGTGTTCTTCCTTATCTCTGTGATCAGTTCCGCCGATGCCTCGACCGAGAGTGCGGCGGAGGTCAGCCGTTGCCAGGCATCCCGGTGCGCGGCGACCTTGTCGCTTTCCTCGACATACAGGGCCGAGGTCAGGCCCTCGGTATGGACGACGTCGAGGTCAGCATGCGGGCCGAACCCGAGAATGGTGAAGCTGCCCAACTGGCCGACGTGCAAAGGTGCGTTCGAGGGCAGTACCTGAATGTTGACGTTCGGACGCTTCCCCATGGTGAGCAGCCGGCCCAGCTGGTCACGCATCAGCCCCTCGACGTTCGACGACGACCGTAGGGCGCCCTCGGCGATGATCGCCCATAGGGTGAGCGGGTCCTCGCGGGTGAGCACTGCCTGACGGGCGAGGCGTACCTCGACCAGGGCATCGACGCGTGCCTCGACGGCCTCAGACATCGCCGTCGCGTGGATGATCTCGCGGGCGTACTCGGCCGTGTGCAGCAGGCCAGGAATCGCCCCCACGTTCCATGCCGAGATCGATTCGGCCTCGGCCTCAAGGCTGATCAGATCCTCGTACACAGGCGTGAGGACACCCCGGTACGAGTGCCACCAACCGCGCTGCGCCCCCTCTTTGGTGAGCATGAGCAGCGCGGCGCGAAGTTCGTCGCTCACCTCGCGGCCCAACTCGACGTACAGGTCGAGCAGGTCGTCGACATCCTTCGTCTTGGCTGGACTCTTGGCCGTCTCGATCCTCGACAGCTTCGAGGACACGAACCGGCCGTTGGACTTCTCCGCGACCTCTTCGAGGGTGAGTTCGCCCCGGAGTGCCTTCAACTTTGCACCGAGGCGCCGACGGCGCACTGTAGGCGCACTCACGTTCGCTCCCTCCGGTCCGGTGGCTTGCCCGACAGTCTGCCGCGCCCCTACTTCGCCTGTCACCTGCGTACTTAACACACCGCTCCCCCCTCCCACCGTCATATGCAATTTTCTACGAGACCACGATATGGCTTGCAGTACACGGAGTTGGGGGAGCAATCTGGTGTGACGAAATGCAACTGCGCCCTCAGTCGTGCTACGAAATGAGCGCGCACTGTAGCGCTTGCCCGTGAGGGGACATGCATGATCGAACGACGGCAGGCCCACGCGCCTGCCAGCAGCTCACCGCCAGACGGCCCCCCGGCGATTCTGTTACTTGCGAAGGACCCCACATCCCCCAGAGCCGCCCGCAGGTTCGTACGTGAGTTCATCGCGTACCACGTTCCGGGCGCATCCAAGGACCATGTCGACTCGGTCGAGTTGGTCGCGTGCGAGCTGGTCACCAACTCCGTTCGGTACGGCACCGAACCAGGCGACTCACTACGCCTCACGCTCGACGCCGACGACTCCCGGACACGCGTCGAGGTAGAAGACCCCGTACGCCGACCTCCCCAGCTCCGACCCGAGTCCGACGAACGCGACCGCGGACGCGGGCTGTTCATCCTCGACGCCCTGTGTCCAGGCGCGTGGGGATGGCACGAGATCCCGTTCGGCAAGGCCGTGTGGGCGGAGGTGAAGGGATCATGACCGTGCCCGACGTACAGTCGCCGCCCGGCCCCGGATTCGTCGCTGGGATACGCCTCGCGACCGGCGTACACCGCGCGTACGCGTTCCCCGTTGCCCAACTGATCGCCACCCACGCGCCGCCGCGCCTGGAACACGAGACTGTCGAGGGCATCCGCGACGGCATGCAGTTGTTCGCCGCGGCGCTGGACCTCGGCCCGCACAACGGCCCCCCAGTACCCATCGGCCACCGCATCCGCATACGGCGCGGTACGGCGTGGCTCCACTACGGCGTGGATGAGTGGCGACTCGGCGTACCTGCGTCGCGGTCGTGGCTGGACGCGGTCGAGGCCGGCGCGCCCGTCCGGGTCCTGGTCACCTTCGACCCTCTCGCCGCTGGCGCCGGCCAAGAGGAAATGGCCGAGCACGTGCGCGCCTGCTACGTCCGCGGCGCACTGCGCTGGGGGACGACGTACCACGTCTGACCGGCGGGCACCGAACGGGCCGCCCCGGAGTGTGATCGACCCCGGGCCGGCCCGCCGGGTCAGCGTACAAGGCACCATCCGACCGCACGGAGGGTATGCGCCATGCCACCACCGGCCCCCGGTCACCCCGTGACCGCCGCCGTACTTATCACCAATCCGGGTGACGACCTGCTCATCGTCCACCCCACCAAAACCGACGCCGAGTGGCAGCTGCCCGGCGGCATCGTCGAGCAGCACGAATCCCCGCTCGACGCCGTCCGCCGGGAAGCGCGCGAAGAACTCGGCCTCGACCTCGACGTACGGGAATACGACCTGTTCGCCGTCGAGTGGTTGCAAGCCACCCGCCCCGGACGACGCGACCGTATCGCGTTCCTGTTCGCCGGCCCCGTCCTCACCGAGGCCGACACCGACCGCATCACCTTGCAGCGCGACGAACTCGACGCATGGCGCTGGGCCACCCGCGCCGAGGCGGAATCGATGCTGCACCCCGCAATAGCCGCGCGAATCGTGGGGCCGCTCCAGACCCCCGGTAGCGCGGTCTACCGTGAAACGCGACACGAAGGGACGTTATGAACGACTTTCCGGGCCGTACGCTGCGCATCGGCACCCGCAGCTCACCCATGGCCCTCGCTCAGGTCGAGCAGGTATCCGGCCTGCTCCGTAAGGTCGAGCCTGCCCTCGAAATCGAGGTCGTGCCCGTGACCACTGAGGCGGACAAGTGGCAAGGTGACCTCGCGCAGTTGGGCGGTAAGGGGCTGTACGTCAAGGAAATCGACACGATGTTGCAGCGCGGACAGGTTGACTGCGCCGTTCACTGCATCAAGGACGTGCCGGGCGACGTACCGATGCCGCGCGGCCTGATCTTCGCCGCGTACCTCCAGCGCGACGACGTCCGCGACGTGCTGCTCTTCCCGGAAGGGTCGGACTTCCAGACGCTCGACGACCTTCCGGCCGGCGCGACCGTGGCGACCTCGGCCGTGCGCCGCAAAGCACAGATCAACCGCGTGCGCCCTGATCTCAATGTCGTACGCGTCCGCGGCGCCGTCGGCACCCGAGTTGAAAAGCTCGACGGTAAGCGCAAGATCGACACGAAGCTCGACGCGATGATCCTCGCGCGCGCCGGCCTCGAACGCCTCGGCATCTCGGAGCGCGGTCGACAGGTGTTCAGCGTGGGCGAGATGCTTCCGGCGGTCGGTGCCGGGGCCCTCGGCCTCGAATGCCGGAAAGATGACGACGCGGTCGCCTACCTTCTCCAGCAGCTCAACCACGAACGCACCATGACCGAGATCACGGCCGAGCGGGTCATGTTGCACAACTTGCGCGGGCACTGCAACAGCCCCATTGCCGGGCACTGCATCACCGAGCCCGACGGACAGCTCAGCTTGCGCGGCATGGTCTTCTCGCGCGACGGCTCCAAATTCGTGCACGCCCACATGTGGGGCGAGTCAATGAACGACCCAGCCGTACTCGGCGCGCGTGTCGGCGCTGAACTGCTCCGCCAGGGGGCCCGCGACATCATCGAGGGCATCCCGCACTGACCCTCGCTACGCACCCAGTAAGGGCCCCGATCCCTCGCGGTGAGGGGTTGGGGCCCTTAACTTGCTAGCAGGCTATGCGGCGGCGGGCGGCTCCTCGTCCTGCGGCTCCGGGGGCTCCTGCTGCGCTTGAGGTGCCTCCTCCATGACCTCGTCCTGCTGAGGAACCTCCTCATCCTCGCTTTTCCCTACGAGGCGCTTCCACGCTTCACGCGCCCGCTTTGCGGACTCGAACACGTCGGGGAGCTGGTCCAGAAGTCCCTTCACCACGAAGAGGAGCACGGAGAGGACGCCAGCGACAGCAAGAATGACAATTGTGAGGCCGTCCACCGATCCTTACCTTCCCTGATCATGGGCCGGATCGGGTGCGCAGGCAGCCTCGATCCGAACCCTACGGTTCGGACCGAGACACCCGCGCTGACGCGTGCGCAAATGTTCTCGGGCGCTGAGCCAGCTGCGCTGGCCCAGTCTTGCGGAGAAACACGGTCTTTCTAAGCTTCTCGGTACACCGGTACACCTGTGACGGATGTCGACTCACGCCATGCGGTGCATGTTGTGGTTGCCACGGACATGCCCAGCCGACACATAGGTAACCGCCTGAATTTTCTGCGTCGAACACAGATGCGCTCAGGAACGCCGACCCGGCCGTCATAGCTCGGCCTGGCGCTCCAAAATTAGCACAGCTGGAGAGGCGGGATCACACCCATCAGGAGTCCGGTTCGTCCATCAATTTGCCCCTCAACAAGGGTGTTAGCGGCAGACAGGCACTCACGCCCATTCCCCTCGCCGCCCTTGATCCCCCAGGAAGGCGGCGCAGTCCCCTACGCATACGACGGCCCCAGCGCCTTCGAACGAGACACCCGGACCGTCGTACGTCCGCTCTCGGCAATCCACTGGTTTTACACGTCTTATCCAGGAAGAGCACACCCCGGTGCGAGAGCGACACCGCGCCGGGCCGCGCGATGCCGGGGCCACCGCCGACCAGCGACTGCATCGTGGCCGAGTGGTGCGGGGCGCAGTAGGGGGCCACGTCGATGAGCGGCTTGCCCGGAGGCAGGAGTCCCGCCACCGAGTGCACCGCCGTGACCTCCAGCGACTCCTCCCTGCTGAGCTGCGGCAGGATGGCCGGCAGCCGCTCCGCGAGCATCGTCTTGCCCGCGCCGGGCGGCCCCTCCAGGAACAGGTGATGCCCACCCGCTGCGGCGACCTCCACGGCCGTACGCGCCGAGATCTGCCCCACCACATCTGCGAGGTCGTGCCCGACGTCGTGCTGGGCGGCGCTCATGCTGTGCATGCCCGTGGCCGCGCCCGTGCCGGGCACCCGCAGCCCGGCCAGCAGCGGATCCGGCCGCCCGTGCTCCTCGGGTTCCTCGTCGGGTACGGGTTCGTCGGCGAGGACGGCGATCAACTGGCGCAGGCTGCGCACTCCCAGGACGGACACTCCCGGTACCAGCGAGGCCTCGGCGGCCGCGCACTCCGGCACGACCACCTGCTCGTAGCCGGCTTCGCCCGCGGCCAGCACGGCGGGAAGGATGCCCCGGACGGGGCGCACCCGTCCGTCCAGGCCCAGTTCGCCGATCATCACGATGTCTGCCAGCACCCGCGGATCGATCCGCTCCGCGGCACCGAGGACGGCGCACGCGACGGCCAGGGCAATGCGCGAGCTGAGACGCTATTAACGCAAGCGGCCCCCGGCGGTGTTACCAGCACCAATCCGAGGGCCTGACGGATTCACCTGACTCAACCAGGAGACCCGCTGATGCAGAAGTCTGCCATCCGCCGCGAACGCCGCGCCACGCGCCGCGTACTTCGCGCCACCCTCCGCACCCGCTCGGCCGAGACCCGTCTCGCCGCCTCCTGCCGGCGCCGCCCCCGCTCCCTCGCCACCGTGGCCATCGCCGCGGGCGTCGCGAAGGACACCGCAACCGGCGTCGCGAACGGACTGCGCACCGTCGCCAAGCGCCTCGCCGTCACCCCCGCCGAGCAGACCACGACGCGCCGCACCGTCAACGGTGGCCGCGCCCGTAAGACCCGCTCGGTCGCGCACTACACCCTCAGCCAGGTCGCCGCCCTGGTCGCCTCGTACCGGCCGCGCAAGGCCGAGTACGTCGCCGCCACCGCGCTGATCGCCGCGTTCGCGGGGGTGGCTGCCTGATGAACGCCACCCTCTCCAACCCGCACGGCCTCATGGCCACCCCCGCCCCGACGCCCGCCGACGACACCCGCTTCACCTACGCGGCCGCCGCCGCATGCGTCGCGGGCAAGGTCTACGACGAAGCCCTCGGCACCAGCCGCCCGGCCGCGACCCTGGACGACATCTGCGACACGCTGCCCGAGGTCATGCCCGAGGTATTCGAGGCCACGGGCACCGCCCCCGAGGTGGCCGCCGTGCTGCTGCCCGAGGTCGCCGGCCGCCTGCACGCGTTCACGGTCATCGAGCACGCCCGCGCCGACATCGGCGACTACGGATACGTGTGCGACGTCCTCGCCGACGCCATCCGCCGGGGCGCCGACCCGCAGAAGGTGAGCCGGGAGATCGCCCGTCTCCTTCAGCGTGCCGCCGCCGAGGGGAAGACCCTCGTCTCCCTGGAGATCCGCGAAACGCAGGCTGCCGGGGGTGCCCAGTGAGCGTGAAGCCCACCCACGAGCAGGCGCCCGGCGAGGTCACGCCGGGCGCCCTGCCCACGCCCGTACAAGATCTCCTCGCCGCCGTCTCCGAGGCCCTCGACCTGCCGTTGCCGTCCATCGACGACGCCGACGAACGCGCTCACTACGCCCTGCTGCAGCAGCGCGCCTCGTACGTGCGGATCCAGCTCGCCACGCTGACGGACTACCCGGACGTCGACATGAGCGGGGATGCCGACCAGATCCGCGCGCAGATCGCGGACATGCCCGTCACCTACAAGGTGTTCGAGCACGAGGCAGACGGGGGCCAGCGATGACCGAGCCCCGCACCGTCACCGTCCACACCCTCGACCACGGGCCCGTCACCTTCACCTGCCCTACCTGGTGCGCCTCCACCCACGACGACGAGGACGGCGGATACCGCACCGACATCAGCCACGACACCCCCGAAATCCAGCTCACCGTCAACGGCCGCACCGTCGGACATGCACTCATCTCGCAGGCCCCGTACGCCGAACGCGGCACCCGCGCCGTGCAGGCGTTCGTCACGGTCACCTACGGCGAGGACGGCGGGTACAGCCCGGCCGGCATGTACGACCTCGCTGCGGCCATGGACGGCCACGCTGATCGGTTGCGTGACCTCGCCGACCAGCTCGCCCGGATCCTCGCCGAGGCCGGCCAGTGACCGCCCGCTCGTACATCCCGCGCCCGACCGAGCACGCCGCCCTGCGCGCCGCGTGCCGGTCGGCACGGCCCCTCCCGGCTGTCCCCGCCCTCATGGCCGCGCTGCTCGTCGCGAACGAGCGAGGCGACCGCGAGGCCGTAACCCTGTGCGCTCACCGCGTGGTGCGCGCCGCCGCCCCCACGGAGGTGGGCGAATGAACCTGAAGAAGATCAGCGAAAGGCGCGCGGAACGCCGACGGCACCGCCACCTCATGGAAGCCGCACAGCACATCGTGCGCCGCCACGCCCTCGACGACAGCACCGACACGGCCAGCCCTGCCAAGGTCGCCGCCCTCGCCTTCGGCTGGCACGGGCTGCGCGTCGCGGAGGACGAGGCCCTCGACTACCTCAACGCCGTACTCGCCGACCGCGGCTTCCCGCTGCTCCCGGCTCCCGAGACCACGCAGGAGACCGGCACATGAGCAGCACCAGAGAACTCACCTGGGGGCAGACCATCGTCCTCGGCACGGCCGCCACCATCATGGTCGGCGTCGGCGGCGTCGGCGCGTGGGGCACCTACACCAACGCCGTCTCCGAGTTCCACCGTCAGGCGACCGCCGCCGGCGTCGTCGCCGCCGGAGAAGGGCTCACCCTCATCCTCGCCATGGTCATGTTGGGCCGCACGATGCTCGGCATGTCCTCCCCGGCCGTCGTCCGGGCCGGCATGTGGCTCGCCCCCGTCTCCGCGTCCTGCATCGGCGTCACCATCGCCGGGAACGTGCGGGACGCCGCGGTGTACGCGGTCACCCCGCTCGCCATGTCCGGTGCCGCCGAGGGGCTGGGGTTCATCGCCCGCAGCATCGTCGTCTACCGCACCGGCGTGGACGCCGAGGTGATGCGCCGCAACGCGGATGCCGCCCGCCAGTTGGCGTTCAACCGGGCCGTGGCCGACGGTCACCCCGACGAGCGGAATCAGAAGGCTGCGGTGCGCCGGTACTGGCGTCTCGCGAAGTACGTGGGTGTGGGTGACGCCGAGCTCGGCGCGGGCCTGGTCGACGTTCAGCGCGTGCGGGTGCGGGAGGGGGCTGATGCGGCCCTCGCATCCATGTACGGCGTGGCGCCCGCGGCAGTTGTTGCTCAGACGGCTACGACTGGCCGCTCGGCTTCCGCCACGGAAGTACTGCGCGCCCGCTTCGCCGACATGGACCCCGCGGACGCCATCCGGTTCGCGGCTGATGCGCGACCTGATGCGCCGCCGGCCGAACTCGCCGCGATCCTCGGCACCTACGGCGTGCCTGTGGACCCCGTGGCGGTTGCCCTGGTCCTCGGGCAGCAGCCCCCGGAGTACACCGTCGAGCGACCTGATGCGCCCGCGCATCAACAGGTCACCCCGCCCATCGGCGAGTTGGAGCCGGTCACGTTGGAGGCCGCGGTGATCGAGGCCGCATCAGCCCTCGGACCCGATGCGAAACCGCGGGAGATCGTCGAGCACGTAGCCCGGCACAGGCGCCTGGTGGTCACCGAGCCCTACGTGCGCACGGCCCTGTCGAGGGCCGCGAAGAAGACCGACATGGAAGGCGGATACGCGTGATGCGCTGCCTCCTGATCGGCGCCGTGCTCGCCCTGATGCTGCTGTTCCCGCCGCTCGGTACGGCCGTCCTCGGCGTGGCCGTGGCCGCGGTGTCTCAGCCCCTCGTCGTCGCCTTCGGTCTCGGCCTGGTGGCCGGCGCCCGCCTGCGCCGGGGGTGGGTGCGGTGAGCGAGCCGACTCCTCTGGACAAGGCCGAGGCCGCCGCCCGTGAGGCCGCAGTGGACACGGCCGCCGTGCAGATCGCGCTCGCCGCCGTCGAGCTGGCCAAGGCGGCACAGGCACAGGGCGCCGCACAGCCGCACCAGTGCCAGCACGAGCAGCCCAAGCCGCGTCGCAGTGTCGGCGAGTGGCTCGGCGTCGCCTGCGCGGTGTGCGTCGGCGGTGTCGGGATCGCGTTCGCGAGCCTCGCACTGGCTGTTCTCGGCGGCGTCGCCGCGATCGTCGTCCTCATCCTGCGCGACATGTGGCGCGACATGCAGAAGAAGCGCTGACGCCCCCTCCGTCCCCCGCCAGTTGTGGTCATACCGCCACGACTGCGGGGGTGCGGTGGGGCCGGACAGCCCGGCCCGTCTCCGAGCGACACGACAGGAGCCACACCCATGGCCAAGAAGATCACCATCTACGAGTCGGACGGCGACACCATCGAAACCACCGTCAGCGACGACGCCACCGCCCGCGAATACGAGAACTTGCCTTTCCAGGTGGGCACCGTCGCCCGCGTCGACGTCACCGACGCCGAGGAGAAGTGATGTCCGCCAACCCGGACGTCCGCTTCAGCGACTTCACCCGCAGCGAGAAGGTGCGCATCGCCGCCCTGACGGCCCGCATGGCCACACCCCGCGCCGACCTGCGCAAGCTGCGACGCCAGGTCGAGGCCATCGAGCGCCAGGCCGAGCTGCGCAAGCGGCAGACCAAGAAGTAGACCCCCGGGGACGGCGTCCAGCCTCCACAGCCACGCCGCCCCCGGGCCTCCCGCCGTTTCGCAACGAAACAGGAGATCCCCAGCATGACCGAGACCACCCCCGAGCAGCGGGTCAACGGGCACGCCCGCCCGGCCGTGTCCTTGCTCAAACTCGCCCCCGAACCCGAGACACCCGCCCCGGCCGCCGCCGACAAGCCGCGGGCACGCCGCCGTATCCGCATCGACTCACTCCGGCGCCTCGTCGTCCAAGTGCGCGCCGACGACGGATATCGCGTCCTCGTACGGCACGGCTCCTACATCTGGGGCGGTACCCGCATCCTCACCCGCCGCGGCTGGGAGGCCCGCACCACCGCCGTGCACGCCCGCATGATGCGCATCGCCGAGGCCGCCGGGAACGAGGAGCTGCTGCGCACCTGGGAACAGCGTGCCTACGCCTACCGGTTCGCCCGGCACAAGCGGCGCATGGACCTGCTGCAGATGGCGCTGAACGCGCCGCGGGCCATCGCCTCCGCGGCCGTCGGGTTCGGCGGCCTGCTGCTGATGCTCGGCATCATGGTGGCCGTCTACAACCACGACGCGGCGGACGTCCTCGCCCCGACGAACGCCGTGATCGAGTTCGTCGGCTGGGTCGCGTTCGTCGCCGGCATCATCTGGGAGCCGATGCTGTACTCCCTGCCGGTCCTGCTGCTGGCCGGCGCGTGGGCGGTCGGCCGCAACCAGAAGACCGCACCCACGTGGGCGCTGCCCGCGGACACGGGCGAGCAGGGCGTCATCCCCGACGAGAACGCCATCCTGCGCGCGCTGGGCAAGCTGTCGATTCCGCAGCTCAACGCGGCCATCAAGGAGGGCTGGCAGCCCCGTTGGGTGCAGCCGACGACCCGTCTCGGCAACGGCTACCACACGCAGCTACAGCTCCCGCTCGGCGTCACCGTCGAGATGGTCAACGCGAAGAAGAACGTCCTCGCGCACAACCTGATGCGCAAGCCCGTCGAGACGTGGCCGACCGAGCCCCCGAATCAGCCCGGCGTACTCGACCTGTGGGTCGCCGACCAGGGCTCCCTGAACGGCCCGGTGCCGGCGTGGCCGCTCCTCACCGAAGGCACGACCGACTACTTCAAGGGGGTGCCCGTCGCCGTCTCGCAGCGGGGTGAGCCGATCATCGGCAAGCTCATGGCAGCGAACTGGATCGTCGGCGGCATCATGGGCTCCGGCAAAACCTCGATCGTGGTTGCTCTGCTGCTTGGCGCGATCCTCGATCCGCTGGTCATCGCCGAGGTGTACGTGATGGCCACGAACGTGGACTACGACCCGCTCAAGCCCCGGCTGCGCACCCTGGTCAAGGGCGACGACCCCGAAGACCTGCGGGCCGCCCTGGACGCGCTGCGCGGCCTGTCCAACGAGGTGACCGAGCGGGGCAAGCTGCTGGAGGAACTCGGCGGCGAGTCGACCAAGCTCACCCGCGAACTCGCGTTGAAGGACCAGCGGATGCGGCCGAAGGTCGTCGTGTTCGACGAGTGCCACGAGCTGTTCATGTCCAAGGACTACGGCAAGGAGGCCGCTGAGCTGGCCATTCGTGTGATGAAGAAGGCGCGGAAGGTGGGCATCACCCTCATCTGGGTCACCGTCTCCCCGACCGCCGACAGCATCCCGCGCGACGTCACCCGCAACACCTCCCACCGGGTGGCGTTCGCGGTCGGCGACCAGGTCGCCAACGACGGTCTCCTCGGATCCGGCAAGTACAAGGCCGGCATCCGCGCGACCGAGCTGGTGCCCGGCCAGGACGTCGGTACGGCGGTCACCTACGGGTTCACCTCGAAGCCGTTCGAGATCATCCGCTCTCACTACGTCGCCCGCGACCCGGAGCGGGGCGTCGACGAGGTGACGCCGGTCGTCGAGCGGGCCCTGAAGGCGTTCCAGAACGATGACGGGGTGTGGGAGGTGCCGACGTTCGAGCCGGCCGACCCGCTGACCGACGTGAACACGGTCCTCGGCGACGACACCCGCGTGCCCGTGCAGGAGCTGCTGCACCGGCTCGCCGAGCACAAGCCCGAGGCGTACCGCGAGTGGGGGCCGGCCGATCTGAAGCGGGCACTGGAGCCGTATGGGGCGCAGCAGTACAAGTCGAACGGTGTGATGGTCGTCGGCCGCGAGCGGGTGCAGGACGCCATCTTGGAGCGGCTCGCCGAGGAGGCCGAGGACGGTGTCGAGGAATAGGGAGGCGCCGGGATCTCGGGGAGTTCTCCCTACCCGCCTCCCTGCCCTGCCTCCCTGTACATGACCTGCGGAAACGACAGGTTAGGGAGGCGAGGGAGTCCAGGGAGGCACCCCCTCGGGAGGCCCGGAAACGGGGTTCAGGCTCCCCTCCGCCGCCTCCCTCCCTGTTGCGGCATTGGGGCTTGCAGGATCGTGGTCAGCCTTGTGTGAATTCGTGGTAACTCGCGGGTATGCGAACCCCGCGGGCGGCTCCGTCCATCCGTCGAAGGACTTCTTGCGCCTCTTCCCACTCCAGATCCCCACTGGCGTGGAAATCCGCGAGCAATCGCGTGGTGTCCCAAGTCGTGAGGCTGCTGCGGGCCGCCATACGGGTCGCGTCCCGATCGTCGGTCAGCAGTACCGCCCCGGCGAGCTCACCTCGCGTGCGCATCGCGTGGATGGACTCAGCCTCTCCCAGGTGGAGAGTCGGCTCACTGCGGGTACCGCCGAGTGCGGTACGGAGGCGGCCGACGTCCTTCTGGTCCTCCTTCCGGTTCAGCTCGATCGGCTCACCGAGCCAGCTCTCATCGAGCAAAGGCCGCAGTCCCGGAAAGTTGTGGACCCACTTGCGCAGTTCGGCATCCACAGCCTGTGTGCAACGAGGCGTGCGTACCGAAAGGCCCGACTTGAGCAATTCCATATCGCCTGATGCAGCAAAGTTGATCACAGAGCAGGCGTCGGTCACCAGGATCGTCACGGAGTGAACACCGGTTCCTTGTCCTCGGCCACCTCGCTCGCCGCTCCGTCCAAAGCCTCATGGAGCAGGTCTGCCTCGCAGCCGAGGACGCGCGCCGGCCACTGAGCGCTGATGTCGCCAGCCACGAATGCCCGCAGAGAACGCTCCACAAGCGCCTCGGGGAGCCGCTGCCTGCTCTGATGCTTGACCAGCTCAAAGTAGCGGTCTTCCCAGCCGCCCTCTCGCGCCGCCTCGGCTGCGGGCATACGGGCGAGGCGGCTCCGCTCGGCGTCATCGACGAGGCCCAGGTTCTTGAGCCGCCAAGCCAGTGCATCTGAGGAGACAAGGAAATCGCCGACCATAGACGCGAACAATGCTGGCGTCACAGTGCCTTTGACTCGCTTCCGGATCTCCTGATCTGGCATGAGCAGCGCGGCGGCGAACGAGTTAGCCCGCATTTCCGGGATGCGGTGGTGCGTCGACATCACGTCCTCGTCGACAAGGAGGCCCCGTGTGTCAACGTCGCCCGCGAGATGATGTTCCAGTTCGTGAGCCAGAGTGAAGCGTTGGCGACTCCAGGCGGCATCGGTGTTGATCACTATGATGCGGCAGTCCTCGCTCCGCCAGGAGAGGCCGTCGAAGCCGGGGCCGAACGTCTGAGCACTGACGTGGATGCCGAAGGCGGCTTCGATCGCGCCGGGCATGTCAGCGCGGAAGCCATCGGCGAGGAGGGCGCGTGCAGCTTCAGCCAGCGTTGGGCCGTCGGCGATCGCTAGCCCGCTGAGTGTGGGGCGCTCCCAGTTGGCGAGTGGCGACATGCCCTGAGCGATTCCGAGATCGTTCAGTGCGGCCTCGGTCTCGTCGAGGCTCTCGGCGCGCTTCACGGCTGCCTCCCACGCTGGGGACTCGTGCGAGGCATCGCGGGCGGCGAGAGCGGCCGTAGGCGGCTGCTTCCCTGTGAGCAGATAGTCCACGGTTGTACGGAAATGCTCCGCGATGGCCGCCAGCTCGTAGGTAGAGAAGTGGCGATCTCCACTGAGGGACAGGGACAGCTTCGGGTTCGTGATTCCGATGGCCTCGGCCAACTGAGTCTGGTTCATCCCCGCGACTTGCATCAGTGACCGGACGCGGTTCTGTAGGGCTTCTTCCTCGTTCGGCATGCCTCCAGGGTACCCGGTTTTTTCGAAAATCGAAACAGGTTGCAGGGCCTCTCACCTGCGTGAACGATCTCCAGCAGCGCGAAAACTGCTGCTCAAGCAGCTTGCGGGGACGTTGGGTCGCGAGGGGCGTTTTGCCAGCGCGTCACCCGTCGTGTCCTGCTGCCTGGCGGGGGATCTGCGGAGGCCATACCGTCAGCCTGGCTCGCCCGGGGATCGCCCTCACGCTGGCCCATCCGCCTGAGCAAACCCCGCGATCAGGCGGAGCACGGCGAGACGTGCCCGGGCAGGCTCCCGGCATGACCGACGAAGAGCGCCTCGCGATCCTCGGCGCCGACACCGTTGCGAAGATCCGCGAGCGCGTGAAGCTCGCCCCGGAGCCGAGCGATGAGCTCGTCGAAGAACTCCGCCGCATCATGACCCGCCCCGCGGGTCCTGTACCGAAGGCGCGGCCGGCGCCAACCCGAGAGCAGGCCATCCGGGCGGCAGCCGAGGCGCTCCTCGACGCGGTCGCCGAGCGTGCATCCCGTACGCCCCGTGAGGCCGCGGAGGCGGCTTGGTATCCGGGCCACCGGCTCGGCTCCGTCGAGGCGGTCGAGGCGGAGATCTTCCGTCGGCGCAGGCAACCCGAGCCGTGACAGGAAGAGTCAGCAGTCCATGATGCAGAAGTTCGTGCGCAAACGCTGGCATTGGGTCATCACCATCGCGTGGCGTGAGGGTCGCGTCTGGCATGTGGGGACAGCGGATGCCGACTGCGGCCCGCTGCCCGGGGCCAGTCGCCAGGAGCTCTACAACCGCCTCTTCAGTAGGACGGCCAGGGATTATGGGGCCCCGCAAGACGCCTACGTGGTCTTCTTCTCGCTGGAGCCCGACGAACTCGTACCAGAAGAGTGATCTCGGGCGGTGCCCTCCGCGTTCAGTGCTTCCACACGTTTGGACCGCCGCCCCGCCACTCGATCAGGCCGGACTGCTCGACGTCCGTCTCGTCGACGTCCTCGACCCCGGCCCTGCGCAGGAACTCGGCGACGTCCCGCAGCGAGTAGGCCCGGCCGAGGAGCTCACCGTCGATACGCACGCGCCGGCCGCCGTACTCGTCAGGCGGGTACACGACCACGGGCATCACGGACGCCATGCCGCCAGGCTCGCTCAGCATGCGGCTGCCCGCATCCTCACCCGATCCTGACGTGGACAGCCCCGGCGCAGGATCAGCGCCTCATGGTGCTCCGTCGGCGCCCCCTGCTGGGGCGTGACCGCCGTCGTGCCTCAGCCTCCTCCTGCGCAATCTGAGCGATGACCGCAAGGTCCGACTCGCTGAACATCAGCTTCTTCCCCAGGTACCTACCGGGGAACGGGCGGCCCTTGCTGCCGTCGGCGGGGCGGTTGAACCCGTTGCGGAGCCAGCGCTCGCCACTCTGGGTGGGGTCGTCCACGCTCCGGATACCGAGTCGTACGGGGGCCTGCTTGATGTCGTAGAAGTTCTCAAGGATCGGGCTGACAGGTTCGCTGCGGCGCTGCTCTCTCTTCATGGCAGATCGCTCCCCACCTTCCGCTTCGTCCAGCGGACCCCGGGGGGCAAACCCTGCGATCGAGTGGAACACGCCGGCGGGAGTCGTGAGGCCTGAGACGGCGCGGGCCCCAGTTCAGCGCCAAGCTCCGGCTGCGCATCGGTCGGCGGATGCACAACGCGTGGCGCCGAACCCGTGACGCCGGAGCCCGGTGAGCGGGAAGATGCCCCATGGCTTCCGCAGTCCGCATCCTCGGGATAACCGCCGCCGCCGTGCTCCTCACTGGCGGCGGCTTCGCCGCTGGTCGCCTCACAGCCCCCGACCCCGACACCACCGCCGCCGGTTGTGCGGAGCCCCGGAAGCTGTACCAGGAGTACCTCGACGGCGCCTCGTCTGGCGGTGATGGACCGGTGGAGGAGAAGCGGACCAACGGCCGGTTGCTGGCCAACATGGTCCTGCAGAACCCCGGGTGCTTCAGCACCACCCAGCTCGCGTACGCGCAGACGTTCCTCGACACGATCGACCAAGGCGTGCAGCAAGACACCGTCAACGACTTGCGTAACGACATGGAGGAGTGCGTCGAGGCCGCTACCGACGACTACTCCTGGAGCAACTGCTGATTCGCGAGCAGGCTCCACATTTTGCATGACGCAATCCATGCTTTTGAAGATATGGTGCCGTGCATGCCAGACCGCTACGCCTTCACCGCCAGGGCGCAACAGCTCGCCCAGTACATGACGCTCACCGAGATGGAGCAGGCATGCAACGGGGTTCGCAAAGCTTCATGGTGGGGCCGCGTCGCCCGATACGACGAGACCACCCAGCCCCCGTTCTACGACTCGGAGATAGCAGGGATCGCTGCGCTCTTTGGCACGACTCAAGACCAGGTACGAGCCATGATTGTCGAAGAATGGTTCGGCATCGCGCCGCCCCGAGTCTCCGGTCGAGTCAAGCTCATCGCACCTCAGGTCGACGCTCTCGCCGAAGGCGACTTCCATCTGGTCGAGGGACTTGTGAACCGCCTAGCTCCTCAGCAGTCCAGCGAGGACAAGTGGACGCCGAGGGCTGCGAAGTAGCCACGGTCCTGTTTCTTGGACTCCCCTGGTGTGCCAGACGAGTGCCGTCAAGGCGAGAAATGCGCAGGTCAAAGCCAACCAACCGCATCCTCTATGCGGTTGGATGGCGGTCCGGCAGGGGCACAGCGCTCAGGCGTCCGTACTGCGCCGCACCTCTTTGCGGATTGCGGCCTCCATCTGCTTGTACGTGTCGCGCGCCGCATCTGCTGCCGCAGCCATGGGCGCCTGTTGGTCTTTCTGGCCCATCCGGACGCGCACCAAGTGCGTGTTGAAGCCCTGGACCGCGCTAAAGAAGGCCATGGCCTTGTCATGGACATCTGACCTCGCAATCACCCTGATCTGCGAGAACAGCCTGTTCAGTTCATCTGGGTCGCTCTCTTCCAGATCCGCATCCGGGAAGACCGCCCATTCACGGGCGTTGTCCACAGCCCGGGCGCCGACCCGCAAGAGATCCGCGTATGCCGTGATACGCCGGTCCCAGACCAACTCGGCGCGATGGCTCGTGCGGCGCATCCGTTCGGCGACGAATGGGCCGGTCACGGTTCCCGCGAGTGTTCCTACGATGCCCACAATGGCGACTAGGAGCGCGTCATCCATCTCCTCCAGCCTCCTACGACCCCTGCCGAAGATCGCTCCGTCGACGCGCACACGACCGCTTCTGGTCAGCGACGACGGATCCGATCAATCGAATGGATCCGGTCACACCTTCAGCATCATCCGGGGCGTAGGGGCGCGCATCCGGGCGGTTCGTGGAAGCCCCATCGCGGCCGTGACGAGCTGTCTGGATGCCTTTCGTGTGCCCACGGCCGCCGCATACGCTCCCGCCCATGACCGACTTCCTCCAGGTATCCACCGCCACCCCCACCCGCGACCAAGCCGTTGAGCTTGCCCGTACCGCCGTCGCCGAACGGCTCGCCGCCGGCGCGCAGATCATCGGCCCCATCACCTCCGCGTTCTGGCACAACGGAGAGTTCGGCACCGGCGAGGAATGGAAGCTGCTACTGACCACCACCCGGGCCCGCTACCCCGAGCTGGAGGCCCACCTGCTGAAGCACCACCCGTGGCAGAACCCCGAGATCGCAGCCGTCGCGATCGAGGCCGGGTCGAAAGGCTGCCTCGACTGGATCGCCACGAACACCACCCCCGCCGAGTAGGTCAGCCGCGAGCCTGCTCCAAGACATCGGCGACCGCAGGCAGCGCCTCGTGCTCGCCGAGGCGATGCAGGACCGGCGCGAGCCGCTCACGGGGCCGCACCGACGCCACCCCCGAGGACAGGTCGAGGGCGCGGCCCGTGACCTTGGCCGCCTGCTCGACCTCCCCCGCGGTCAAGTACGAGTCGGCGAGCCACGACAGGTACAGCGCCTTGTCCCGCGCGTGCGAGTCGTCGTACCGGGCGAGCGCCGCTTCGAGGACGGGCACCGCGCGGAGCGGGCGGCGCAGCTCGGTCCAGCACCGGCCGGACATGATCTGCAACTCAGTCTCGTCGACCCATGCCGCCCAATCCGGCTGCGGTGCGCCGTCGACCTCGGCGAGCGCCGCCCGGGCGGCGTCCAGTGCGCGCTCCGTCTCGTCGGCGTTGCCCGCCACTGCGTGCGCCCACGCGAGCCGCTCGTATAGGAGCGCCCGTACGCCCGGCGCCGCGTCCGGGCCAGCCGTAGCGCACGAGCGGGCAGCGGTCTGCACCGCGGCCTGCCGGTCCTCCCGCAGCCCCTGATACGCCAGGAAGGCCAGCGCATTCCCGGCGAGCGCCGCATCCCCCGCATCGACCGCGGCTATCCGGCTCGCCTCGTACAAGCCACGCGCCTCGGCATGCCGGCCGCCGTCGAACGCCGCCCAACCGGCTTGCTGCGCCTGCTCGGCGAGCACCGACAGCAGCCCGCGCCCGGTCTCCTGCGTGTACGTACGGTGCCGCAGCAGTGCCCTGGTGGACTGGTACTCGCCGAGGTAGGTGCGGTAGGTGTCGCCGCCGCCGAGGACATCGTCGAGGCGCCGTAAGCGCGCGGTGCGCTGACGCAGCTTGGCGGGGAGGTCGCCGCCGACCCGGCCGCCCGTCGCAGGGCGGGACAGCTCGGGGAGGCCGACAGCGAGACTCGCCGCCGCCGAGGTCTTCAGGAACTCCCGGCGCGGTGCAGCAGTGGCCGGCCCGTCGGGCGGTATCTCCCACGGCCGCGCCGCGAGCCCCACCATGTGGCCCGGGATCCGGAACACGTCGGCGATGCGAACGATCTTCTCGAACGAGGTCACCTTGCCGTTGCCCTTGGCGAGCGTGCCGACCCGTTCCGGCTTGATGCCGCACTCCGCGGCGATCTGCGAGTAGCTGATGCCCGCCTCGGCGCGGGCGACGTAGAACACCGTCCCGAAGTCGTGGGCAGCCAGGGCGGATCGCACGTCGGGGCGCTCAAGGAGTTCACGAGGGAGCGCAGTTGGCGGTTCGTGACCGGTCATGGGGTGCCCCGTCGCGCTTGGTGATGGCGTGGTCTGACGTGAGGGTACCCATGATGGGTACCCCTCGGCGGGAAGTCAGAAGCCGTATGCGCTCGCAAGGTTGAGCCTTCAGACCCCGGCGAGGTGGTGGCCTCCCGGGGCGTGGCCGATCGCTTCGAGGGAGCGCCGACAATGCCAAGAAGTACCACGCCGCCCGCCGCCACGGCAGAGCGGACGCCGGTCGACCTGGACACCATGCGCGCCACCGCGCGCCGCCTCCTCGCCGAGGACTCCGAGCTGCCCATGCCCGACGAACTGGACACGCTCACACTCCAGTTGCGCGGGCACATCATGCTCACAATCCCCGAGGTGGAGACCGCAGCCCGCCAGCTCCCCGAGGACGACGTGCCGCGCGCCTGCGCCCTGGCGTGCATCGGCGAGGCACGCATCCGCCTCGGTCTCGAACCCGGCCGTAACCTGCCCGCCGGCATCGCGCACGCCCAACGCCTCGCCCGGTCAGTCAACGCCCTGTGTGACCACCTGGAGAACCTGGGCGGCGATCACCGGTGACCGGCGCCCCGCCCATCTGCCGGGCCTGCGACGTGCCGATCGAGGATGCGGACGACGCCGTCTACGTCGGACATGAGCCCAGCAACTCCGGGCCCGGGTGGGCTATCTGGGCGCACCGCGCGCACGTCGACCTCTTGGAGCCGGACCAGGCGGCGACCCGCATCCTCGCCCGCGTCCTCGTTGCCCGCGCCCTGTCGGGCGAGTGACCGACGCCCCACGGCTCCCCTCCCACCCGAGGCCGTACACCTCCGGCGGGAGGGGTGCGCAAGGCCCCGCCCCGGAGCCTCCACCCATGGACAGGTCACGCCCCGGGGCGGGGCGGCAAGTCCCCGTCAAGAGACCGACCGGCTTTGACCGTAGTCGGCCGACCAGCCGAAGGGAGGTAGCCATGCGCAGCACCCTGGGAAACGTCCGAACCTGGCCGCCCGTGCCGCAGCCGCCGGACGACCCACCCACGCCCCCGCCGAACGACAACACCCCCGGCGGCGTGACCACGCCTAGGAGAAGCTGACATGCCCGCTCGCAACGGCTACAAGCCACCCACCCAAAAGGACCTCGACGAGGAGGAGTGGAGGCTGGACAACGTCCGCGGGCGCCGGTACTGCCCGGTCCACCCCACTCAACAGATGATGCCTGTCCTGTTCGGGATGGACGTGTGTCCTCTGGCCCACGGAGAGGCGGAAGCCGAGTCGAGCGGTTCAGTCAGCAGCCTGAACGAGTAGGTTCCCGGCGCCCCGTCCATGCTCACCCCGTCAAAGGTCACACGGCCGAGGCGCCTTGGCTCCCAACCCTCACGAGAGGAGGGGAACACGTTGAGGATAGATGTGCCGGCGACGACGCCGGGACCGGATCCGCCGGGCGGCCCACCGCCAGGCGGCCCGCCTCAGCCGCGCAGGCAGGAGAACCAGCCTCAGCGGTGAACGGCCACTGACCGGCCCCGCTCGTCTGCCTCCCCCGTGGCGGATGGGCGGGGCCTCCCTCGACTCCCGCCCGCCCTCAGCACCCCAGGCGACACGAGGGCGGGCGGGTGACGGCCTTCCCGAAAGCCCGTACACGCTGCCTCCCCGTGCGGCAGGATGCCCGCTCAGCCACACACCTTGGGGGACCATGCGTGTCCGCACAGTCGCCGCAGCGGCCCTGCTCGCCGCCACACTCACGGCCTGCCTGCCCGGCAGTGACGACAACGCGGCCCCGCTGCCATCTTCGAGCAGCGCGCCAGCCGATGACCCGCGAGACGACTGCCTCGCCGACCTCGTGAAGGCGTACCCGAGCCTCGACCCCGATACGCCGATGCTGGACCAGGTCGACACCTGCGCGAGCCTCGACGACACGGCCAAGAGCAGCGTCCTGGGCACGCTGAACGATTACGACGACGCGCACCGGGCTGCCGTCGACGCGGCAACGAGCGACGCGCCGTAGACATGCCTGAGGGGTGGGCACTGCCGCCCACCCCTCAGCCGTGCCACGCGCCCGCTGCTCTCGCGGTACGTGCCATGATCTATTCCAGCCTCCCCAGAGTGGCCTTCACGCCGCCGCGGGTGGAGACTTCCTGACGGCCGACGTCCACCCAGATCTGCCCGAACTCCTGAGTGCCGAGGCTCACGTTCAGCACGATCGGCCGGTCACCACCACGCACGGCAGGCGCCGCCCGCGCCCCACCGGGCGCCCCGCCGCGGGGCACGTTCAGCATCGACGCCCACGCCGGCTGAACCTTGCGGTTCCGCTCAATACCCAGCGCGAACCCATCCGCCGTAAAGCCGCCGATCTCCTCCATCACCTTCGACGGCGACCGGATCCCCAACGCCCGCTTCAGCGCCGACTCCATCTTCTTCGCCAGCAATAGCATGTGCCGCTCGATCTGGTCCTCCCGCGCCTTCAACCCCTTCACCAGACCCTCAGCCGCCCGGATCCCGGCCCCGTACATGGCGTCCGCCGCAACATCCCCCGCGGCCCGCGACTGGTTCGTCAAATGCGCCCGCAGCTTGTTCAACTGCTTGATCTGCGCGCCACTGCCGCCCAGGATCGCGGCCGCGGTCTCCATGCCGCCGCCCTCGACACCGGCCTGGGCGATCTCGGAGATCAGGCCCTTGTCCAGGCCGCGCTTCTTGAGCTGGTTGAGCATGACGGTGAACTGCTTCGCGTTCGACGCCGACGCGGTCATCTGGGAGAGCACCGTGTTGATCGTCACCCGGGAATCCTCGGCGTTCGCCGCCTTGGTGATGTTCGCCTCGGACACGATCCCCGCGGACACCGACGACTTGAGCTGGGCCGCTGCGTCCTTGAGGCTGTCGAGCCTGTCGCGGGCCTTCTCCAACGACGCGGTGACCTTCGCCAACGCCTTCTGATGGAAGATCAGATTGTCGCCGCCGTGCTTGAACAACGTCAGCAGCCGGGCCTCTTGCAGACCGTGAGTGGTCTTCAGGATGACGTTGCGCCACTTGTTCAGGGAGTCGACGAGGCCGCCCGACCCGGTGAGGGACTTGTTGATGCCGAGCTGGTGCACGAACTCGTCGTTGCGGTATCCGGCCCGTGTGCCGAAATAGCTCAGGGTGAGTTCGCTGCGTGCCTCGCGGCGGGCCTGCGCCTCAGCCTTCGTCACACCACCCCGCGCGAACCACTGCACGTCGCCGCCGAGGATGCTGACCGTCTCCTCGGCCACCTCGCGGGACCGTTGCCGCTTCGACGGGCCGAGGGGGATGTAGGCTTCGCCGCCGGTCTCCGGCTCCCCCCACACACGCCATGACCCGGCGGGGGCGATCTGTGCGATGTGGCTCTCGTTGCGGACACCGCCGTCGGCGTAGTACTTCACGATCCCGCCATCGGCCTGAAGGAGTCCGGCGATACCGCCGACCGCCGAGCCGACCTGCCGGTAGGCGACATTGATGTACGACGTGCCCACCACCCGGCCTGCGATCCCGCCGACCGCGTTGTAGAACGGGTTAGTGTTGGCGTTGATGCGTCCGGTCTTGTCCTTGACCCGTGCGGACAGCACCCTGCCGAGGACACCGAAGAACGGCTGGGCATTGCCGTCGATCTTGCCGGTCGCCTTCTTCCCGTCGAAGTCCTTCAGGCGCTTCTTCGCCTCCGCCAGGGCGTCCTCGGCCTGCTTCTTGTCGGCGGTCAGCTTCGCCCGGCGCTCCTTGGTCAGCTCCGGGTCCTTCAACTGCTCCTTGATGTGGTTGAGGTTCCCTTCCGCCAAGTCAACGTCCATCGACAGCTTCGCCCTGCTCGCACGCGGGATCGACTCATCCGCGAGGGAGTGCAGGCCCGCACCGATATCGCTAAGGCCAGCGAGCGCATCATCCTTGAACGTGCCAAAACTCCTGTCCCACTCCTTGAACTGCTCGCCCACGATCGGCAGGCCACCGAACTTGTCGGCGAGCTGGCTCACGATCAGGTCGACGCCTTCGAGGATCCCCCGGAACGTCCCGTGGAAGGCGTCGAACAGCTTCGGCGCCCACTCCAGCCCAGTGATCACCATGTCAGTGATGGCTTGCGCGACGCTGTAAAACGCAGTGCGCAGCGAGTTCTCGTTCCGGTCCACCCAGTCCGACAGCTTCGTGAAGCCGCCCGTCATGCCAGAAGTGTCGACGCCAGCCACCTGCAGCAGCGCGCCGAGCAGCGCCCCACCGACGTTCTTCGCGAACGACCCCGCGACCTCGCTGCCGATCCTGAAGACATCGACAACCGCATGCCAGCCATCGGCCATGATCCGCGCCACGGGCTTGGCGATCTCCATCAGGCCTTCGAAGACCACGGCCAGGCCGCGGAGCGCGTCGCCTGCGGTCCGCAACATCTCGCCCAGCAGCGGCCCGAACGCATCAGTGAACGACCCGGCGATCTTCCCCAGCGACGGCAGGAGGCTGTCATTCAGGAAGGAGCCCAAGCCGCTCAGCATCTGCGAGGATCCGCCGATGCCCTGCTCCAACTCCTTGAACATCGACGGCAAGCCGGTGTCCAGGAGCCCGCCGAGGAGGTTGTCCCACGCATCCAGCGCCGGCTGCGACTTGGTGCCGAAGTCGAGGAACGCCTGCGTGAACCGGCCGATACTTCCGGCGAACTCCTCTACCCACCTGGAGCCCATCTCGGCGTTCTTCGCCAGCGACGACTTGAACGCAGGCGAATCAGCGAACCTGGCGGCCTTCTCCGTGATCCGGCCGAAGGTGTCCGCGCCGGTCTCGATCACCGGAGTGAGATCCTTCATCGCCCCCTTCAGGCTCTTGACGGCCTTCTCGGTGTGCGGGGCGACCGCCTTGTTCGCGACCTTCTGCCACTCCTCGAACGGGCCCTTGAGCTCCTTCGCCTTCTTCTTCAGGTCATCCATCGCCAGCGCCGCGCCACCACCCACGGCCGCGAGCCCGGTCAGCATCGGGGCGACCGCGCCGATCGTCGGCAGCAGCGTCGTGCCAAGCGCCGCGGCCACGCCGATGAGCTGGCCGCGCAGGCCCATGCCGCCGCCAAGGTTCTGGCCGGCGTTCGCCGCAGACGAGGCGACGTCATCAAGCCGACCGCCGAGACCACGCAGCGTGACAACCGTGCCGTTCGCATTCCGCTGCAACTGGTTGATGTTCCGGTTGACGGAGTTGAACCCCGGGCCCGTCAGGTCCCGCACATGAACTGTGATCGTGACGTCGTCAGCCATCGAGGCCCCCCGCCATGCCGGCGAGCTCAATGTCGTCGAGTGCGGTCCACTCGCCCTCGGGCACGAAGCCCAGCCACCTGAGGCACTCGATGGTCTGGCTGTCCGTCCACGGGTCCGGGTAGGAGTCGAGGTCGTGGCCGACCTGCCTGGCGAACGCCCGGATGAACTTCATGACCAGCGGATCGTGAATGTCGCCCGTGCCCGCGAGCTCCCGCACCCGCAGGTACTCCCGCTCGGTGATGCCCTCCAGCCGGACCCTCGCGTCCCCCGCGTTGTCGAACTTCAGGAACACGCCGCCGTCGTGCCCTGGCTGGCTCCTGCGCGCCTTACGCGCCTTCTGGCGGCTCACCGGACCCCACCGCCCACCAACGAGCTCACAGCCCCGTCCAGCAGCCTGCGCCGCACCCTCACCACATCCGCCCGGAACTCCGGCCGCGACCGCCAACGCCGCACCGTCCGCCCCGACACCCCAACCTCGGGCCCTATCTCCTCCGTGCTGCGCCCCATCGCCAGCAGCACCGCCGCCCGCACCCGCGGCGGCAACTCCTCACGTCCAACACCGTCCATTATTGTCCACCTCCTACAAAGATCTTACGGCTGAATACATCTCTTCATGCAAAAACAGTCGCAACGATTGGAGGCATTCAACAAAAACAGCGGCGCCCAGCCCCTCCCGCAGGAAGAACCGGGCGCCACACCCCCGACAAGCCGCTCAGCGACCACCAACACGAAGCGGCAAACGCTTCGAAGGCGCCGCCCGCTTCGGCTCCGGCACCCCCGCCAACACGCCCGCCGCATCCTGCTCAGCCGACCGCGACACCCACTCCAGCGCCGCCACCACGAAATGGCTCTGCCCCAGCCGCGCCGCAACCATCCGATGCAGCACCCACGCCGCCAGCGCCCCCGGATCCACCTGCTCGAAAACCCGCCCCCGCACCTTCACCCGATACCGGTTCAACGTGCTGCAATCGCCACCCGACTCGCCCCCACGCACATCCAAACCGGCCGCCTCCAGCACCTTCGCATGCCCCTCGACCAGCGCGCTGTACGTCCTCCCCGCCTCCAGCACAGCCACGAGAGCCTCCTGCGCCCCCGCAACAGCCTCAACAAGCACACGCTGCTGCTCCTCCATCGCCGCAGCAGCCACCCGGATGTCCGCCTCAGCAGCCCGCTCCAACTCCGGCCGCGACGCCCGCCGCCGCTCCTCCACCACCTGCTCCTCAAACGCCGCCCGCAACTCCCGGGCATTCGCCCGCAACTGCGCCGCCAACCGCGACTCCTCCGTGTGGGTCGCCGCCGCGACCTCGGAATACGGATTCGCCTCCAGCGCCCTCGCCGCCTCATCCCGCACACGCTCCTGCTCGACCGCGTTCACCTCGGCCTGCCGCACCTGCTGTTCGGTGATCGTCACCATGTCCGTTACTCCTTGATCGACTCATCCGGTAACCAGGTGGACACACGTCCGCCCGGACCTGCTACTCGCCACCAGGGGTGCGCACCAGTGCGCACCCTTCCTCGTTACGCCGCTCTCACCGGCGGCGCCCGCTCCACAGCCGCCCGACGACGAGCCGCCTCCCGCTCCCGCCACGTCGTCCCGCCCCACACCCCCAACACCGGATGCTCCAACGCGAACGCCAAGCAGGCCTCCACATGGCCACAGCCCGCACACAACGCCCGCGCCGCCCCCGGCCGCAACCCATCCTCGAAGTACGCGTCAGGGGCCGCACGACACAGCACCAGCGGCCCCGGCTCCACCACGAACCCCGGAACCCCCCGAGCGACACCACCGGCCGCGCACCCGCAAAGTTGTGCCCGCTCACTCACGCCCCTGATGCATCTGCCAGTTCCACACCAACACCCCCACCCCGGCCACCGCGAACCCCGCAGTCACAGACCAGGTGAAAGCCGCCGTCGCCAACAACCCCAGACCGACCGCGTCCAACGCATCACCCCACGCGGCACCAACCACCCGGGCCGCCCGCTGCCACCGCGTCACCACGCACCCCGCCCCTCACGCCGCGCACGCTCCGCCGCCTCCCCAACCCGCCGACGCACCCCCTCACGCGTCACCGGACCAGGTCCCGTCGCCGGGCCAACCCTCTGCCCAGCCCGCACGACCGCCCACAACAGCGTGACCACCACCGCCGTCACACACACGACGACCACCGCACCGAACTCCCAGCCATTCACCCGAACCACTCCCTCCAACATCGCCACCAAACCGCCCCACACCAACCCCACCTACCTTGCAAATGCGAGGCGCACTCGCAACATCACCTCGCATGTGCCAGGCATCCGCCACACGACCTCTGCCTTACGACCACGGACCCAATCCCCCTCGCGCGCGGTAGTGATCAACTGCGGGCCCGGCCGCCGCAACGACCAGGCCCACGACGGTTACGCCGCTTCGAGCTCGTGCTCGCCGTACGCGCCAGCACCCGGGCCGCCCGGGAACTCGACGCCGTACCAAGGCCCGCGACAGGCGCGGCCGTCGGTGTCGCACGTGCCGCAGTACGCCTCGGTAGGCCACTGGTCGGTGATGCGTCCGACGGGGGCAGGGCCGATCCAGTCGGCTCGGAGTCGGGCGTTCCATCGGACGGTCTGTCCGACGGTGAACGCGTATGTCTGGGTGGTCATGTCGGTCCCTTCTAAGATGCTGTCGGGGTGGCCTGGCCGGCCGTTCGCGTGCGGGTCAGGCGTCGCAGGTGCAGCCGCCAGCCATGTCGAGGCTGGAGTCGTCGTGCAGCGGACAGGTCGGGCGCTCCCGGGTCAGGTGGGCCTCGATGTCGCCGAGGACCTTGGCGCTGAGCGGCAGGTGGGCGTTGATGACGTCCGCGTCGTTGGCGCCGAGACGGCGGAGTGCCTCGCGGTATCCGCGGTCGTAGGCGTTGCTCTCGATGCACTGGCCGCAGAGGTGGCGGGTGCCGGTCCAGAGGATCCAGTCGGGTTCGAGGTTGCGGGCGCAGTTGCTGCATGTGATGCCGCTGGGTGTCGGGGTGCCGTCCTTGAGGCTGATCACTTCGGCGTTCACGGTGCTGCTCCTTCGGTGTGGTGTGATCCTGGTTGTGGTGGCCGCGCCCAACTCGGATAGGCGCGGCCGCCGATGTCGTGCGGGTCAGGCCGCGGGCGGCCCGTCGAGCTGGTCCTTGAGGGTGAGCCGGTCCATGAGTTCGGCCACCTCGTTACGCCTCTCCTCGGGCATGAGCGCGAGCACCTGCCCCATGACGGAGCCTTCTGGCAGTAGCGCGAAGTAGGGGGCGCAGAGAGCGGCGACGCGCTCCAAGCCGGTGACTTCCTCGCCGATCAGGTCCATGTGCGCTTCCGCGAGGCGCTTGACGGCCTGGAGTTCAGGGGCGGTGCAGCTCCCGAAGGTCTCCCGCTCGTGGTCGGTCATGGGTCGCCCGTCTTTGTGGACCCAGTTGACGGGGGAGGTGGTCGCGTCGTGGATGAGGTCGGGCAGTAGCGCGTGGACGAACGTCACGACCTCGGGGCGAACGTTGTCGGTCATGGTGTTGCTCCTTCTCGGTTGGCCGGCCGCCGGTCGACGGCCGGAAGTCAGTGGTCGGACCCTGCTCCAGAGCTCGAGGAGGGTTCCTTGTCGTCGTGGCCGTCGTCGGGGTCGTCCTCGTCGGGGTCGGGCCGGACGCCGAACGGGCCGGGCTCGCCCGGCTGTCGAGCACCGAGCGCCGAGGCACCGCGGACACGGTGAAGGGTGCGGATCACGCGGCGCGCTCCCATCCGTCGAGCCGCGCCGACGCCTCGTACACGGCCCGCAGGTCGGACACCTCCCCCGCCGTAGCACCCGGAGGCACCGGGATACGCTTCCACCGGCACCACCCGAGCTGCTTCGACGACGGAGGCCTCTGCCTCCAGCCCGCGCCCCGCTGCGCCAACTTCCAGGCCGCACGCTGCGCGTAGCGCTCCGCCCACTGCATCGCGAACTCCAGCGGGTACTCCGGATCCGGAGAAGGCGGCCGTACGCCCTCCGCGGGCGACCATCGGCGGATCCGGTACGAGCCCGGCTCATCGCCCGGCAGAAGGAAGTACAGGAGGTCTCCGGCGGGAATGAACCACGTGCCGCCGTCGGTGCGCAGCCACCGGATCGGGGACTCGTCGAAGAGGTTGATGTCCTGCCAGTCGACCGCGACAGCGCGCAGGCCCGGAAGAGCGTCGGGATCGTCGTCGAGAGCGGCCGCCGCCAACGACTCCCCGTCCTTCACGGTCAGCTCGCGCTCGGTCAGATCGGCGAGGGTGGCGAGCTTGTGCCGGGTCGCAGCGCCCATGACGTCGAGGACCAGGGCGTCACGCTTGCCCTGCCACGGGCGCAGGACACGACCCACCATCTGCACGTACAGGCTGGCGGACTTCGTGGGGCGGGCGATGACGGCGCAGGAGGCCCACGGCGCATCCCACCCCTCCGTGAGGAGCATCGCGTTCGTCAGTACCTGGATGTCGCCGTCCGCGTACGCCTTGAGGGTGGCGGCCCGTTCCTCCCTGGGCATGTCGCCCCACACCGCGGCGGTACGGATGCCGCGGGCGGTCATCACCTCGGCCATGGTCTTGGCCGTGTCAACGGTCGGGGTGAAGACAACGCCGGGCCGGTCGGCGGCGAACTCCAGGTAGGCGTCCGCGACAACCGCGGCCGCGTTGGACTCGTCGAGGGCCTGCGCGAGCTGGCCGTCCTGAAGGTCGCCGGCTCGCGTCTTGACGGCGTCGAGGTTGAGCCCGGCGACGCGGACGGCCTTACCTCGGACGTTGACCAAGTAGCGGTCGGCGATCATTTCGAGGATGTCGCGCTTGTAGACGATGTCCTGCCAGGTCTCGGCGAGTCCGCCGTCCTCGCGCTTCATGGTGGCGGTGAACCCGACGCAGGGGGTGGGCTGTTCGGTGGCGAGGCAGCCGAAGTGGTCCAGCACCTCCATGTAGGTGTTGGCCGGGGCGTGGTGCGCCTCGTCGACAACGACCAGGCCGACGCCCTTCACGGCTTCCCGGCGGTGCGGGCGGGCGAGGGTCTGCACGGAGGCGACGACGACGTCCCTGCCGTCGTGCTGGTCGTGTTCGGCCTTGACGATGCCGACGTTGAGGCCGGGGGAGACGGCTCGGATCTTGGCGGCTGCCTGCTGGATGAGCTCGTCGCGGTGAGCGATGATCAGGGTCTTTATGCCGCGGCCGTGCTGCTCGGTGGCGAGGTGGGAGAAGACGACGGTTTTGCCGGCGCCGGTGGGGAGCAGGACGGCCGGGCGGGTGCACCCGTTGTTGATGGCGCGGTAGACGGCGTCGATCGCCTGTCGTTGGTAGGGGCGTAGGGGGAGCGTCTCGGACATGGGGGTTCACCTCGGTTCGTATCTCGTGCCGGTCGAGCCGTGCAGTGGGCGGGCGTAACGCCGTCGGGGGTCTGCGGTACATCTGCGTTACGCTTTGCGTTACGCCCGAAAATGCCCTCTGACCTGCACTTTTCTTTTAAAGATCTAGGTATGTAACTCAGTAACTCAGGGGAGACACCCACATGCGCGCTCGCACGTGCGCACACGCATGCGTGAGTGACTTTTGGGGTGTGTGTTTCTGGAGAATGCGTTACGCCCCCGAATCCGGCTTTGACCTGCGGAAAGGACGTAACTCACGAATGCGTTACACGGGCTCACAGCGCCCCCTGGACGGTGTCCTCGTCGGCCAGCGCCGCCTTGGTGAACACGAAGCACTTCGTTACGCGGCCATCCACGCGGGTGGGGATCAGATGCTGCGGCCGCTGCTTCTCACGGAGTTCGAGGTAGCCCGCCTCGATCCACCCGCCGAGCACGGCGTCCAGCGAGTAACCGGCCTCAGCGAGAATCCCCTTCAGTCGCTGCGGCAGGACGGCCACCTTCATCTCGCCGCCCACGTGTTTCGCGGCCCCGAGCCATCCGCGGAACGGTGGCCGGTCGCCGTCGTACGTTGCGCCGTGCAGCTCCCACTGATGTGCCGCGAGGTACTCGCGGACCACGTCCATGGCCATCTCTGGCCGGTTGTCCGTGGCGCTGAAGGATGTGAACAGCCTGTTCCACTGGTCGTCTGACAGCGGCTCGTACGGCAGCAGGCCCGCCCGGTGGGCCAGCCGCTCCCCGAGCGCCAGCGCCGCAACCATCGGCGCCCGCCGGGCCGTCATGTCGTTGCCCCCGCGGAACGCCGTCTGCAACTGCTTGTGCCAGTCCCGCAGCCGCTCGACGCCGCCGGGCTGGTTGAGCCGCTCCAGCAGGTACGCCACGAACGCCGGGCCTGCGTGGCCGAAGTTGGCGAGCACCCCGTCACGGACCTTGACCGCGTCCTCGCCGCCGTTCCGCCCGAAGGGCGGCACCGTGGTTCCGAGGACTCGGGGCGCGGCACCCTGGCTTGTGGTGAACGACTGGATAGACCGCTCACCGGACGACAGCAGGATTGTCTGCCAGGGCAGCATGCTGCCGTAGGCGCCGCCGGATCGGGCTTTGCCGTGGTTCATGGGGACCTGATAGAGCACCTCGTCGATGAGGCCCTCGTCGGTGACGGCCATCGTCTCGTCGAACACCGTGGGCAGACCGCGCACGAGGTTGAGGCGCTTCTCGATGGCGTACAGGGTGGTGCGCCAGTTAGACATGGCGTCGGACTGGACGCTCGGGTTGGCCCACACGCTGAGGGCGCACTGCAAGGACGTGGTCTTGCCGCCCGTGCTGCGCGAGGAGAAGTCCAGGGTGAAGGAGTCCGCGCCGAGCGGTTCAAGGAGCGGAGCGGCGAACGCGGCCGCCACTGCGACGCGAGGCACGAGGTGGCCTTTCAGCACCTTCACGGCTTCCTGCCAGCCATCGAGGGTTCCGCGCTTGCCGTGCGCTTTCGCCGGCCCGCGCATCTCCTCGTACGTCACGTCGACCGTGACGCCCTCGTCGGGCGAGGAGACGAATGATCCGTCGGGCTGCCAGCCGAGCCAGCGCGCGAGCTGCTTGCTGGGGATGCGGCCGACGTTGGCAGCCTCGAACTCTGCCAGCCACCGCTCTAGAAGTCGGGCGTCGCCCTCGACGGCGGGCAGGCCCGCGCCTCCGAGCTGCTTGACGAGTTCACGGCCGCGCTTGGAGATCTCGCGGGAGATCACTCGGGAGACGATGCGGCGGGTGCCCCTGCTGTGGTCGAACCAGGACAGCTTGACGAACTGGTCGCCCTCTGGGTCCTCGAAGGTTGAGGCGACGACCAGGGGCGCGAAGGTGAACTTCACCCAGACCTCGTTGTCCTTGCCGATCACCCGCTTCATGGCGACCCCGCCAGCGTTGACGCGGTAGCCCTTCGGCGTAGCGATGGACGCGGGAAGCCCGAACGTCGTGAAGTCGAAGCCGACTTCTGGGGCACGCGACTCCTCGGCCGGAGCGTCGTCGTCCGCGAGGGCATTTGCCCCGTCCGTGGGCGGCACGTCCGAGCCTGCCTTCGGCACCGCCCGGAGGTGCCGTTCCGGAGCCTCGCGGGGAGCCTCGGTGAGGTCGACGTCCACCAGCGCGTCGATGCTGTGACCCGCCTCCAGGTGATCGGACAAGTCCGCGTGCTCGCGGTCGACCAGGCCGCGGACGACTCGAACCGATGCGGCCTTGCCGGTGAGGTCGGCCAGTGCGGCACGGGCATGCGCGTAACCGGCCTCGTCGTTGTCCGCCACGATGACGACGTGCGCGCCCTTCAGGGTGTCGCCGTACTCCGGGCGCCACTTGGGACGTTGGCCCTCCTTGGCCGCGCCGTCGTAGTTGCAGGTGGCCACAACGCCAGCGCGCTCGGCCGCGTGGACGTCCTTCTCTCCCTCGCAGACGTAGATCGTCTGGATTTCCTCGATGGCACTGAGGATGCGTGGCAGCCGGTACAGGACACGGCGGGCCGGGTTGGGGCCGGTGAACACTTCCTTCCACTGCTTCCGCCCGCCAGTGAGTGGCTTGTAGATGCGGAAGGTTTTGGGAAGCCCGCGTTCCTTGACGAACACCACGGCGCCGCGCTCGTCGGTGTATTCGTAGGAGGCGATCCATTCCGTCTTGCGCTTGCCGCCCTCCTGCATGGCGTACAGCTCTTTCCATGAGGTGTTGAGGGCGGCGAGTACGTCATCGGTGTGGCAGCCAGCCTGGCAGTTGATCAGGGGCATGCCGTCGTTGCCCTTGTTGACCGACAGGGATGCTTGACGGTCCTCGTGCGCAGGGCACTGCCAAGATGCGCCGCTTCCGCGGCTTCCGTGGCTTCGCAGCGCGCTGATGACGGAGTTGTGCGGAGTCACGCTGAAGTCCTCGCGGGGAAGGCGGCCGTGGTGGCGCGGTCGCGGGGCGATCTGTGGGGGAAGCAAGAAGGGAGCGCGACGTGCCCCCGCCGTGAGTGGCGGGGGCTGTCGCGGCCGGCGCGGCTGGTCATGCGCCGTCTTCCGCAGCTACGCGGTGAGCTACGACCGCGACCATGCCGTCCATGGCGCTCTCGTAGTGGCTTCCGCAGGCGGGTACGTCGTTGTCGCCCGGCTGGGCGGGGTGGATCCGCAGCACGGACACCGCGGGGTTCGGGCAGGAGATGCAGGTTGCGCCTCGGGGGAGGTCGGCGAAGATGACGGGGATTCCGCGTGCGTTGAGGTCGCGTACGTGAGCGGTGGCCTGGTCGTGAAGCGCGATCTCCATCGCGGTGGGCTCAGGCGCATCCGCGCCTGGCTGCGGCATACTGAGCACCGAAGCTCCTTTCAGAACGGCGGCGCATACGGGTTGCAGGCCCGCGCCGCCGTTCGGCATTCACGGTTGGATGTGTGGGCTTCCGGCCCCCGGCTCACAGGCGTTGGCGCGCCTGCTGGGGGCCGTTCTCATGCCGCCTCGGTGTGCGGCTCGGCGTCGCTCCAGACGAGGACGCGAAGACGGGCGATCTGCTCGGGCGAGAGCGGCGGCGCCTCGTCAACCACGGCCTGAACGTGCCGCCAGTAGCGGGCCCCGGCCATGTCGCCTCGGGCCTCGCACTCGGCAGCGAGCTGCTCGGCGTCCATCAGGCGGCCGCCTGACCCGACAGGTAGCTGTGCACATCCGAGAGCCGGTATCGCACGCGTCCCGCTCGCCCTTCGCTGAGCTTGGTGTACGGGATGCCGATCTTCTGGGACCGGTGGTTCGCGAGCGTCTGCTCACTGAGTTTGGTCATCTGGGCTACCTCGCGGGGAGTGAGCCACTCGTCCTGTTGCTGGGCCGTGCAGTCCGCGGTCCTAGTCCTGGACACAGCCGCTCCTTGTCCTGATTTTCCATGCAAGACTTGCGATATCGCGGTAACTTCCGGGATAGTGCAGACGCTAGCCGACCGATAGGCCCCGTCGCAACTATCCAGGCAACATCTGGAAAATCTCGACGATTGCGGGGCTCTCAAGACAGGGCAGGGTGGAATGAATGGGTGCTACGGCACGCACTGTGGCCGACAACGTCAGGCGGCTGCGCACCGCGCGAGGCATGAGCCTGCGCGCGCTGTCAGGCGAACTGAAGAAGGTCGGGCACCCGCTGAGCGCGGACGCCCTGAACAAGATTGAGAACGGCCGGACCCCGGCCGCAGGCGCGGAAGAGCCAAAGCAGGTGCGCCGAGTCGACGTCGACGACCTCATGGCACTTGCCCAGGCCCTCCGCGTATCTCCGGAATCCCTGCTCCTGCCATGGACGGAGACCTCAAACACACCTGTCGAAGTCACGGGTGCCGGCGCCGTCGAGGCGCGGAGAGCCTGGGAGTGGGCCAACGGTCAGAAGCCCATGACCGTCTGGGATGAAGGAGACCGGTACGGCGAGCTGCTGCGCTTCCGCGTCGACTCAACGCCCGCGTGGGCCCGAAGCCCGCTGGACAACCAGTACAACGAGATGCTGACCTCGTCCGTCGCGAAGCTAGCGAAGTTCGAGGGCAAGGGGCGTGTGGAGCTCGACCGCACCGGCATCTCCGTGTATGACACCGATGGCCGACTCGTTGAGCGCACCGAATGGACCATGAAGCAGACCAAGGCAGAGGAATAGCAGAGCCCCCAGGACTGCCGCGCCCCGACGGCGACCGAGCCGAAGACGCTGGCAACTCAGACCCGAGGCGTCCGCCATGGGTGTGAGCGGCCGGCGTCGTCGACGGCCGCAGCCGACAGCAGCGCCGCCCCGGCCGCGCTCAACTCCAGCACCGCGGCGAGCGACTCCGCGACCCGCACCGACGGACAACGCTCCCCGCGCTCCAGCTTCGACACGTAGTCCGGCCGGACGCCGACCGCTGCCGCCACCGCACCCTGAGACAGCCCGGCATCCTCGCGCGCCTGGCGCAGCGCCTCGCCGAGCCCAACCGGGGGCGTACGACGCTCCCTTACTGTCGCCTGCATACAGTCGACGATACGCACGCCCGCAACTCCCCCACCGAAAACTGCCATGGACCTAGGGCCACCCGCTCTATATTGGATAATCTCGGTTATCCAATAACTACGGGGGAGTTGAGCCGTGAACCTGCCCGCACCTCGAACCGCCACTGGGACCAAAGTCTCGACGGTCCGTCACGACCCGCGCGACGACTGGCCCGACGAGGCCCGCGCCCTCCGCGCCGAACTCGCCGCCATCTACGGCGACGATGACCCGCTTCCCGACCTGGCGGGCGGGTGGGTCGCACGGCAGCGGTCCGCCAACACCCGCAAGGCGTACGTCCGTCGCTTCCGCCTGTGGGAGGCATACGCCCGCGGCGCCGGCGTCCACCCGCTTCAGGCCAAACTGCCGCTCGCCGACGCGTACTCCCGACACCTTGAGACCGCGCCCACCCTCGTACGGGTCAAGGGCGGCCGCCGAGGAGAAACGGCCCCAACCGGCAGGCCGCTGTCCCCGTCCGGCCGCGCTCAAGCCCTCTCTGCGGCCGGGTCGTTCTACACCTACGCGGCCCGGCTCGGCGCCGTCCCCTCCGACCCGTTCGCGGCCGTCGCACGCCCGGACATCGACCCCGACCACTCCAGCACCGAGGGCCTGACCCCCGACGAGACCGCGCGGCTACTGGAGACGGCTCGTGCCCACAACCCCCGCTCGTACGCCCTGGTGGCGCTTCTCTACCTGCTCGGCCCTCGTGTCGACGAGGTGCTGTCCCTCGACGCCGACCAGCTCGGCTACGACCGCGGGCACCGCACGCTGCCGCTGCGCCGGAAGGGCGGCCGCGTCCAGGCGGTGCCCGTGCCGCCGCTCGCCCTTGATGCGCTGCTGACGTACCTCGACGGTCGTACGGACGGACCGCTGTTCACCACCAACTCGGGACGCCGCTGGTCCGAGCCGGAGGTGTGGACGCACCTGCGGGTGCTCGCCCGCCGCGCCGAGCTGCCGCAGGCCGACAGCATCAAGCCCCACGCCCTGCGCCACGGGTTCATCACCGACTCGCTCGAGGCGGGCGTTCCTCTGCACGAGGTGCAGGACGCTGCCGGCCACCGCGACCCACGTACGACGCAGCGGTACAACCGGCGTCGCGGGCGCCTCGATGGCCACCCGGCCTACAAGGTGGCCGCCGCCATGGCGGAACGCCTCGAGGGCCGGGAGACCGCCGACGGATGAGCCGGTATCACCCGCCCTGCTTCCAGTCGATGCGCACCGCGTCCGGATTGAAGTACGACTTGCTGACGCCCGGCTGAAACCCGGCCGGGCGCCCGCGCCGGGCGGGCAAGAGCGTGACCGTCATCAACGAATCCACGATCGCCCGCTTCTTGTCGAGGTGATAGTCAGGCCACTCCTCAACCACCTTCGCCGTACCGAGCGGCAGACTGGCCAGCACCGACTGCTGCGCCTGCGCCTCCATCCGCGCCTCGACCGTCTCCAGCCGCTTACGCGTCAGCGCAGTGCCGTCGAGCATCTGCTGTCTGGTGATCAGGTCGTCGGCGTAGTCGGCCGCCAGGGCTTCCAGCTTCCCGCGCAGGGCGTTCGCTGTTGCCGCGAGATCCTCGCGCTTCTCGGCCGCCCGAGGCGGCGGGAGCAGGACGGCACGGGCGTCCGGGCGGGAGAGCCGCACGAGAACGAGGTTCGTGATGTGCTCATCGAGGGGGCCGGCCACGCGGGTGATGTGCTTGCCGGTGCGGCACCGGTACGCCGGTAGGTGCGTGCCCCCGGTTCCCTTGCCCGACGTCGAGCAGCGCATCGTTTCCGTGCAGCCCGGGACGCCGCACCGGTACAGGCCGGAGCCGAGCCACACTCGCCCGTTACCGGTGGTCGTACGACGCTCCGGCCGTTCCAGGACGGCCTTGCACGCCCGCCACCGCTCCTCGGTCACCAGGGCCGGCCACGCGGCCGTGCCGACAATCTCGCCCCGGTGGTCGATCAGCCCGGCGTTACGGGGCCGGAGCAGCATCTTGCGCACCTCGGGCGGCTGCCACTCGCGGGATTCCGGCTCGCCGCGGCTCCCGTCGGGCTGCTTGTACCGGCGCGCCACGGTACGAATGCCGCTGGCCGACAGATCACGGCATACGGAGCGCAGGCTGTCCCCGGCGATGATGGCGTCCGTGGCCTTGCCGACGTGCCAGGCTTCGGAGCCTTCTGCAATCTCGGCGTCTGCCCCGCACTCCCCACAGACGGGCGTGATGCTGAAGCTGCCCGTCTCCTCGTCGTCCTCCCGCTTGATGACGAACCCGTCCACGGCAGGGCACTGCGGGCACTTCAGCGAACGGGGAGTCGTGCCGTCGGCCTCGTAACCGAACGGGCGAGGGCCTCCTCGGTACTCGCCCCGGGCGAGGGTGTCGGCCTTCGCGTCCCGGACTCGCTCGCTGATCTGCTCGGCCTCGTGCTGGGCATCTACGGCGGCCCGCAGGGCGTCCCGGCGCCCGTCTGCGGTGGAGAGGTCGTAGCGGCCCTGCTTCAGGGTCTCGACTTCGAGGTTCTTCTCGGTGATGAGTTTGAAGAACTCAAGGCCGTCGTCGAGGCGCCGATAGAAGCGGGTGGGGGCGAGTGCGTACGCGCCGTCTGCGTGGCCGGCGCGGAGGAACGCGAGCATCTTCACGTAGTCCGGGCGCGGCTTGCCGCTGTAGGCGCTTCTGTCGTCGTCGGTGAAGACGGCTACGACCTCGTCGCCATTCTTGTCGGCGAGGGCGCGGCACTGGCGTTCTTGCCGGTCGACACCGTTCTGGCGCCCTTCGCGATCGTCGGAGATTCGGCAGTAGACGACCATGCGGCGGCCGTGGCGGATGGAGTCGGTCATGGCCCGAGAGTAGAACGTAAAAGCGTCCTTGCGCCACCCTTGACAGGTCGAAGCCGCTGCCCGCCTTGGGCACCGAGGCCGGGCTGAGCCCCACCGTCAGCTTCTTCTGCGGCCACTCGGCCCCCGAGTTCACCACCGCGGCGCGAACCCGTTCCCTGCTCTCGGACAGGCTCTTGTCCGGCAACCCCACCAAAGTGAACGCCGCAACCCCAGGCTCCAGATCCGCCTGGACCTCCACCACGACGCCCTCGACGCCGACCAGTGCCACCGAGCACGTGCGGGCGAACCCCATCTCAGGCCACCCCCCGCGCGTGCTCGACCACGGGTGCGCCGCGTTCCGGCAGGAGGACGCCGATCAGGTCGATGCGGACGCCTCCCGGTGGGGCGCCTCCGTGGGTGTGGAGCCAGCTTTCCGCCAGGCCCCGCAGGCGGACCGCCTTCTCGGGGGTCACCGCGGCCATCGGGTGCTCGAAGGCACCCTTCCTGCGTGTCTTGACCTCGCAGACGACCAGGACATCGCCGTCCCGCGCCACGATGTCGATCTCACCGCTCCTGCCGCAGCGCCAGTTGCGCTCCAGGACCGTCATCCCGGCCTCGACCAGCCGCCGCGCGGCCAGGGTCTCGCCGTACTTGCCGAGTGCACTCCGTGCGTTCATGTCGGCACCACCTCCGGCGCCAACGATCACGCAAACCGGCTCACCGAGTTGATCTTGGTGGGCTACTCACCGGTTGTGGAAAACTCCGTCACCCGCTCGGCAGCTCCAGATCGTTCTTGTTCAGCTCCTCAATGTTCACGTCCTTGAACGTCAACACCCGGACCTGCTTCACGAAGCGAGCCGGCCGATACATGTCCCACACCCACGCATCCGCCATGGACACCTCGAAGAACACCTCACCCTGGACCGAGTGCACCTGCATCTCGTAGTCATTGGTCAGGTAGAAGCGCCGCTCGGTCTCGATCACGTACTTGAACAGACCGACGACATCGCGGTACTCCCGATAGAGCTTGAGCTCCATCTCGGTCTCGTACTTCTCGAGGTCCTCGGCGCTCATGGCATGTTCCCCTTCAGCCGTGCGATCCCACCATTGTGCGTCAGTCCCGTCAGCACCTAGACAATTTCGGCGTCAAGGATCACGGGCCCGGCGGGGGGACCTTCGTCGAGCAGCCTGCGCAGCAGCTCGGCGAGTCTGGTCGGATACACCGTCTCATGTGCCCGGGCGAGTTCCTGACACGTCCACCAGCGCGCACCGGCGACGCTGCGCCGCTCCAGCTCGGTCAGGCCCACGGCCCTGGTGGCCGTCTGCGTCGTACGGGCCAGGTAGTACCACTCGTCCTGGTCCCAGCGGCGTCCGGCGAACGGGAAGGAACACATCCGCCGCCACAGCACGGGACCGAGTTCGACCTCCGTGATGCCGGTCTCCTCGGCGAGTTCCCGCAGCGCGGCCTCCTCGCGCGTCTCGTCGCCCTCGAGGCCCCCGCCGGGCGTGAACCACCAGTTGTCGGCCGGGTCCTCGGGTTCATGGCCGTACAGGAGCAGGATGCGGTCCTGCGGGTCGAGCAGCACGACCCGGGCGACCTTGCGCAGTCCGCCCTCGTGCCGCTCCGTCGCCTCAGCGGGCACCCGCGGGCTCCGTCCTCGCGCGCGAGCGGCCGCCGAGCCGCTTGGCGACCGGGCCGTACGCCCCGCCGCCCAGGACCAGCACGGCGCCCACGACGATCAGCGCGACGACCGTCCGCAGCGGGCCCGGCGCCGACAGCGCCCCGAGCTGCTCGAAGCCCGTGGGGCGCTCCAGCATGCCGTCCATGGGCCAGACGACGGCGTCCACCCGGGCCGACACGGCACTGCGCGCCACGGTGCCCTGGGCGGCGTCCGTGAGGTGGGCCGTGGAGTCCAGGGAGCCGGTGCGCTCGTCGCCGAGCAGGAAGAGCCGGCCCTTGGGGACCGTCACGGTCGGGAAGTTCTGGAACTCGGCCGGGTTGTCCTTGGCCAGGTACGGCTCGTCGATCTGCTTGCCGTTGACGGTCAGCCTGCCGTCCGTGCAGCAGGCCACCGTGTCGCCCCCGACAGCGACCACGCGCTTGACGACGGGGGCGTTGCTCACCCAGGTCTTGTCGGTGAAGACGACGACGTCACCGCGGCGGACCTCGCCGCCGTCGACACGCTCGGCCAGCACCCGGTCACCGGCGCCGATCGTCGGCGCCATCGAGGGGGTGGGCACGGTGTACGGCCGGTAGACCACCGCTCCCCAGGCGAACCCGCCCAGGAACAGCACCAGGCCCAGCGCCACGGCCAGTCCGGACAACCGCTGTCCGGTCCGGCTGCCCGCCGGGCCCCTGCTCGCGCCACCGTCACGCGGCGCCGTACGTATCGTGCTCTCGCCACCCATGGATCCGCACCCTACCCGGCGGTACCGACACCGGGCAGCCCCTCCTGAGGACCCGAGGTCCGGGGCTCGGCAAAGCTTTCGCCGACATTCACGCGCCGGGAGGCAAACCCCGTACCCCCGGGCGGGCGGGCCTGAGGGGCCTGGGTCCTGACGGGCCTGGGGCCGGACGAGCCTGACGGCCATGGTCGGACGGGCCTGACCGGCCGGACGAGCCCGACAGCCCTGGTCGGACGGCCCTGGTCGGACGGGCCGGACGGTCAGCGGGGCTCCGTCACCTGGATCGGCCGCCGGGTCTCCGCCGCCTGGATCCGCCGCCGACGCCACAGCACCAGCGGCACCGCGCCCGCCAGGGCGAGCCCCTGCGGAGCCACCGTCACAGCGGCGGACCGGGCGTTCAGGTTCTGGTCGAAGGTGTCCGGAACCTCCAGCGCGTCCCAGCGGTTGACCGGCCAGGCGATGACGATGGCGCGGCCGACGACCTGGTCGACGGGGACCATGCCGTGGTTCTCGTCGGCCTGGTTGTAGCGCGAGTCCCGGGAGTTCTGCCGGTGGTCGCCCATGACCCAGATGAAGCCCTCGGGGACCTTCACCTTGAACTGGCCGCCCTGGTCGTCCACGCTGCACGGCGTGTTGCCGGGGTAGACGTACGGCTCGTTCAGCGCCTTGCCGTTGACCGTCAGCGGGCCGGTCTTCTTGCACTCGATCGTGTCACCGCCGACGCCGATGACCCGCTTGATCAGGTCCTTCTCCTCCGCGGACGGCATCAGGCCGATCCAGCTCAGGAAGGTCTGCAGGGCGTTGGGGTCCGGGGTGGGCTCGCCCGCCAGCCAGTTGTCGGGGTCGTGGAAGACGACGACCTCGCCGCGCTCGGGCTCGGAGCCGAACCACGGGGTGAGCTTGTCGACCAGGACGCGGTCACCCTGCTGGAGGGTGTTCTGCATCGAGTCGGAGGGGATCGAGAACGCCTGTACGAGGAACGTCTTGATCAACAGCGCGAGGACGAGCGCGATGCCGATCAGGATGGGCAGCTCCTTCCAGAAGGAGCGTTGCTTCTTCGGTGTGGGGGCCGCCCCGGACCCCTCGCCGTCGGCCGGCGGCTGCCCGCCCGACCCTTCGCCGCCACCGGCCGCTCCGGGCTCATTCCCGGAGGTCACGGCGCCGTCCGCGGCCGGGTCGGCTGCTTCCACGGGGTGTCCGCGGTGCTCCTCGCCGTCGTGCCCGGACCGTGCGCCAACCGCCACATCCCCCACGCCAACTCCTTACTCTGTGCCGCTGCCTGCCCCATAGGCGACGCAGGCCCACCACTCCCATAACGAGCGGGAGTTCCGCAGGGGTCGGGAGCTGGATCATTCCGTTCGAATCGTTGGAGACAACCCTATGCGACAGTTCGGGAGCCGCGGTCGACCCCGTCCCCCCGCCCGACACGGAGGCGTAGGTGTTCGGCTCCTCCAGAGTGGTCATGTGGCCGAGCGGCCAGGCGATCCACATCGCCCGTCCGACGACCTCCTCCTCGGAGACCGTGCCGCCGTAGTCCTGGTCCTGGTGGGCGCGGGAGTCCGCGGAGTTGGCCCGGTGGTCACCCATCACCCACAGCCGGCCCTGCGGGACGGTGAGGTCGAACTTCGCCTCGGAGGGGGCGTTGCCGGGATACAGATAGTCCTCGTTCAGGGGAATCCCGTTGACGGTGACCCGCCCCTGCGTGTCACAGCACTTGACGCGGTCGCCGCCGACTCCGACGACCCGCTTGATGAGGTCCTTCTCGTCGTCGGACGGCAGCAGACCGATGAAGGCGAGCGCCTCCTTGACCTGCTTGATGACGACGGGGTCCTCCTTCTTCACCGTCGTCTGCTCGTCCTGGAGCCAGCCGCCGGGGTCCTTGAAGACGACGACGTCACCGCGCTGCGGCTTGGAGCCGAACCAGGGGGTGAGCTTGTCGACCAGGACGCGGTCGCCGATCTGGATCGTCTGCTCCATGGAGCCGGACGGGATCACGAAGGCCTGCACGAGGAACGTCTTCAGGACGAGCGCTATGAGGACCGCGACGCCGACGAGGAGGGGTATCTCCTTGATCGCGGAACGCCTGCGGCGCCGTTTGACCTTGCGCTGCAGCTTGCGCCGCTCCGCGCGCGTACGCCCCCCGGCGGGGCTGGCGGCGCGCCGCGCACCGGTGGGCAGCAGATTGTCGGCGGGGCTGCTGGGCACGCCGCGGGGCTTGCCACGGTTACCCATGCGCGCCCTCCGCGTGAGGCACGCGCGCGTAGGCGTCGGGACGGTGCAGACGGCTCCAGTGCGCGGTCGGCCATACGATCCAGTCGGCGCGGCCGACGACGTCGTCGACTGGGATCATGCCACCGCCGGGCGAGCCCAGATGGTCGCGGGAGTCGCTGGAGGCGCTGCGGTGGTCGCCGAGGACGAACAGGGCGCCGTCGGGCACGACGACGTCGAACGGCACCGTGGACGGGCTGTCGCCGGGGTACACAAACGTCGACTCGTCGACCGGCCGGCCGTTCACCTGGATCCTCCCCTCCTTGTCACAGCAGACCACGCGGTCTCCCCCCACACCCACAACGCGTTTGATGTAGTCGGCATCCCCGAAATACCCGGTTCCGTCGAACACGACAACATCCCCGCGCCGCGGATCGGCACCGAAACGGTACGCCAACTTATTTACGAGAACGCGGTCCCCGATCCTCAATCCGGACTCCATGGATCCGCTCGGGATCTCGAACGGCCGCACCACGAACGTGTTGAGCAGCAGCAGAAAACCCAACAGGACCAGCAGGGTCAGGCTGATCCGCCCGCCGGGCAGCCATGCGGTGATCCGCGCCATCAACGCGAAGCGCGACCGCCCCTCCTGGCCCTCCGGGTCCGAGTTCTCCTCGGAGTCGGAAGGGCGGGAGGAGCGGTCGCGCTCCGTCGGCTGTGCTTCGGTGTCCATCGAGGCCAGATGTTATCCGGCCCCGCTGCGGACCCCGCTGGGGCGAACCCCTTGAAGCGCTCAGTTCTCGCGCTTCTCCTTGATCTTCGCCGCCTTGCCGCGCAGGTCGCGCAGGTAGTACAGCTTGGCGCGGCGGACGTCACCCTTGGTGACGAGCTCGATCTTCTCGACGATCGGGGTGTGCACCGGGAAGGTGCGCTCGACGCCGACGGAGAAGGAGACCTTGCGGACCGTGAAGGTCTCGCGCACGCCGGCGCCCTGGCGGCGGATCACAACGCCCTTGAACTGCTGCACACGGGAGCGGTTGCCCTCGATGACGCGGACGTGGACGTTGACGGTGTCGCCCGGGCGGAAGGCCGGGACGTCGCTGCGCAGCGACGCGGCGTCGACGGAGTCGAGCAGGTGAGACATTTCGTCTGCTTTCTTCGCCCATGCCACAGGTCATAGGCGGGAGCTAGGTGTTTCGTGAGGATGCTGTCCGTGTCGGGGCGGGCGTCGTGTCCCCCTGTGGCAGGGGCGCACGCCGGACGACGCACAACAGCGGTCTATTCTTCCACGCCCTCGGTCCTGCGCCAAAATCGGCCGAACCGCTCCCCTTCCGGGTCGGGCATCCAGCCCAGGATGGAGAGCATCTCGCGGTCCTTCTTGTCGAAGGCCTTGGGATCGCAGCGCTCGATGAGGTCGGGCCGGTTGGCCGTCGTACGCCTCAGGGCCTCGTCGCGCCGCCAGCGGGCAATCTTGCCGTGGTGGCCGCTGAGCAGCACGTCGGGGATGCCCCGGCCGCGCCACTCGGGCGGCTTGGTGTAGACGGGGCCCTCCAGGAGGCTCGCCATGGCGCCGGGCGCGAAGGAGTCGTCGCGGTGGGACTCGGCGTTGCCCAGGACGCCGGGCAGCAGGCGTGCCACGGCCTCCGTGATGACCAGTACGGCCGCCTCGCCGCCGGCGAGGACATAGTCGCCGATGGACACCTCGTGGACGGGCATACGGGTGGCGTACTCGTCGATGACGCGGCGATCGATGCCCTCGTAGCGGGCCGGCGTGAAGATCAGCCAGGGCCGCTCGGAGAGCTCGACGGCGAGTTCCTGGGTGAAGGGGCGGCCGCTGGGGGTGGGGACGATCAGGCTGGGCGCGCCGGAGCCGCACTCGTAGCCGTCGGCCAGCACACAGTCCAGGGCGTCGCCCCAGGGGTCGGTCTTCATGACCATGCCCGGGCCGCCGCCGTACGGGGTGTCGTCGACCGTGTGGTGGCGGTCGTACGTCCAGGTGCGCAGGTCGTGCACCTGGACGTCGAGCTGTCCACGCGCGCGTGCCTTGCCGACCAGGGAGACGTTCAGGGGCTCCAGGTACTCGGGGAAGATCGTGACGACGTCGAGGCGCATTACGACTCTTCCCGGGACGAGTCGATCTCGGCCCGGTCGTCGATCAGGCCGGGCGGCGGGGTGACGACCGCCCGCTGCTCCTCCAGGTCGATCTCGGCGACGATCTCCTCGACGAAGGGGATCATCACCTCGCTCCCGTCGGGCCGCTCGACGATGAAGAGGTCCTGCGAGGGCAGGTGCGAGATCTCGGTGATACGGCCGATCCCCGCGCCCTCGGCGGTGACCACGTCGAGGTCGATGAGCTGGTGGTCGTAGTACTCGTCCTCGTCCTCGGGCAGCTCGTCCGGGTCGATCTCGGCGATCAGGAGGGTGTTGCGCAGCGCCTCGGCGCCGTTGCGGTCGCGCACGCCCTCGAAGCGCAGCAGGAGACGGCCGCTGTGGACACGGCCGGCCTCGATGGTGAGCGGTCCCGCGGACGCGGGATCGGTGGCGAGTACGGCGCCGGGGGCGAGCCTGAGTTCCGGCTCGTCCGTACGAACCTCCACGGTGACCTCGCCCTTGATGCCATGGGCACGGCCGATCCGTGCGACTACCAGCTGCACTGTGCTTGCTCTCCTGTCGGACGACTACGGGCCGGGGACGGCCCAGTGGCCCTCCCCGGCCCGAGCCGGTGCTGTGTTCGGCGTCAGCGGACCTGGTCCACGTCGACGAGGTCGACACGGACACCACGGCCACCGATGGCGCCCACGACGGTGCGCAGAGCGCGCGCGGTGCGGCCGTTGCGACCGATCACCTTGCCGAGGTCGTCGGGGTGGACCCGGACCTCCAGCACGCGCCCGCGGCGCAGGTTGCGGGATGCGACCTGCACATCGTCAGGGTTGTCGACGATGCCCTTCACGAGGTGCTCGAGAGCCTCCTCGAGCATGCTCAGGCCTCGGCCGACGCGGACTCGGCGGCGGCCTCGTCCTTCTTCTCCGCCTTCTTCTTCTGGGTGATCGCCTCACCCTTGCCCTCGTCGTCGCCACCGAGGGCCTCGAACGACGGGCGCGCCTTCTTCGGCTCGGCGACCAGCAGCGGAGCCGGGGCGGGCTCGCCCTTGAACTTCTGCCAGTCACCGGTCTTCTTCAGAATGGCGAGGACGGGCTCGGTCGGCTGCGCGCCGACACCCAGCCAGTACGCCACACGCTCGGCGTCCACCTCGATGACCGACGGGTGGTAGGTCGGGTGGTACTTGCCGATCTCCTCGATCGCACGGCCGTCACGGCGAGTGCGGGAGTCGGCGACGACGATGCGGTAGTGAGGCGAACGGATCTTGCCCAGACGCTTCAGCTTGATCTTGACTGCCACGGGAGTGGGTTCTCCTGGATTTGACGTGGTTGGGCACGGCGGAACTGCCGCGTGGGGTTGCGGTACCCGAGGTGCCCGATGGACGCGTCAGCCGGAGGAGAGAGGGGTCCTGTGCGGCTGTCGAGTACAGCTAGCCATTGTGCCATACCCTGCGGGTCGCCTTGCGCCGAGGGGACGGTGAGAGTGTCCGGGCACTCCTGAGGGGCACCCGGCGTTTCGGGTGCCGTCGGGGTGGATCGCGCAGCCCGGCGCTGACGGGATGCCGCTGCGCCCACCCGTGCCGCCCAGCGGCACGACTGCCCGCAGCTACGCCGGTACGACCGCGCAACGGCACCCCGGCCCGACGCCACGTGCTGAACCGGCAGCCACGAGATGCCGGTGTCCCACGCGGAGCCGTTACGCCGCGCCGACCACCTCCGGGATCCGGAACGGCTTTCCGCAGCCGCCGCACACGATCGGGGCCTGGGCCAGGACCGACGGGACGACCCGGACGTTGCGGCCGCAGTCGCAGACCGCCTTGACGCGGACGCCGCCCCCGGAGGAGCCGTGCCGCGCCGCCGGGCCCCGGAAGGTCCGACTGGTGTCTGCGGAGGTGGCCGCGGTGTGGGCCTTCAGGGCGCGCTGGAGGCGTTCGATGGTCGGGCGGTAGCGCCGCTTGGCCTCGGGGTTGAGCGTGACCAGGGAGAAACCGCTGCTCGGGTGCGGTTCCTCGGGGTGGTCCAGGCCCAGCTCCTCGGCGATGGCGAGGAATCTGCGGTTGTGGTAGCGGCCGGCGCGGGAGGTGTCGCGGACGCCGCGCGCGGCGGCGACGCCATGGACTGCCTCGTGAAGCAGTCGCTCGAAGGAGAGCTCGTGACCGCACGCGGACGACGACTCCCCGATCAGGGACTCTGGCGCGGCGAGATCCGGCAGCTCGGGGTGGTACCGCTGAATGTCGGCCCACGCCTGTGCCAGTTCTGCGGCGAGAACAGGTGGTGTCTGTGTCGTGCTCACGTAATGACAACGAGCCGGAGTGCCGCTGTGTTCCGATTCCAGGGCATCCCAAATAATTTGCACGTACCCGTCAGTTGTGAATGATGCGCCACGACGAGGGCGGGTGCGCTGATCTGCGGAGAAGCCTCACACCTCGTAACAAGCTGGTGCGTAGTCCCACGTACGCCCCGGCGCGTAGCCGGCGTCCAGACACCAAAACCCCTGTGGTTCGCGGATGCGCAAGGGGCGTTTCGGCCGCCCTCGTTCCGCGCCGGTGTCATCTCAGTAAGCGCGCGACATGACGGCGACGTTACCCGGTTCGCCGCACGCGCCCGGCACCAACCCCTCCTCGGGCGACCGAAGGTTGCCGGAATGTGAATTCTGGCCACGGAGGCGGACAACCCACAAGCCGGGCCCCGCGACCCCTGGACGCGGCGTCGGGCGCGGAGTTTCCTGGCATACGGGGGGAAGCGTGAGCGCATCGTCACGGGGCGCGACGGAATCGGGCACAGCGGCAGCAACTCTCGGCGGATTGGGGCGCTTTACATGACACCTACGCTCGTGCGGCAGCACCGACCTCACGCGGGCACGACGCCCCCCGTGGACCTGTGTGCACGCGCGCGTGACTGGTCCGAGATCCAGGAGCGGATGCTGGTCCCGCTCTACGAGACCGTCTACGAGCGACTGGAGGTGGGCCCGGGCACCCGGATGCTGGGCCTCGGCTGCGGCAGCGGACTCGCCCTGGTGATGGCGGCTTCCAGAGGCGCGGCGGTCACCGGTGTCGAGTCCTCCTCCCCCGAACGGCTGGCCCTGGCCCGGCAGCGGCTGCTGCCCGAGGGGTGGGACACGCGCGCGCGTGCCGACACCCGGCTCGTCGACGGCTCGCCCCGGGACGCGGCCGACGCCCAGGAGCCCGCGTGCACCCTGGTGACCGCGTTCGAGCCCATCGGCTGCCTCGCGGGCGACTCGGAAGGGCTCGGCGAGACGCTCGCCGACGCGACGCCGCTCGCCGAGCGCGGGGCGCCCGTGGTGCTCGCGGGCTGGGGACCGCCGGAGCGCTGCGCCACGTCGTCCGTGCTGCGCGTCGCCACGAAGCTGGCCGACCCCCTGCGCAGCACCGGAAGCTGGCGCCCCGCACGGCGCGACGACCTGGAGGAGGTCGCCCAGCGCGCGGGGCTGAGGCCGGACGGTTCCGGGCGGGTGGCCTGTCCCTTCGGGTACGCGGACGTCGACAGTGCCGTACGGGGGCTGCTGTCGACGGGGCTGTTCGACGCGGCGATCTCCGCGACCGATCAGGTCCAGGTGGACAAGGAACTGACGGAGGCGCTGCATCCGCATCTGCGGCAGGACGGCACGGTGTGGATGCCGAACGTCTTCCGGTACCTGATCGCCCGCGTGCCCTGAGCCCGGGCGCGCCGCCCTACTCGGCGTCGGCGTCGTCCTTCCGCAGCCGGGTGATCCCCGCGATCCGGTACGCGTCCGCCTCCTCCAGCGTCTCGTGCTCCATCAGCGCCCGAGCCAGGGCGTCCAGCTTCCCGCGGTGGTCGCGGAGCTTGCGGCAGGCCTCCTCGTAGCAGTCGTCGACGATCCGCCGCATCTCGGCGTCGATGACGTCGAGGGTCTGGGGCGCGGCGGACAGTCCGTACGCCTGCTGGGCGTCGCTCGGCAGGGCGGACAGCCTGCCGACGCGCTCGCTCATGCCCCAGCGGGCCACCATGCCGCGCGCGATGTTGGTGACCTGTTCGAGGTCGTTCTCCGCGCCGGTGGTGACCACGCCGTAGACCACGTCCTCGGCCGCCATGCCGCCCAGGGCGCCGATGATCCGGCCACGCAGGTACTCCTCGGAGTGCGCGTACCGCTCCACCTCGGGCGTCGACATCGTCACGCCGAGCGCCCGGCCGCGCGGCACGATGGTGATCTTGCGGACCGGGTCGGCGCCCGGCTGGAGCATGCCGAGCAGGGCGTGTCCGCTCTCGTGGAACGCGGTGCGGCGGCGGTCCTCCTCGGGCATCACCAGGGTGCGCTCGGCGCCGAGCTGCACCTTCTCCAGCGCCTCGGACAGGTCCGCGGCCGTCACCTCCCGCTGCCCCCGCTTGACCGCGAGCAGGGCGCCCTCGTTGGCGAGATTGGCCAGATCCGCACCTGTCATGCCGGGGGTCTTGCGGGCGAGCTGGAGCAGGTCCACGTCCTCGGCGAGCGGGATCTCGCGGGTGTGGATCCGCAGGATCGCCTCGCGTCCGCGGCGGTCCGGCGGGGCGACGTTGACGACCCGGTCGAAGCGGCCGGGGCGGGTCAGCGCCGGGTCCAGGATGTCGGCGCGGTTCGTGGCCGCGATGACGATGACACCCTCGGAGCCGGAGAAGCCGTCCATCTCGGTGAGGATCTGGTTCAGCGTCTGCTCGCGCTCGTCGTGCCCGCTCACCGAGGCGCCGCCGCCCCGCATCCGTCCGATGGTGTCGATCTCGTCGATGAAGATGATCGACGGCGCCACCTTGCGGGCCTCGGCGAACAGCTCGCGGACCCGGGAGGCGCCGACACCGACGATCATCTCGATGAACTCGGAGGCGGAGGCGGAGAAGAACGGCACGCCCGCCTCGCCCGCCACGGCACGCGCCAGCAGGGTCTTGCCGGTGCCGGGCGAGCCCGCGAGCAGCACGCCGCGCGGCATCTTCGCGCCCATCCTGCGGTAGGCCTCCGGATGCTCCAGGAAGTCGACCACGTCGTCCAGCTCGCCCTTGACCTCGTCGATGCCGGCCACGTCGGCGAACGTCGTACGGTGCTTGCCCGGCAGCAGCTCGACCGGCTTGGGCGGCGCCTTGCGCCCGAACAGGCCGCCCGCGCCGCCCCGGCCGGCCAGCCGCCGGGCGACGAAGATCCACACCGCGACGATGATCACGATCGGCGCGAGCGAGATCAGCAGGTTGACCAGGAGACCGCGCTCCTTGACCACCGGCTCCGCGGTCACCGTGACGTTGTGGCTGCTCAGCTCCTGCCAGAGATCGTCGTCGGCGAAGGCCGGGCGCTGCGTCCTGAACTTGGTGTAGTCACCGTCGCCCTCGGGCCTGTCCCTGGCGCTCTTGAGCTCGCCCTGGATGGCGTCGCCCTTGGAGTAGATCCGGGAGACGTTGCCGTCGTCGACCTGGCGGCTGAACTCCGTGTAGGAGATCGTCGGTTCGTTGCCCCGGTCGAGGTAGGTCAGTCCCAGATAGGCCAGCAGGAACACGACCACCGCGGTGAGCAGCAGGCTCCACCAGCGGCCGCGTATTCGCCGGTCGCCGGGCCTCCTGGGCGGCTCCTCCGGGGTGCCCTCGGTGCGCCACGGCTGATCAGGGGCCTTGCGCGGTGGCGCGGCATCGCTCATATCTGGACGTTACGGCAGACAGCGGGCCACGGCACGCGCAGCCAACGCCGAGGGCGCCCCCCTGAAGAGGGACGCCCTCGGCGACGTGGCAGACGGGTCTCAGCCCATGAACTTCTTGAACTCGTCCGGCAGCTCGAAGTCCTGCCCGGCCTGCTGACCCGGCAGCCCGAGGGCACCTCCGGCCTGGGCCGCGGCGGCCCGGCGCGCGGCGGCCTCCTGCTCCTGCTGCTTGCGCTTCATCGGGTTGCCGGAGCGCTGCTTGCCCTTGGCCTTCTTCGGCTGCTTCTTCGTACGGCCCGGTCCGCCGCCCATGCCCGGCATCCCCGGCATCCCGGGCATGCCGCCGCCCTGGGCCATGCGGGACATCATCTTGCGGGCCTCGAAGAACCGCTCGACGAGGTTCTTGACCGCGCTGACCTCGACACCGGAACCGCGGGCGATACGGGCGCGCCGCGAGCCGTTGATGATCGTCGGCTCCTGGCGCTCGGCCGGGGTCATCGACTTGATGATCGCGGCCGTGCGGTCGACGTCACGCTCGTCGAGGTTGTTGATCTGGTCCTTGATCTGCCCCATGCCCGGCAGCATCCCGAGCAGCTTGGAGATGGAGCCCATCTTCCTGACCTGCTCCATCTGGGCCAGGAAGTCGTCGAGGGTGAAGTCCTGGCCCTTCTTGGAGGCCAGCTTCTCGGCCATCTTCTGGGCTTCGGCCTGGTCGAAGGTCTTCTCCGCCTGCTCGATCAGGGTGAGCAGGTCACCCATGTCGAGGATGCGGGAGGCCATCCGGTCCGGGTGGAAGGCGTCGAAGTCGTCGAGCTTCTCGCCGTTCGACGCGAACATGATCGGCTTGCCGGTGATCTGCCGGATCGACAGGGCGGCACCACCGCGGGCGTCACCGTCGAGTTTGGAGAGCACCACGCCGTCGAAGCCGACGCCGTCGCGGAAGGCCTCGGCGGTGTTGACGGCGTCCTGACCGATCATCGCGTCGACGACGAACAGGATCTCGTCCGGGGAGACCGCGTCCCGGATGTCCGCGGCCTGCTGCATCATCTCCTGGTCGATGCCCAGGCGGCCGGCGGTGTCCACGATCACGATGTCGTGGACCTTGGCCTTGGCGTGCTCGATGGAGTCCTTGGCGACCTTGATCGGGTCGCCGACGCCGTTGCCCGGCTCCGGCGCGAAGACCGCGACACCGGCGCGCTCGGCGACGACGCTGAGCTGGTTGACGGCGTTGGGGCGCTGGAGGTCGGCGGCGACCAGCAGCGGCGAGTGGCCCTGCTCCTTCAGCCAGCGGCCGAGCTTGCCCGCGAGGGTGGTCTTACCGGCGCCCTGCAGACCCGCCAGCATGATCACGGTCGGCGGCGTCTTCGCGAACCGCAGGCGCCGGGTCTCGCCGCCGAGGATCGTGACGAGCTCGTCGTTGACGATCTTCAGGACCTGCTGGGCCGGGTTCAGCGCCCGGGACACCTCGGCGCCGAGGGCACGCTCCTTGACGTTCTTGATGAACGTCCGGACGACGGGCAGCGCCACGTCCGCTTCGAGGAGTGCGATGCGGATCTCGCGCGCGGTGGCGTCGATGTCCGCCTCGGAGAGCCGTCCCTTGCCGCGCAGGTTCTTGAAAGTCGCTGAGAGGCGATCGGAGAGAGTATCGAACACGGCGCTCGCGGTCCTCGGGGTCGGTGGCGGCTGGCAATCGCCCTCCAGGGTATCCCGGCGACGCAGGTTGCCGGGATCCCTGGGTTCGGAGCCGTTGAACGGGTTCTCAGGCCCGCAACGTCTCCTCCAGCTTGCGTGCCATGGCCGCCGCCTCCTCGCCGGGCAGCGGGGCGCCCTCGGGGCCTGTGACATAGAACGCGTCGACGGCGTTGGCGCCCAGCGTGCTGACATGCGCACTGCGCACCCGCACGCTCGCGTCCTCCAGCGCCCGGCCGATCCGGAACAGCAGCCCCGGCGCGTCCTGGGCGCGCACCTCGATCACCGTGGCCAGCCGGGAGGCGGCCGGGTGGACCGACACGCGCGCCGGCGGCGCCACGACGCCCCGCCGGCGCGGATAGGCCGCGTCGCGCTCGGCGAGGCGCCCGGCGATGTCCAGGGAGCCGTCCAGGGCGCGTACGAGGTCGGCGCGCAGCCGGGTGGCCTGCGGCAGGGAGCCGTACTCGGCGGCGACCCGCCAGTTCAGCAGCAGAACGGAGCCCTCGACGCCGTCGGGCAGGTCCAGGGCGCGCAGTTCGGCCGTGCGGACGGTCAGGCGGTGCATCGCCAGGACGCCCGCCACCGCGGGCAGCACGCCCGGCTGGTCGGGTACGGCGATGACCAGCTCCACGCCGAGCGGCTCGGGATCGCCCGAGGGCTGCTCCTGCGTCGGCGGCTCGGTCTGGGCGCGCAGGGCCAGTACGGGGCTGCCGGTGGCGACCGCCTCGATGGCGAGCCGCTCCTGCTCGGCCGTGGGCGCGGCGGCCTCGGGCTCGTCCGGGTCGTCCCCGGCGAGTACGGCTGCAACGCGTTTCACCAGGTCGGCGACGAGGGACCCGCGCCAGGACGACCACGCCGCCGGGCCGGTGGCCAGCGCGTCCGCCTCGGTCAGGGCGTGCAGCAGCTCCAGGGTGCCCTGCGAGCCGACCGCCTCGGCGACCGAGCGCACGGTGGCCGGGTCCTCCAGGTCGCGCCGGGTGGCCGTCTCGACGAGCAGCAGGTGATGGCGTACGAGGGTGGAGAGCACCGTCACGTCGTCGCGGTCGAAGCCGATGCGGGCGGCCACGTCCTTGACGATGATCTCGCCGGCCACGGAGTGGTCGCCGGGCCAGCCCTTGCCGATGTCGTGCAGCAGCCCGGCGACGAGCAACAGGTCGGGGCGGTGCACGCGGCGGGTGAACTCGGAGGCGCGCACGGCCGTTTCGATGAGGTGCCGGTCGACGGTCCAGATGTGCACGGCGTTGCGCTGCGGACGGCAGCGCACCCGCTCCCAGTCGGGAAGGAAGTGGGTGATCAGTCCCTCGGCCTCCAGCGCCTCCCACACCTCGACGGTCGGCCGCCCGGAGCCCAGCAGCGTCACCAACTGCTCACGTGCCTCGGCGGGCCAGGGGGTGGGAAGCGGGCGCGCGCCGGCCGCCATGCGCCGTACGGCGTGCAGGGAGAGCGGGAGTCCGGCCTGCGCGGCGGCGGCCGCGGCGCGCAACGGGAGCACGGGGTCGCGATCGGGGCGCGCGGCACGGGCGAGCACCACCTCGCCGTCCTGCTCCACCACGCCCTCGGCGAGCGGGGAGCGCTCGGCGGTCGGCTTCCCGCCGCCCAGCGCCCTCCCGTCGCCCACCACCGCCCTTCTAAGGAAGTCGCTTCGCTCCCTTGCCAGTTTGCGCAGCCGCGGCCGTACGGCGCGCGCTCGCAGCACGCGCCCCACCTCGCGCCATGTGACATCGCTGGCGTACGAGATGACCCGCGCCGCCTCGTACACCTGCCGCAGCAGCGTGTCCGCGTCGAGCAGCCCCAGCTCGGCGGCGACCTGGTCCTGCTCCTGCAGCGCGAGCCGGTCGGTCGCCCGCCCGGTGGCCAGGTGCAGGGCGTCCCGTACGTCGAGCAGCTTGCGCCGGGCGTCGTCGAGGCCCTCGCGCGGGGCGTCGGCCAGCCAGGACGCGGCGACGGCGCGCAGGATGGTGGCGTCCCGCAGGCCGCCGCGCGCCTCCTTCAGATCGGGTTCCAGGAGGTACTGCAACTCGCCCTGGCGCTCGGCGCGCTCGGCGGACAGCTCCTGGAGTTCGGGCAGCCGCTTGGGCGCCTGGTTGCGCCAGTCGGCCAGGATCGCCGTGCGCAGTGCGGCCGTGAGTCCCAGGTCGCCCGCGATGTGCCGGGCGTCCAGCAGGCCGAGCTGGACTTTCAGATCCTCGCCGGCCGTCTTGCGGGCCTCGGCGGGGGTGCGCACGGAGTGGTCGAGGGCGAGACCGAGGTCCCAGACCGGGTACCAGATGCGGTCGGCGAGGGCGGCCACCGCCTTGCTGTCGCCGCCGTCGTGCAGCAGGAGCAGGTCCAGGTCGCTGCGCGGGGACAGCTCGCCGCGGCCGTAGCCGCCGACGGCGACCAGGGAGACGCCGCGCAGTCCCTCGGCGCCGGCCGCGAACAGGCCGGTCAGCCAGGCGTCGGTCAGCTCCGCGAGGGCCGCACGGCGCGGCGGCCCGGACTGCGCCCCCTCCGTGAGGAGGCGCAGCCGGGCCGCCGCGTAGCCGCTGGGTCCCGAGTCTTCCGTTTCCTTGTGCACGTCCGTGCTCGACACCCAGCAGCTCCTGTCCGTCTTCTCGCTCAGAGCGCGTCCGGCCCGCGCTCGCCGGTCCGGACCCGCACGGCCGTCTCGACCGGCAGGGACCAGACCTTGCCGTCACCGATCTTGCCGGTGCGGGCGGCCTTGACGATGACGTCGATCAACTGTTCGGCGTCGTCGTCCTCGGCCAGGACCTCGATGCGGATCTTCGGGACCAGGTCCACGGTGTACTCGGCGCCGCGGTAGACCTCGGTGTGGCCCCGCTGACGACCGTAGCCGCTCGCCTCGGTGACCGTCAGGCCGTGCACTCCGAAGGCCTGGAGGGCTTCCTTGATCTCGTCGAGCCGGTGGGGCTTGACGACTGCGGTGATGAGCTTCATGCGTCCACCTTCTTGCTCGCGGCCGTGGCCGCCGGGGTTGCGACGGAGGCCTTGGCGGCACCGCCGCCCGCCCCGCTGAAGTCGTATGCAGTCTCGGCGTGCGCGGCCTGGTCGATGCCGCTGACCTCGTCGTCCTCGGAGGCGCGGAAGCCGATCGTCTTCTGGATGGCGAAGGCGATGATCCAGGTCACCACGAAGGTGTAGCCCATCACCGAGAAGGCGCCGATGGCCTGCGACAGGAACTGGTCCCAGCCGCCGGTCCCGCCGATGGCGAGGAAGCCGACCATCAGGGTGCCGAGGACACCGCCGACGAGGTGGACACCGACGACGTCGAGCGAGTCGTCGTAACCCAGCTTGTACTTGAGGCTGACGGCCCAGGAGCAGACCGCACCGGCGACGACACCGATGAGCAGGGCGCCGAAGATGTTGACGTTGCCGCCGGACGGGGTGATGGCGACCAGACCGGCGACCACGCCGGAGCAGGCACCGAGGGTGGTGAACGCGCCGTGGCGGATGCGCTCGTAGATCAGCCAGCCGAGCATGGCGGCACCGGTGGCGACCTGGGTGTTGATGGCCATCTGGGCGGTGGTGCCGTCGACGCCCAGCTCGGAGCCGGCGTTGAAGCCGAACCAGCCGAACCACAGCAGCGCGGTGCCGAGCAGGACCAGCGGCATGTTGTGCGGGCGCATCGGGTCCTTCTTGAAGCCGACGCGCTTGCCCACGACCAGGATCGCGGCGAGAGCGGCGATACCGGCGTTGATGTGGACCGCCGTACCACCGGCGAAGTCGATCACGGCCGGGTCGAGCTGGGAGAGCCAGCCGCCGCCCCAGACCCAGTGGGCGACCGGGAAGTAGACCACGGTGACCCACACGCCGATGAAGACCATCCACGCGCCGAACTTGACGCGGTCGGCGAGGGCGCCGCTGATCAGGGCCGCGGTGATGACCGCGAACAGCATCTGGAAGAGCGAGAAGGCGAACAACGAGATGTCGTTGCCGGTGAAACTCTCCATCGTGCTGTCGGCGTTGACGCCCTTCAGGCCGATCATGTCCAGGTTGCCGATGAAGCCGCCGGAGTCACCGCTGAAGGCGAGGGAGTGGCCGTACAGCACCCAGAGCACGCTGACGATGCCCAGGGAGATGAAGGACATCATCAGCATGTTGAGCACGCTCTTGGCGCGGACCATGCCACCGTAGAAGAGCGCCAGCCCGGGCGTCATCACCATGACGAGCGCTGCACTGATCAATACGAATCCGGTATCTGTGCCGTTCAATGCCGGTATCTCCTCGTCGTTGGTACGGCCCGTGCGGGCGAGCCCTGAGCGGATTTGAGGGGTGGGCCGGTTATGCGCCACGAGATTGGCGCAGCACGGTTTCGACGGAAGCGCCTCGTTGTTTCACGGGCGTGACGAAGATGCCTGGCGTGTTACGCGTCGATGAACTGCGAGATGTTCGGCTGCGCGATCGTTATCGTGGCGCAACCTTCCGAGAAGGCGAGATGGAACCGGCCGCGGGCGGCCTTCCGATGACCTGGCATGGGGGAGCCGAGTCGGGCAGTTCGGGAGGACCGGCCGCGGCCGGGGTTCTGGGGATTCCCGGGGAGTGGCCCCGGGTGTTTCAGACCGCCTCGGCGGTCTCCGGAAGCTCGACCGCGAGCCTGTCGGTGAGGTCCACGACCTCGGCGAGATCCCCGAAGTCGCGCACGGCCGTGTCGACCGTCTTTCGAATACGAGTGTTGACCCGCTCGGAACGCACCTTCTTGGCGACCCGCATGGCCCGCTCGGCGTAAACGGCGCTCTGCTCCGGCTCGCCCCGCAGCAGATGGACCGTGGCCACCCCGATGAGGTTCAGCGCATACGACCGCTGGTGCTCGCCGTCCTTCGCGAACAGGTCCACGGCCTGCCGCATCAGGGGCTCGGCCAGCGAGGCGTACGTCGGGCTGCGGCCGGCGACATAGGCGAGGTCGCGGAAGGAGTGGGAGTTCTCGCCGTACAGCTCGGCCTCGGAGAAGAAGCGGATCCAGTCGGGGTCCGGCTCGTCCCAGTCGTCGGCCTCGGCGAAGGTGTCCTCGGCCATTCGGACGGCCCGTTTGCACTTGCCGGGCTGGCCCATGTTGGCGTACGCGCGGGCCTCCATCGCATACAGCATCGACTGGGTGCGCGGGCTGGCACAGTCCCGGCTGCCGTACTGCGCGAGGTGGATCAGCTCCAGTGCGTCGTCGGGCCGGCCGAGGTGGATCATCTGGCGGCTCATGCTGGACAGGACGTAACTGCCGAGCGGCCGGTCGCCGGCCTCCTTGGCGGCGTGCAGCGCGAGGACGAAGTACTTCTGCGCGGTGGGCTGGAGTCCGATGTCGTACGACATCCAGCCGGCCAGCTCCGCCAGCTCGGCGGCGACCTTGAACAGCTTGCGGGTGGTGGCCTCGGGGTGGGGCTCCTGGAGCAGGTCGGTCACCTCGTGGAGCTGGCCGACGACCGCCTTGCGGCGCAGGCCGCCGCCGCACTGGGCGTCCCACTGCCGGAACATCACGGTGGTGGACTCCAGCAGGTCCAGCTCGGGCTTGGAGAGCCGGCCACGCGCGCGCGAGGACGGCACGGGCCGCGGCTCCTGGTACGGGGCGGGCGGGGCGGGGACCAGCCAGCGCTGCATCGGCTCGATGAGCGCCGGGCCCGCGGACAGGGCCAGCGAGCTCCCGAGGAAGCCGCGCCGCGCCAGCATCAGGTCGCTGCGCGAGAACTCGCTGATCAGGGCCACTGTCTGCGGGGCCGTCCAGGGCAGATCGACGCCGGACACGGAGGGTGACTGACGGGCGGTGCGCAGGCCGAGGTCCTCGACGGAGACCACGCAGCCGAACCGCTCAGAGAACAGCTCGGACAGGATCCGCGGGATCGGCTCGCGGGGGTTCTCGCCGTCCAGCCAGCGGCGTACGCGGGAGGTGTCGGTCGAGATGTGGTTGGCGCCCAACTGGCGGGCGCGGCGGTTCACTTGGCGGGCGAGTTCGCCCTTCGACCAGCCGCTGCGCACGAACCAGGACGTGAGCAGCTCGTTCGGGCGCTTGTCGGCGTGCGACGCACCACCGGCACTCGTGCCGCCTCCGCTGTTGCCGCTCACCGCAACGCCCCCATCCCTTGGACCACTTGTCACCGAGTGCGCCAAGCCCTATCAGAATGCCGGTAAATACGGTTGCCCGTCCGGCGGTTCTCACCCTTCGAACGGAGAGCCGACTTGCCTGCGGCATACCCATGAGTGCATGTGCCCCGAAGCTCTGTGCACTCACGGTAATCCTACGATCACGCACCCAGCCATGGCGATCCCTGAATCGCCACCATTCGCCACCCCTTCGAATGAACTAACGGTGGCCTCCACGCGATTCACTTGACACAGGACGGCCGGAAGTGGGCGGAGCGAAGCACACCGGGGCGCGTGTCGCCGGGCCCACAACCCGGGACGCTTCCAAGCGCCGCGTGAAACGAGCGGCGCCAGGGGGTAACCGGCCGCCCAGGAACACTCAGGGTCACGTTCCGCTTCCGCGCCGTAACCACCGGCGCGCTGGACCCGTTGGAGGGGGCATGGGCTTCACGATCGGCGGCATCCGGGAGATCCGATCCGGCTCGCGGCGACGCGGCCGCTCCTCGGAGTGCACGGCCGTCGCCGAGTTCACCGGACTGTGGGGCTGGGACGCGGTGCCCGGCGCGCGCGCCGCGGCGGGCGCCTGTTCGTGCGGCCGCTCGGACTGCGCCGCGCCCGGCGCACACCCTCTCGACTTCGCGCCCCAGGTTCCGGCCGGTGCCACGCTCGACGAGGTCACCAAGGCGTGGTCGGAGTTCCCGGGCGCCGCGGTGATGCTGCCGGTCGGGCGGGCGTTCGACGTGATCGAGGTGGCCGAGCCCGCCGGCCGCCGGGCACTGACCCGGCTCGAGCGCATGGGCCTGCCCCTCGGCCCGGTCACCGCCACCCCGGACGGCCGCGCCCACTTCTTCGTCGCCCCCGGCGCCGCCGCCGAGCTCCCCGAGCTCCTCTACCGCATGGGCTGGGACGACCCGACCCACCTCGATCTGCGCGGCCTCGGCCGGGGTACACACATCACGGCCCCGCCGTCCGACCGGGGCGGCCTGGGCCCGGTGCGCTGGCTGCGGCCCCCGGCGCTGGACACGGCGACGAAGCCGCCGGCGGCGCGGTTGCTGCTGGGGACGCTGGCTTACGTGGCGCATCGGTCGCGCGCATAGGCGTACACAGCGAGGCGCCCGCTCCCCAACTGTACCTTGGGTAACGGGCGCCTCTTCAACCACATACGAGATTTCGTGGGTGCTGCCTTCACTCTCCGATAAGGGCGTCAACGAACGCCTCCGGCTCGAACGGCGCCAGATCGTCGGCGCCCTCGCCCAGCCCGACCAGCTTCACCGGCACGCCCAGCTCGCGCTGGACCGCGACGACGATGCCGCCCTTGGCCGTGCCGTCGAGCTTGGTGAGCACGATGCCGGTGATGTCGACGACCTCGGCGAAGACGCGGGCCTGGACCAGGCCGTTCTGCCCGGTGGTGGCGTCCAGCACCAGCAGTACCTCGTCCAGCGGCGCGTGCTTCTCCACGACCCGCTTGACCTTGCCCAGCTCGTCCATGAGTCCGGTCTTGGTGTGGAGACGGCCCGCGGTGTCGATGAGGACGACGTCCGACCCCATCTCCTTGCCCTCCTTCACCGCGTCGAAGGCGACGGAGGCGGGGTCGCCGCCCTCCGGCCCGCGCACGGTGTAGGCGCCGACCCGCTCGCCCCAGGTCTGGAGCTGGTCGGCGGCGGCGGCACGGAAGGTGTCGGCGGCGCCCAGGACCACGCTGCGGCCGTCGGCCACGAGGACGCGGGCCAGCTTGCCGGTGGTGGTGGTCTTGCCGGTGCCGTTGACGCCGACGACCATCACGATGCCGGGCTTGGTGGTCTCCGGCTCGGTCCTGACGACGCGGTCCATGTCCGTGCCGACCAGCTTGAGCAGCTCCTCGCGCAGCAGGCCGCGCAGCTCCTCGGGGGTGCGGGTGCCGAGCACCTTCACGCGCTCGCGCAGGCCTTCGACCAGCTCCTGGGTGGGCTGCACACCGACGTCGGCGGTGAGCAGGGTGTCCTCGATCTCCTCCCAGGTGTCCTCGTCGAGGTGCTCGCGCGACAGGAGCGTGAGCAGCCCCTTGCCGAGCGCGTTCTGGGAGCGGGAGAGCCGGGCGCGCAGCCGGATCAGGCGGCCGGCGGTGGGCTCCGGGACCTCGATCTCGACGGGCGGGAGCTCTTCGACGACCGGCGGTTCCTCGACGGCGGTCGGTGCCCCGCCGCCCGGAAGATCCACCTCCTCTATGGTCCGGCGCGGTTCGTCGCGCGGCGTCTCGGCCTCGTCGCCGACGTGCGGCTCGGCCGGAGGGGCGGTGATGTCGGGGGCGGCGGGCGGCGGGGGCAGGTGCTTCTTGCGGCGGGTGCCGACGACGAGCCCGCCGAGCGCGCCGAGCACGACCACGGCGATGACTACAGCAAGGATGACGATGTCCATAACGCGTCCAGTATCGGCCATGGAGTCCTGCGACACCCCTCTGGATGTCTGACACACCGTCAGCTAACGTCCGCCTTCACACCCGCCCGGTGAAGGGGGACCCCCTATGCCCGTCACGGTCGTACGCTTCAACCTCGTCGAGCCCGACGCGACCCCCGCCTCGCTCGCCGCCCGCTACCGGGCCGCGCTGGAGATGGCGGCCTATGCCGACGAGCACGGCATCACCACCGTGCAGACGGAGGAGCACCACGGCGCCGCGAACAACTGGCTGCCCTCCCCCTTCGCCTTCGCGGCCGGCGTCTTCGGCGCCACCCGCCGCCTCGCGGTCACCGTCTCGGCGATCATCGGCCCGCTGCACGACCCGCTGCGGCTGGCGGAGGAGATCGCCGTACTGGATCTGCTCAGCGGCGGGCGGCTGGTGACGGTCGCCGGGATCGGGTACCGGCCCGAGGAGTACGCCCATTTCGACGTGGACTGGAAGCGGCGCGGCAGGCTCCAGGAGGAGCTGCTTCAGACGCTGCTGAAGGCGTGGACCGGCGAGGAGTTCGAGTACCGGGGCCGTACGGTACGGGTCACCCCGCGCCCGTACACCGATCCGCACCCCCTGCTCCTGGTCGGCGGCTCCTCGAAGGCCGCCGCCCGCCGGGCCGCCCGGCTGGGCCTGCCGTTCTTCCCCAGCGCGCATCTGCCGGAGCTGGAGGCGTACTACAAGGAGCGGCTGGTCGAGTACGGCACCGAGGGCTGGACCATGATGCCGGCCGCCGAGACACCGCTGCTGCACATCGCCGAGGACCCCGACCGGGCCTGGGCCGAGCACGGCCGCCACTTCCTGCACGAGGCGCGGACGTACGCCTCCTGGCAGTCCGGGGAGGTCCGGTCGGCCGTGAAGTCGGCGGCCACGACGGTGGCGGAGCTGCGCGCCGAGGGCGTGTACCGGATTCTGACGCCGGACGAGTGTGTGGCGCTGGGCCATGACAACTACGTGCTGCACCCCTTGTCCGGCGGGATGCCGGTGGAGGAGGGGTGGCGGAGTCTGCGGTTGTTCTGCGAGCGGGTGCTGCCCGGGCTCGGGGGCTGACGCGTCGTACCCGAAACCGCCGCCCCGGCTCGGGCAGTGGCCGAGCCGGGGCGGCGGCGGGGTTACGGGGGGAGGGGCAGCGGGGGCTTGGCCCTTCCCCCCGGGTCCGGGGGCCGGTCAGCCCATCTCCTCCAGCTTCTTGCCCTTGGTCTCGGGCACGAACTTGAGGATGAACGGGATGGAGAGGAAGGCGAACACCGCGTACATGACGTAGGTGAGCGACAGGTTCCAGTCCGACAGGTCCGGGAAGGTGATCGTGATCAGCCAGTTGGCGATCCACTGGGCGGAGGCGGCCACGCCCAGCGCGGCGGCGCGGATCTTGTTCGGGAAGACCTCGCCGAGCATGACCCAGACGACCACGCCCCAGGACAGGGCGAAGAAGAGGACGAAGGCGTTGGCGGCGATCAGCGCGACGTAGCCCTGTGCGGTCGGCAGCGGGTCGTTGCCGTTCTGGAAGGAGAACGACCAGGCGGCCGCCGCGAGCGAGATGCCCATGCCGACGGAGCCGATGAGGGCGAGCGGCTTGCGGCCGATGCGGTCGACGAAGATCATCGCGATCACGGTGCCGATGATGTTGATGATCGAGGTCTCGAACGAGTAGAAGAACGAGCTCGACGGGTCGACGCCCACGGACTGCCACAGCAGGTTCGAGTAGTAGAAGATGACGTTGATGCCGACGAGCTGCTGGAAGACGGAGAGGCCGATACCGATCCAGACGATCGGCAGGAGGCCGAAGCGGCCGCCCAGCAGGTCCTTGAACGTCGACTTGTGGTCGCTGCGCATGGCCTGCTCGATCTCGGCGACCCGGCCGTCCAGGTCCACGTCGCCCTCGACCTCGGCGAGGACCTTCTTGGCGTCGGTGACACGGCCGACACTGATCAGGAAGCGCGGGGACTCGGGGATGGCGAAGGACAGCAGGCCGTAGATCACGGCGGGCAGCAGCATCACGCCGAGCATCCACTGCCAGGCCTCCAGGCCTGCGAGCGTGCCGCGCTCCTCGCCGTCGGCCATGTTGAGGATGGCCCAGTTGACGAGCTGGGAGACGGCGATGCCGGTGACGATGGCCGCCTGCTGGAAGGAGGCGAGCCGGCCGCGGTAGGCGGGCGGGGCGACCTCGGCGATGTAGGCCGGGCCGATGACCGAGGCCATACCGATGGCGATGCCACCGAGGACACGCCAGGCGGCGAGGTCCCACGCGGCGAACGGCAGTCCGGAACCGACGGCGCTCACGGCGAACAGCACCGCCGCGATCTGCATGACGCGGATGCGGCCGATGCGGTCGGCTATGCGGCCGGCGATCGCGGCACCGAGGGCGCTGCCGAGCAGGGCGCTGGCCGCGACGGTACCGGTGACGCCGGAGCTGAGGTCGAACCTGGCCTGGATGCCGCCGTTGGCCCCGTTGATGACGGAGCTGTCGTAGCCGAAGAGGAAGCCGCCCATGGCGGCCGCCGCGGTGATGAAGACGACGTGCCCGAGGTGTTCGGGCTGCGCCGTCCTGGCCCCTGACGCGGGTGCCTGCGCTGTGCTGGTCACGTGGTACTCCTCGGGCACCGGCAACGCTGCCGGGTGAAGGCAAAAACAACGTCGCCCAACCTATGTCTTCAAGTTTCGAAGTCAATAGGAGATCAGTGTGACCTTGAAGGCCTTACATGACAGGAATGTGTTCAACTCTTGAATGAAGCGGGAGTGTGGATCAGCGCAGCCGCTGGCTGATGACCTTCGACACGCCGTCGCCCTGCATGGAGACGCCGTACAGCGCGTCGGCGACCTCCATCGTGCGCTTCTGGTGCGTGATCACGATGAGCTGAGACGCCTCCTGCAGCTCCTGCATGATGCGGATCAGCCGCTGGAGGTTGGTGTCGTCGAGGGCGGCCTCGACCTCGTCCATGACGTAGAACGGGCTCGGCCGGGCCTTGAAGATCGACACCAGCATCGCGACGGCGGTGAGTGAGCGCTCACCACCCGAGAGCAGCGACAGCCGCTTGACCTTCTTGCCGGGCGGGCGTGCCTCGACGTCGACCCCCGTGGTCAGCATGTTGTCGGGGTCGGTCAGGATCAGTCGTCCCTCGCCGCCCGGGAACAGCCGGCTGAAGACGCCCTCGAACTCCCGGGCCGTGTCCCGGTACGCCTCGGTGAAGACCTGCTCGACGCGCTCGTCGACCTCCTTGACGACCTGGAGCAGGTCGGCGCGGGTCTTCTTCAGGTCTTCCAGCTGCTCGCTGAGGAACTGATGCCGTTCCTCCAGCGCCGCGAACTCCTCCAGCGCGAGCGGGTTGACCTTGCCGAGCTGCTGGTAGGCGCGCTCGGCTGCCTTGAGCCGCTTCTCCTGCTCGGCCCGGACGAAGGGCTTGGGCCGGTTGCGGGGGTGCTCGGGGTCGTCGGGAAGCTGCTCGCCCTCGGCGGGCGGGGACGGCGGTACGAGCTGATGAGGGCCGTACTCGGAGACGAGCCCCGCCGGCTCCACACCCAGCTCCTCCAGGGCCTTGGTCTCGAGCTGCTCGATCCGCATCCGCTTCTCGGCGCCGAGGACCTCGCCGCGGTGGACGGAGTCGGTCAGCTTGTCGAGTTCGGCCTTGAGGTCGCGGCCCTCGTTGCGCGCGGCGGCCAGCTCCTGCTCACGCCGCGCCTTGGCGGCCTCGGCGGCGCCGCGCTCCTCCTCGGCGCGGGCGACGGAGACCTCGACGTGCGCGAGGAGTTGCCGCGCTCCGGAGGCCACGGCCTGAGCGACGGCCGCCTCGTGGCGCAGCCGGGCCCGCCGCTGCTCGGCACGCGCGCGTGCGTCTCGCTCCGCTCGGGCGGCGCGGTCGAGGGAGTCGGCACGGCCGGCGAGTCCCTTGACGCGTTCTTCGTGCGTACGGACCTGGAGGCGGGCCTCCATCTCGGTCTGGCGCGCGTTGGCGCCGTCGGCGGCGAGACGGTCCCGTGCCGACGTGTCGGGCTCCTCCTCGACCGGCATCTCCTCGGCCACGGCCAGCCGCTCGGCCAGCTCCTCGACGTCCTGGAGTGCCTTGTCGAGCGCGTCCTGCGCCCGCGCGGCGGCGGCGACGGAGCGCTCCGCTTCACCGGCCGCGCCCCTCGCCTGGCCGGCGAGCCGACCGAGCTGCTGGGCGACGGACGACTTCTCCCGGTCGGCCGCGCGGCGGCGCTCTGCGAGCTCCTCGACACGGGCTGCGCATTCCTTACGCCGTTGTTGTGCCGCGTGCTGCGCCTCGGTGAGCTCTTCGCAGCGGACGGCGAGCTCTTCCAGTTCGGCGGCGGCCTCGTCCACGGAGGCCTGTACTTCGAGGAGGCTCGGGGCGCCCGCGGAGCCGCCGTGGGCGAAGTGCGCGCCGAGGAGGTCGCCTTCGGCGGTCACGGCGGTGAGGTCGGGGTGGGCGTAGACGAGGTCCTCGGCTTCTTCGAGGGTGCCTACGACGACGATGCCGTGGAGGAGGTGGCGGATGGCGGGCATGAGGTCGGCGGGGGCGCGGACGAGATCGGCCGCGTGAGGTTGTCCGGCGGCTGCGGGTTCGTTGGGGCTGGGCGCGCCCACGTGGCGGTAGCCACATGTCGGACACTGCCCCGCGCCCCTTTGGGGCGCCTTTGGTGACCCTGCCAATAGCAGTGGCGCCCGGCCCCCGTCCTGCTTCCGCAGCAACCGGATCGCCTCCGCCGCCGCCGACGGTGACGTCACCGCGATCGCGTCCGCCGCCGCCCCGAAGGCCGCGGCCAGCGGGACCTCGTAACCCGGTGTCACCGTCAGCAGTTCCGCCGCCGGGCCCAGCAGTCCCGTGAGGCGGTCCTTCGCGCCGAGCAGTGCGCCGGTGCCGTCCTTGCGCCGCAGGCCCAGGGCCAGCGCCTCATGGCGGGCCTGGGTCGCGGCGCGCTCCCGTTCCGCCGCCGTGGCCGCCTCGCGGGCGGCGGTCAGGGCGGCCTCGGCCTCCGTGAGCTGTCGCTTGGCCGCCTCGTGCTGTTCGCCGAGTTCCGCGTCGCCGGCGTCGAGTCCGTCGACCTCGGCCTTCAGAGCCTCGTACTCCTCCTGCGCGGCGAAGGCCCGCTCCTGGGCCTCGTCCCGCGCGGCGGCCAGGCGCTCTATCTCGGACTGGGCGGCGGCGGCACGCGAACGGGCCGCGTTGACCTGCCCGTTCAGCCGGGCGAGCCCTTCGCGGCGGTCGGCGATGGCGCGGGCGACGTCCTTCAGGCGGCGCTCTTCGAGGGCGAGGTCCCGCTCCAGTTCGGCGCGGTGGGCGACGGTGTCCTCCAGGGCACGCTCGGCCGCCTCCAGGGCCGCCTCCAGCTCGGCCTCCTGCTCGCGGATCCGGGCGGCCTCGCGCTCCATGTCCTCGGGGTCGCGGCCCCGGCGTTCCTCCGGCGGCGTGGAGGTGGCGCTCTTCACGCGCGCGTCGGCCAGCGAGATCGTGCCGCGCACCCGCTCGGCCAGTTGGGACAGCTCGTACCAGGTCTGCTGGGCCCGCTGCAGGCGTGGTGCGAGCCGGCGTACCTCGTCCTCCAGGAGGGCCTCGCGCTGGAGCGCCTTCTTCAGCTCCTGCTCGGCGGCCTCCTTGCGCTCCTTCAGCGCTGCCTCGTCGGCGACCTCGGCCTGGAGCGCCTCGCGCAGCCGTACGAGATCGTCGGCGAGGAGGCGGAGCCGGGCGTCGCGCAGGTCGGCCTGGATGACGGCGGCCCGCCGGGCCACGGCGGCCTGCCGTCCCAGGGGCTTGAGCTGCCTTCGAAGCTCGTCGGTCAAGTCCTGCACGCGCGCGAGGTTGGCCTGCATCGCGTCCAGCTTCCGCAGCGCCTTCTCCTTGCGCTTGCGGTGCTTGAGGACGCCCGCGGCCTCCTCGATGAAGGCGCGGCGGCCCATGGGGTCGGCGTGCAGGACGGAGTCGAGCTGGCCCTGGCCGACGATGACGTGCATCTCGCGGCCGATGCCGGAGTCGGACAGCAGTTCCTGGATGTCGAGCAGGCGGCAGGTGTCGCCGTTGATCTGGTACTCGCTGCCGCCGTTGCGGAACATGATCCGCGTGATGGTGACCTCGGCGTACTCGATGGGCAGGGCCCCGTCGGAGTTGTCGATGGTCAGCGACACCTCGGCGCGGCCCAGCGGCGGGCGGCCGGTGGTGCCGGCGAAGATGACGTCCTCCATTTTGCCGCCGCGCAGCGACTTGGCGCCCTGCTCGCCCATGACCCAGCTCAGCGCGTCCACGACGTTGGACTTGCCCGAGCCGTTCGGTCCGACGACGCACGTGATGCCCGGCTCGAACCGGAGCGTGGTCGCCGAGGCGAACGACTTGAACCCGCGGAGGGTCAGGGCCTTGAGGTGCACGCCGCTGGACTCTACCTTCCGGGATTGTCTCGCTCCATGAACGCACGGTTTCACCGATGAACGTGCAGGGCACACCAGACGTTAAAGAAGGTGAAAGGATGCGCGGGGCATTAAGCCGGGGGCAAGAAAGAAGGGACGCCGAAGCGTCCCTTGCAACTTCTGACGGCTGGGGAACCAGTCGTCTGACAACTACTTAGCGGTTGGATACGGGCGGCCCAACCACTGCTGGTGCTGTCGTGGAGCGATGCAGTGATCAGGTGAGCGCAGGCTCCGCCTGGTGTGCGTCGATGCTCTCCATGATCCTGTCGTGAGAAGCGGCAGCCGTCAGCGCGTCGTTCTCCGCCTGGATCCGTACAAGCTCGGATTCCAGGTCCTGGACACGCTGCTGGAGCCGTCGCATCTCGGCGAGGAGTCGAGGGTCGGAGCCGCCGACGTAACCGAGAAGCGCCTTTGCCATGATGGATGGTCCTCCACACTGAGTGACCGACCGAAGCGGTGTGGGTCGTGAGGGATTCGCACCCGCGGTTGCTTGGGAGGCCTGGAGTTGTGCTGCCGTTCAGCCACGCCAAACAGCTAAGGTGCGCGGGGCTTTCAGCGTCTCACCAAAAAGTTTGACGGTCAACACGATCACGCCCCGTATTGGCGGGCAAACCCGGGGCACACGGCCGGAAGCGGCGGTGCGGCGACTCCTGCGGGCCCTTCGGGGCGTGGCGATCATCCTTCAGTGCGGAGCCTGCCACCACTGGCCGTTCTTGGCAACCACCTGCTCATTTCTGCTCGGGGCAGTTGCCGGTGGCAGGTCCCTCCGCTTGCTCCAGGGTCGATTTACAGAATCGGCTCAACGGATGGCGAAGCCGTCGTAGCCCCCGCGAGGTGTGTCCCAGATCTCGGTGACACCGTCGACCCGCCCGGGCGTGTCGTCGCCCTGGAGCCAGTCGAGCAGTCCTTGACAGCCGTCCCGAGCCCCCTCGGCGACCACCTGGACGCGTCCGTCGTCCAAATTGAGAGCAAAACCACTCAGGCCGCCGATCTCGAGGGCCTTGGCCCGCGTGAACCAGCGGAAACCCACGCCTTGGACGCGTCCACGCACCCAGGCGACCAGCCGCACATCCTCGCTCATGACTGCAACCTAACGGGCCAATGTCTCTCGGGGCACTTCCTCCTCTGGCGCCATGCGGTACCGTCCCCACCCAATGAATCTCATATGAAACTCACTCGATCGTGTGAGTTCTGTGAGGACGTTGAGACCGCAGGGACGAGGAAGGCCAGGACATGGGACGCCACCGACGCTCCGCCGCCGGCCGCGCCGCCACGGGCCGCGCCACGGGGGTCACACATACGGACGGCTCTTATACGGAGGGCCACGACCCACGCGACTCGTACGCGAGCGACCGACCCACCAGAGGCATCGCGCCCTATCTGAACCCGGAGGCGTACGCCGAGGCCTACGCGCGCAGTGACGCCTACCTCTTCGCCACGGACGACGACTACGCCCGGCTCACCGACACCACGACCTTCCCGGCCCAGGCCGGGTCCATCAGCGGCTCCGACGCGGGCGCCGCGTTCCGCAGCGGGGGCTTCGCGCCCGAGGCCGGCCCCCGGCGGCCCGGGGGCATGCACCGCCGCCGCAAGAAGAAAGCCGCGGTCCCGGTGAAGACCGGTCTGCTCGGCGCCTCTGCCGCCGTGGCCATCGGCACGGTCGCCGTCGCCTCGGGCATGGTGCCCGGCCTGGACAACTACCAGCTCGGCGGCGGCAACGGGCCGGACCGGGTGCAGGCCGCCGACACCCCGACCAACACCCCCGCCGAGCAGGGCGGCACCTCCGGCAGCGCCGACCGGGACGGCAGCGGCGACGCGACCAGCCGCGGCGCCGGGCGGCCCGCCTCGCCGGCTCCGTCGACCTCGCCGGCCGCGCCGACGAAGACCCCGTCGAAGAAGCCGTCGGCGACGCCGAGCGAGAAGCCGGAGGGGACTCCTTCGCGCAAGGCCACGAAGGCGCCGGCTCCGGAGAAGACGAAGGAGCCTCAGAAGGAGCGGAGCAGCGCCCCGGTGCAGGTCTCCGCGGAGTCCGCCGCCGCGGCGGAGGTGCTGAAGCTCGTCAACGAGGAGCGCGCCCAGGCCGGCTGCAGCCCGGTCGCCGCCAACAGCTCGCTCACCGATCTGGCCCAGGCCTTCAGCGAGGACATGGCCGAGCGCGGCTTCTTCGACCACACCTCCCCCGACGGCGCCTCTCCGTGGGACCGCGCCGCGAAGGCCGGCATCACCGACCTCGGCGGCGAGAACATAGCCCGCGGCCAGGCCGACGCGGCCGCGGTGATGGACGCCTGGATGAACAGCCCGGGCCACCAGGCCAACATCCTGAACTGCGACTTCAAGACCCTGGGCGTCGGCGTGCACTTCGGCGCCGGCGGGCCCTGGTGGACGCAGGACTTCGGGTACTAGGCCGACGAACACTAACAATTAGTTAGCGCCAACCCTGCGTTAGCGCTGCGTGCGAGTACGCTTGGGTCATGGACACCACCCAGGAGCTCACCGGGGCGCAGGACCTCCCGTACAACGTGTTCGCCAAGGCCTGCCCCTCGCGCGGCACGCTGGAGCACGTCACGGGTCGCTGGGGCGGGCTCACGCTCGGCGCGCTGTACGAGGGCTCGCTGCGCTTCAACGAGCTGCGCCGCAGGGTCGACGGCGTCAGCGAGAAGATGCTGTCCCAGACGCTGCACGCCCTGGAACGGGACGGCCTGGTGCACCGCGAGGCACAGCCGACCAATCCACCCCGGGTGGACTACGAGCTGACGCCGCTCGGTCGCGAGGTCGCCAAGCGGCTACTGAGCCTCATCCACTTCGTGGAGGGGCAGATGGACGACGTGATCGAAGCACGCCGGCGTTACGACGAGACGCGCGGCGCCCTCTGACACTTCGGGCAGAAGTAGCTGGACCGGTTCATCCAGGGCCGGCGGCGCATCGGCGTACCGCACCGCTTGCACGGCAGACCCTCGCGGCCGTACGCGTCCAGCGACCGGTCGAAGTAGCCCGACTCGCCATTGACGTTGACGTAGAGGCTGTCGAAGCTGGTGCCGCCCACCGCGAGGGCCGCGTTCATCACGTCCCTTACGTGGCCCAGGAGTTCGAGGCTGCGCGGGCGGGTGAAGGTCGCCGTCGGGCGCTCGTAGTGGAGGCGGGCGCGCCAAAGCGCCTCGTCCGCGTAGATGTTGCCGACGCCGCTGATCAACGACTGGTCGAGCAGGGCCCGTTTGATGGTGCTGCGCTTGCGGCGCAGGGCCTGGTGGAAGGCCTCGTCGTCGAAGAGGGGGTCGAGCGGGTCGCGGGCGATGTGCGCGATGACGTCGGGCAGTCCGTCGGGGGTGTTGTCGTGCAACGACAGGCCGCCGAAGGTGCGTTGGTCCACGAAGCGCAGTTCGGTGTCGAGCGCGTCCGCGAACCGCACCCGGATCCTGAGGTGCTTCTCGTCGGGCGCGTTCTGCGGCTGGACCAGCAACTGACCGCTCATCCCGAGGTGGGCCAGGACCGACTGGCTGGTGTCCTCCAGGGGCAGCCACAGGTACTTGCCGCGGCGGCTCGGCACACCGATGCGGTGGCCCTTGAGACGGTGCGCGAAGTCGTCGGCACCGGCGATGTGCCGGCGTACGGCACGCGGGTGCAGCACCTCGGCGTCGGCGACCGTGCGATGGGCGACCCACCGCTCCAGGCCGCGCCGTACGACCTCGACCTCGGGCAACTCGGGCATGGGATCCCCCGTACGCACCTTGCGGGTATGGGCCGAGCGCCCGCCCCATGGCCGGGACGGGCGCTCGGATCGCGCTGTTCGGTCAGGCGGAGGCCGACGCGTCGGCGTCGGGTCCGGCGGCGTTCGCGGCCGCCTTCTTGGCGCGCTCGTCCGCCGCGGCCTTGATGGACCGCCACGCGGATTCCGCGGCCTGCTGCTCCGCCTCCTTCTTGCTGCGGCCGGTGCCGGTGCCGTACGAGACGCCTCCGACGCGGGCGGCAGCAGTGAAGGTCTTCTCGTGGTCGGGGCCGGTCTCCGTGACCAGGTACTCGGGCACTCCGAGGCCTTCGGTCGCGGTGAGCTCCTGGAGGCTGGTCTTCCAGTCCAGGCCGGCTCCGAGGTTCGAGGACTTCTCGATCAGGGGGTCGAACAGACGGTGCACCAGCTCCGCCGCCGAGTCCAGGCCCTGGTCGAGATAGACCGCGCCGATCACCGCTTCCAGGGTGTCGGCGAGGATGGACGCCTTGTCCCGGCCGCCCGTGCCCTCTTCACCACGGCCGAGCCGGATGAAGGAGCCCAGGTCGAGCCCACGGCCGACCTCCGCCAGCGCACGCGAGTTGACCACCGCGGCCCGCAGCTTGGCCAACTGGCCTTCGGGCAGATCGGGGTGGGTGCGGTACAGCGTGTCCGTGACCACGAGGCCGAGCACGGAGTCCCCGAGGAACTCCAGGCGCTCGTTGGTCGGCAGACCGCCGTTCTCGTACGCGTAGGAGCGGTGGGTCAGCGCACGCACCAGAAGGGCGGACTCGAGCTTGTACCCGAGCCGCCCTTCCAACAGCGTGTGGGACGAGGCCGTGTTGTCCGATGCGTTCTTCTTCGGCGTGGACACAGTGCCTCTCACCAGCCGCTCAGACCTCGAGGACCTGGCGCTTGTTGTAGGTGCCACAAGACGGGCACGCGATGTGCTGCTGCTTGGGCTCGTGGCAGCGCTCGCACGCAACCAGGGTGGGGACCGCAGCCTTCCACTGCGACCGGCGGTGGCGCGTGTTGCTGCGCGACATCTTCCGCTTCGGAACAGCCACGGCTACTTCTCCTGCTTCTCGTCGACGCCCGCTTCGGCGCCGCTCTTGTCGTCCTTATCGCCGGGTTCGAGTGAATCGGCGAGTCCCTGCAGTGCCGCCCAACGGATGTCGACGGCGTCGTGGTGGTGGTCCGGGTCGTCCGCGAGACGTGCTCCGCACTCGGCGCACAGTCCCGGGCAGTCTTCCCGGCACACCGGCTGCATCGGCAGTGCGAGCACCACCGCATCGCGCAGCACCGGTTCGAGGTCGAACAGACCGTCCTCGAGGAAGAGCCTGTCCTCGTCTTCCTCGGCGTCGTCGCCGGGCTCCGCACCGTGGTGGTGACGGCCCCGATCGTCGGCGTCAGGGTACGAGAACATCTCCTGGAAGTCCGCTTCCACATCGAGCTGAAGCGGCTCCAGACACCTTACGCACTCCCCCTCGGCCTGTGCACGGGCGGTGCCTGTGACGAGCACCCCTTCCATGACCGACTCGAGCCGGAGTTCGAGCTCCACCGGGGCGCCTTCCGGCACTCCGACGACTCCCTGGATACCGAAGTCCTTGGGGGCGTCGACCTCGCGGGTCAGGCGCTGCAGCGCACCGGGCCGCCGGCCCAGCTCGTGCGTGTCGAACACGAGAGGGTTGCGGTGGTCGAGGCGGGCTGTCACGCCATTCCTGCTTTCGATCTGCTGAGCTCAGAGGGTCACTGCCCCGCGGTGTTCCCGGGCAGCGTTGATCGCGGACGTACGCGCGACCGAAGAGCCAGGATACTGGACCTTTCGCTCACGGCCCAATCCGGTGGTCCCCTACTGGCCGCGCCCCTGTTCGTACGCCCTCAGCTGCTCCGGGGTGATCATGCTGGTGTCGAAGAGACTGGTCTCGTCGAGGGCGGCGTAGGACTGCTGGGGCTGCTGGGGCTGTTGCGCCGCCTGCTGCGGGTCGTAGGCCGGCTGCTGGCCCTCGTAGCCCTGGTAGGCGTAGGGATCGGCCTGCTGGTAGCCGTAGGGGTCCTGCTGGCCGCCGTAGCCCTGCTGGTAGCCGCTGCCGTACGGATCGGCGGTCTGCTGCTGGTAGCCGTACGCCGGCTGCGCGGTCTGCGGGTCGTACTGCGGCTGTGGCGGTACGGCGGCCGGCTGCTCGGCGGGGGCCGCCGGGGTGTCCTGCTCGGCGAGCGCCGCGAGGTCGGCGAGGTAGTCGGCGTCGCTGGAGTGCCGGACGCTGCTGTTGTCGTCGGCGAGGGCGCCGAGGTCGTCGGTGGCGATACGGCCGTGCAGCTTCTGCCGGCCGCGGCCGACGGCCTGAAGGGTCTTGGCGAGGACGGCCTCGAAGGCGCCGAGCTTGGCGTCGACGTACTGGTCGGCGTTCTGGCGCAGGGTCTCCGGGTCATGGCTGCGCTCAGGGGCGTCCTCGTCCTCGTAGCCGTTCTCGTCCACGCCGGGACCGGTGCCGAGCAGCTTCTCGCGGCCGCGGCCGACGGAGCCGAGGGTCTTGGTGAGGACGACCTCGAAGTTGGCGAGCTTGGAGTCGACGTAGTCGTCCGCCTCCGCGCGGATGTCCTCGGCCTCCTTGCGGGCCTCGGCGACGATCCGGTCGGCCTCGGCCTGGGAGCGGCGGGCGACCTCGGTGTCGGAGATCAGCGAACCGCGCTCGGCGTGCGCGCCCTGGATGATCCGCTCGGCCTCCTGGCGGGCCTGCTCGACCATCTGCTCGCGGTCGCCGATCAGCTCCTGGGCCTGGGCGAGGGAGCCGGGCAGGGCCGCACGGACCTCTTCGAGCAACGAGAGCAGTTCGGCGCGGTTGACCACGCACGAGGCCGACATCGGCATCGAACGGGCACCTGAGACGGCCGCGACGATCTCGTCGAGCTTCTTCTGTACGTCCACCGTGTGCTCGCCACTCTCTACAGACCTGTGATGGAGACGGACGGGTCGACTGTAGCCGCCCGTTCAGCCTTGGCGCAGACGCTTGTTGAGGGCCTCCAGGACCACCGGCGGCACGAGGTGGGAGACATCGCCGCCCCAGGTGGCCACCTCCTTCACGAGGGAGGAGGACAGGAAGCTGTAGGTGGGGTTGGTCGGCACGAACAGCGTCTCCACGCCCGACAGGCCGTTGTTCATCTGCGCCATCTGCAGCTCGTAGTCGAAGTCGCTGACCGCGCGCAGGCCCTTGACGATGGCCGGGATGTCGCGCTGCTTGCAGAAGTCGACGAGGAGGCCGTGGAAGGCCTCGACGCGGACGTTGCCGTACTCGGCGGTGACCTGGCGGATCAGGTCGATCCGCTCGTCGACCTCGAACAGGCCCTTCTTGGCCTTGTTGATCATGACGGCGACATAGACCTCGTCGTACAGCCTGGAGGCGCGGGAAATGATGTCGAGGTGTCCGTTGGTGATCGGGTCGAACGACCCGGGACAGACGGCGCGGCGCACTTGTGATCCCTCGCTCTCCGGTCCGGTCATCGTGCGTCTTCGCACGTAGAGGCGTTGTCGCCGGTGGCGGCGGCGCGACCGTACCAAAACGTTCCCTCGCCGTAGCGACGGGCCCGGATCGCTGCGAAGCCGTCCGGCCACCGGAACTCCCCGCCTCTGGTGCTGCGCTCCACGGTGACGAGGGCCTCCGGCGCGAGCCAGCCCTCCGAGCGGAGTGTGAGCAGAATCTCGCGAAGATCGTGATCTGAGACTCGGTACGGCGGGTCGAGGAAGACGATGTCGTACGGCTCGGTCGGTGATGGGGTCTGGATGATCTGTTCGGCTTTGCCCGACCTCACCTCGGCGCCGGGGAGGCCGAGGGTCTTGACGTTCTCGCGGACGATGCGGGCCGCTCGCGCGTCGGCCTCGACGAGGAGGGTGTGGCTCGCGCCGCGGGACAGGGCCTCCAGGCCGACGGCGCCCGATCCGGCGTAGAGGTCGAGGACGCGTTCGCCGTCCAAAGGGCCTCCCAGCAGGGACTGCCAGGTGGAGAAGAGACCTTCGCGTGCGCGGTCGGAGGTGGGGCGGGTGCCGGTCCCTGGCGGGACGGCCAGGCGACGTCCGCCGGCTGCGCCGGCGATCACGCGGGTCATCTTTGGTCCTTGGTTGTGGGTGGCCTTAGGTATCAGTGTGGCTGGTCGCGCCCGCGCGGCGGTAGCCGCATATGGATTACAGCCCCGCGCCCCTTGGGTTGGCACGCTCACCCCTTTTCCAAGTACTGCTCCCTCTCCTCGTCCAAAAGGGCATCCAGGGCCGTCCGTAGGCCGGGAAGCTGCGTCAGTTCCGGGTCGGCCGCCACCACGCTCGCCGCCTCCTCCCTCGCCTCCGCGATGATCTCCTCGTCCTCAATGACCGCCAGGACCCTCAGACTGGACCGCGCACCCGACTGGGCCTGCCCCAGGACGTCTCCCTCCCGGCGCTGCTCCAGGTCGATGCGGGAGAGTTCGAAGCCGTCGAGGGTGGCGGCGACCGCGTTGAGGCGCTGGCGGGCCGCGCTGGCCTCCGGCATCTCGGTGACCAGGAGGCACAGGCCCGCCGCCGAGCCTCGGCCCACTCGGCCGCGCAGTTGGTGGAGCTGGGAGACACCGAAGCGGTCGGCGTCCATGATCACCATCGCGGTGGCGTTGGGGACGTTCACACCGACCTCGATGACCGTGGTGGCGACCAGGACGTCGGTCTCGCCGGCCGCGAAGCGGCGCATCACGGCGTCCTTGTCGTCCGGGGGCATACGGCCGTGCAGGACCTCGACCCTCAGTCCTTGGAGCGGGCCCTTGGCTAGGTGGTCCGCCACGTCGAGGACGGCGAGCGGCGGGCGCTTCTCCGCCTCGTCCTCGGGGGACTTCTTCTTGCCGGTCTTCTTCGGGTCGTCCTCCTCGTCGCCGATGCGGGGGCAGACGACGTACGCCTGATGGCCGTTGCCGACCTCCTCGCGCACCCGCTCCCAGGCGCGGGCGAGGAAGTGGGGCTTGTCGGCGGCCGGGACGACATGTGAGGCGATGGGCGAGCGGCCGGCGGGGAGCTGGTCGAGGACCGAGGTCTCCAGGTCGCCGAAGACGGTCATGGCGACGGTGCGCGGGATGGGGGTGGCCGTCATGACCAGCAGGTGCGGGGGCTGCTTGCCCTTGCCGCGCAGGGCGTCGCGCTGCTCGACGCCGAAGCGGTGCTGTTCGTCGACCACGACCAGGCCGAGGTCGTGGAACTGCACCTTGTCCTCGATCAGGGCATGCGTGCCGATCACGATCCCGGCCTCTCCGGTGACGAGATCGAGCAGGGCCTGGCGGCGGGCGGCGGCGCCCATGGAGCCGGTGAGCACCACGACCTTCGTGGCCTGCTCCGCCCCGCCCAGCATCCCGCCCTCGGCCAGCTCGCCCATCATCTCGACGATCGAGCGGTGATGCTGCTGGGCGAGGACCTCGGTGGGTGCGAGCATGGCGGCCTGGCCTCCGGTGTCGACGACGGCGAGCATGGCACGGAGGGCCACCATGGTGTTGTGGGTCACCGTGAAGTTGTCGGTGACGTAGGCGTGGCTCGGGTGGGCGAGGCTGATGCACTGGGCCGGCTTCCGTCCCACGTACTCGACCGCCCGAATCCCGCGTCGGAATGTGTTGAATTTCGGGCGGGGGCCCAGCTGTTCGGCCTTGCGTGTCAGCCTGAACGGGGCGTACAGATCGGGCAAGGACACGGAGACGTTGAACGCCTCCCGCTTCGGCAGGATCCGGGCCCGACCTCCCAAAGAGCGCGCCAGCCAGGCGACGTCCTCCGCGAGCGTCCGCGAGGCTGAGCAGAACGAGGCGCTGAAGCCGCCCGTGTGGACCGTGCCGTCGGTGTCCATGAGCCCTTGGAGCACAGCCAGGCGGTTCTTGATCGACGTGTTCTTGAACGCTTCGGGAACGAATTTGCCATGCGACGTCACGCCCCAAAGGTTCAGGTCCCGCAAGGTCTGGATCACTGGATTGCGAGCGCCGCCCGCACGGTGGGTCATCTGGATCGTGTAGTCGCAGCGGGATCCCTTCACCGGGATCAGTTGGCATTCCGGCGCCACGGCCATCGCCACTGCATCACGGATCTCGGCGTCGATCGTGGACAGGCGAAGGTTGTGCCGGAATGAGCCGTCGCCCAAGAGGAGGCCGAACAGGTACGGATCAAGAGGGAGCCCGGAGTCGTCCCCGAGGTCAACCGGCGTGGCCGCCGGGAGATACCACTTCGAAGATCCGTTGGCCTTGAACGTGTCCAGGCGGATCTCCCGAGTCGTCATGACCTTGGGGGGCTGTCCACGGTGCCATCCGCAACTCGTGCCGACGATCCAGAGGTGTTCGTCGTCGCACTCGACAGAACTTCCGTCGGAAAGGACCAGCCGCCAGACATCGCGCTCTCCTTGCGGGAAGACACCGTCGATCAGCGCGATCTCTCCGTCCGGCACGATGACTTCGTCCCCCACCCTCAAGTCCTCCATGCGGCGGAAACCGGCGGGTGTGAGCACGAGCGAGTCGAGAGGCTGAGCCTTGCCCGAACCCACCTCTCCCTGCAGCAGCCGGTGCATCGGATGCTCCGTCGCGAGGTCGTCGAAGATCTCCCGGGAGACCTTTCGCTGGCCCTCTGTGAGGGTGAACGGGAGGCGGTCGTCGAAGGCGGTGAGGAGGCCGTCCTGGGCGGGCCTCCTCGGTGCCGCCGGCAGTTGCGCGTCGGCGTGGCGGCGGCGGGCGAGCGCCACCTGGAGGACGAAGGCCTCGTCCCACTTGAGGCGGGAGCGGGCGTCCTCGATGTCGGCCTTGGTGTGCGGTCGGTGGATCTTGAGGAGGGCCTCGGGGAGGGGGACCAGGCCGCGGCCCTCGCGCAGGGCGTCGGGGAGGGGGTCGATCGCCTCCTGGGCGCTGGGCAGGACCGTCTGGATGGCCTTGCCGATCTTCCAGGACTCCAGCTTGGCGGTGGCGGGGTAGATCGGGATCAGGGCGCCGGCCCAGGTCTCGATCGTCTCCTCCGAGTCGCCGCGCAGCAACTCGTACGCCGGGTGTGCCAGTTGGAGCCGGCGGTTGAAGACGGAGACCTTGCCCGCGAACATCGCGCGGGTGCCCGGCAGGAGCTCCTTGTGGGGCTTGTGAACGCCGTTGCCGAAGAAGACCAGTTGGAGGCGGCCGCTGCCGTCGGTGATCGTGACCTCCAGGCGCTGGCCCTTGCCGCGCGGGGCCTTGCTGGAGGCGAAGGTGTGCAGACGGGCGTCCGCGACCATGGCGACCACCGTGACGTGCTCGTCCATGGGGAGGTCGGCGAGGTGGGTGAGCTGGCCCCGCTCCTCGTATCTGCGCGGGTAGTGGTGCAGGAGGTCGCCCACGGAGTGCAGGCCGAGATGCTCGGCCATCACCTTCGCGGTGGCGGGGCCGAGCACTTTCTTCAGTGGTTCTTCCAGTGCGGGCACGAGATCCATTCCACACCACGGCACTGACATTGCCGTAGAGGTCGTGGCGGCCGTCCCGGCAAAGGTCCCGGAAACCCCTGGTCAGACGGCTCGCTTCGGCCCTAGGATGGCGCGCTCCGGCCATCCTTTCGCGGTCACCGCCTCACCGGGACCGCCCGACCCCGCGCCGTCGCCCAGTCCCCCCAACGGCGCAGCGACGATGGACTCCCAGACCTCACAGTCATCCCAGGCACCTCAGCCGTCCCAGTCACCTCATACGTTCCAGGTCGACCTGCGCGGTCTGGTGGACCTGCTCTCGCACCATCTCTACTCCAGTCCGAAGGTCTATCTGCGCGAGCTGCTGCAGAACGCCGTCGACGCCATCACCGCCAGACGCGCCGGGGATCCGGACGCGCCCGCCCAGGTACGGCTGTACGCCGAGGAGGGCACCCTGCGGGTCGAGGACTCCGGGGTCGGGCTGACCGAGGCGGACGTGCACAACCTCCTGGCGACCATCGGGCGCAGCTCCAAGCGCGCCGAGGGGCTGCAGGAGGCCCGGTCCGACTTCCTGGGGCAGTTCGGTATCGGTCTGCTGGCCTGTTTCGTGGTCGCCGAGCGGATCCGGGTGGTCAGCCGCAGCGCCCGTACGCCGGACGCGGCGCCGGTGGAGTGGACGGCCACGGACGACGGTTCGTACACCGTGCGGACCCTGCCCGGCGAGGCCCGCGCCGAACCGGGCACCACCGTGCACCTGGTGGCGCGGGCCGGGGCCGCCGAGTGGCTGGCGGAGGACCGGGTCCTGGCGCTGGCGCGGGACTTCGGCTCGCTGCTGCCGTACGACGTGCGGGTCGGCGACGAGGCGGTCACCGACCTGCCGGCGCCCTGGAACCGCTCGTACCCCTCCCCCGCCACCCGGAGGGTGGCCCTGGCCCGGCACTGTCACGACCTGTTCGGCTTCACTCCGCTGGACTCCGTCGAGCTGGACGTACCGCTCGCCGGGATCCGGGGCGTGGCCTACGTCCTTCCCTCGGCGGTCAGCCCGGCCCAGCGGGCCGGTCATCGCGTCCACCTCAAGGGCATGCTGCTGACCGAGCGGGCCGAAGAGCTGCTGCCCGACTGGGCGTTCTTCGTGCGGTGCGTGCTGGACACGGACAGCCTGCGGCCCACGGCCTCGCGCGAGTCGCTGTACGAGGACGAGACGCTGGCGGCCGTACGGGAGGCGCTGGGCGAAAGGATTCGGTCCTGGCTGACGGGGCTGGCGGCCGGTGATCCGGAACGGCTGGCGGCGTTCCTGTCGGTGCACTACCTGGGGGTCAAGTCCCTCGCGCGGCACGACAAGGAGATGCTGCGCACGATGCTGCCGTGGCTGCCGTTCGAGACGACCGACGGGCGGCTGTCCCTGGAGGAGTTCGCACAGCGGCACCCGGTGGTGCACTTCACGCGGACCGTCGAGGAGTACCGGCAGGTCGCGCCGATCGCGTCCGCGCAGGGCGTCGGGGTGATCAACGGCGGTTACACCTACGACAGCGAGCTGGTCGAGGCGCTGCCGTCGGTGCGGCCGGGGACGGTCGTCGCCGAGCTGGACGCGGACACCGTGACCGCCCATCTGGACGCGGTCGACGCGGCCGAGGAGCTGGCCCTGTCGGGCTTCCTGGCGGCCGCGCGGGCGAAGCTCGACCCACTGGGCTGTGACGTGGTCCTGCGCGCCTTCCATCCGCTGTCGGTGCCCGCGCTGCACCTCGACGACCGGGCGGCCCGGCACGAGCAGGCGCGCGCGGAGGCCGAGGAGCAGGCCGACGACCTGTGGGCGGGCATCCTCGGCTCGCTGCGCGGCAGCGCGCCACGCGCGCGTCTGGTGCTCAACCACCTCAACCCGCTGATCCGGCGGATCGGTTCGCTGGGCGATCCGGAGCTGATCGGCACCGCCGTCGAGTCCCTGTACGGGCAGGCTCTGCTGATGGCGCAGCGCCCGCTCAGGCCGGCCGACTCGGCGCTGCTGAACCGGGCCTTCATCGGCCTGCTGGAGTGGGCCACGAACGGCGAGGGAGGCCGCTGATGAGCGAGATCACCGACTTCGACGCGCTGCGCCGGGCGATGGCGGACAACGGCGCGGAGCCGGAGGGCCCCGCCCGCAACGCGCGCGCGGAGCGGTTGCTCGTCGAGGCCGAGAAGCTGAACGTCCCGCTCGCCGTGATCGAGGCGCTCGGGCACCAGCTCAAGGTCTACAACTACAGCTCCGAGAAGGACAAGATGTTCGTCCCCTTCGCGCGTCTGCTGCGCATGTGGGACGAGCGGCCCGAGGACTTCGACGCCTACGAGACGCATTCGCTGCACTGGGTCTTCAAGTGGATGTCGTCCGGCATGCTCGACCAGCCGCACATCCCGCTGGCCTCGGTGGAGAAGTGGCTCGGCGAGATGGAGCACCGCTACCGGCTGGCCGGGCACTCCGAACGGGCCGTGCGCAGCGCCGAGTTCAGCGTGGCGGCGCACGTCGGGGACGTGGCGCGCGCGGAGCGGGCGTACGCGGCCTGGCTGGCCGCGGACCGGGACAGCATGGCCGACTGCCACGCGTGCGAGCTGCACGGGCAGGGGTGGTGGCAGGCGGAGCGGGGCCGGGACGCCGAGGCGCTTCGGCTGTGGGGGCCGGTCCTGGAGGGCGAGTTCACCTGCGCCCACGAGCCGCACACGGTCCTCGCGTCCTCCCTGACGCCGCTGCTGCGCCTGGGCCGGGTGGACGAGGCCCGCGCCAACCATCTGCGCGGTTTCCGGCTCGTACGGCCCATGGAGAGCATGCGGGGCGCGTACGCGGACCATGTGGAGTTCTGTGCGCTGACCGGCAACGAGGCGCGCGGCCTGGAGCTGCTCGCGGAGCGGCCGGCGTACTTCACGGACGACGGGCATCCGCGCAGCAAGCTGGACTTCATGACGGTGGTGGCCCTGCTCATGGACCGCCTGGGCGCGCTCGGCCCGGCCGATCTGCGGGTGCCCGGTCCGGCGGGCCGCACCTGGACCGCCCGCGAACTCGCCGCCCACGCGCGCGAGGAGGCCCTCGCCCTGGCCGCGCGCTTCGACGAGCGCAACGGCACGACCCACATCAGCGAGCGGGCACGCGCGCGTATGCGGCAGGAGCCCCTGGTCGAACGGCTGCCGCTGGGGGTGCGTACGGCGGCGAGGCCGACGCCGGCCGCCACGCCCGTCAAGGTCCCCGAGGACACGCGCACGCAGCCCGACCTGCCCGCGCTGATCGCCGAGGCACGGCGGCTGTCGGACACCTTGCAGCCGGGTGCCATCGAGGCCTGGGCGGCCGTCTCCCGGGCCGCCGAGGGCGTCGAGCTGGCTGCCCTCGACCGCGCGGAGATCGTCGACCACAGGGCGATGGACCTGGGCCCCGAGGGCATCCCCCTGTTCGCGGAGGCGGCCGAGCTGTACGCGGCCGCGGGCGACCCTGGCGAGGCGCTGGCGGCACGCGCGCGTGGCGCGTACGTACGGGCGCTCACGGGCGAGGTCTCCGAGGCCCTGACGGCGATCGCCGGCCTGTACGACGAGGCGCTTGCGCTGTACTCCGAGGACGGCACGGGCGTACGGCAGACGGCGGCCGTGCTGATGAGCCGGGCGCGGATCCTGATGCGGCGGGTGCACGAGGCGCAGGACACGGTCCAGGAGGCCGTCCTGGCCGACGCCGAGTCCGCCGCCCGTGAGGTGCTCGCGCTCGTCGAGGGGCAGACCGGGGACGATGTGCGGCTCGCCTCGCGGGTCGCGGAGGGACAGGCGATGCTCGCCGAGCTGGCGGCGCTCACGGGGGACGTGGAGGGGGCCGCGGAGCTGTTCGCGCGGGCCTCTGCGGCGTTCGTCGGGGCGGGGCTGCCGTGGTTCGCGGTGGAGTACGAGGCGCGGCTGGCCGGGCTCGCGCACCATCTCGGCGACACGGCGGAGGCCGAGCGGGCGCTGCGGGCGGCCCTGGAGCACGGCGGGCCGCACCTGGAGGCCACCGGGCGGGCCCAGTTGCACCTCCAGCTCGCCGAGGTGCTCGGCGGCCGGGGGCGGTCCGAGGAGGGCGCCGAGCACGCCCTGCAGGCGGCGCACTGGGCCGACGAGGCGGGCGAGAGCCGCACGCTGGGCGCCTGGGCACGGCACCAGCTCGGCGGGTTGCTGCTGCGGCAGGGGCGGTTCGCCGAGGCCGCCGAGGTGCTGGAGTCGGCGCTGCCCGACCTGAGCGCCGGGACGCACGGCGACGGGGCGGTCGTGCAGACGCAGTGGTGGCTCGGCGACTGCCTGAGCGAGCTGGGCGAGCACCGCGCGGCGGCCGAACGCCGGCTGCAGGCGGCCGAGATCGCCCGGCACTGGCCCGAGCAGCACGACCATGCCACGCTCGCCCACCTCGCCGCCGAGTCGCTCGGCCACGCGGGGCTGCAGGCCGAGGCGGACCAGGCGTACGCGCGCGCGGGCGGTCTGTGGCGCTCGGTCGGCAACGTCCACGGCCTCGTCCGGTCCTTGCGCGCCCGCGCGTGGCTGGCGCTGCGCGAGGACGACGGGCAGGACGCGGCGTCGGGGCTGATGGCGAGCGCGGTCGAGGAGTGCGGGGCGGCGCTGGAGGCGGCCGACGACGAGGACGCGCGGATGCGGCTCGTCGCCGAGCTCGGCCACACCCACCGTCAGTTCGGCGACCTGCTCGCGCGGTCCGCCGCGGAGGACGCCGAGGACGAGTCGATCCGCGGCGCCCTCGAGGAGGTGCTGGCCCAGGTGACGCGGGCCGTGGACGTGTTCGCGTCGCTGGGCGAGACCGCCCTGCACAGCCGCACCGGCGCCGAGCTCGCCGCGGGCTGGCTGGAGGCCGACCTGGGCCGCCCGGCCGGGGCGGCGGCACGCGCGCGTGCGGTGCTCGCGGCCTACGTCGGAGCCGGGGAGGACGACGAGGCGGCGCGGGAGCGGCGGGCGGAGGCGGAGCAGATGCTTCAGGTGGTGCGGGAGCAGGGCGGGGAGTAGGGGGTGCTGTACGGGGCTCTCACAACGCCCCTGCCCCGCTCACTCCACGCCGATGAGCAGCAGGGCCCCTTGCCGCCCGCCCCGGTACACCACGGTGTCGACGGCGAGGTACGACTCGCGCACGCGTGCCTCGAGGTGGTCGGCGATCGCGTCGGGCGCCTCGTCGCCGAGGACGAGGGTGACGAGTTCGCCGCCCGCGGAGAGCATGCGGTCGAGGACGCTCTCGGCGGTGCGGACGACGTCCGTGCCGATCACGGCCACATCGCCGTCGATGAGCCCGAGGACGTCGCCGGCCTGGCAGATGCCGGCCATGGTCCAGGACTGGCGTTCGGCGACGGTGACCTCGGCGTAGCGGGTCGCGCCGGCCGCCGAGGTCATGGACACGACGTCCTCGTCGAAGCGGCGCTCCGGCTCGTGCACGGCGAGCGCCGCGATGCCCTGGACGGCGGAGCGGGTGGGGATCAGCGCGACGCGGATGCCCTCCGTGCGGGCCTGCTCGGCCGCCGCGGCGGCGGTGTGGCGCAGTTCGGAGTCGTTGGGCAGCAGCACGACCTCGCGCGCGTGGGCTCGCCGTACGGCCTCCACCAGCTCCCCGCTCGCGGGCGGCTCCCCGGGGCGCGCGAGGACGGTGGTCGCGCCGGCCTCGCCGTACAGCCCGGCCAGTCCCTCACCGGGCACGACGGCGACGACCGCACGCTGGACCCGCTCCCGGGGCAGGCGCTCACCGGTGGTGTGCGCGTCGCCGGCCCCGAAGTGGGTGATCCTGATCCGGTACGGCCGCCCGGCCTCGACGCCCGCCTCCACGGCGGCCCCGGCGTCGTCGACGTGCACATGGACGTTCCACAGCCCGTCGCCGCCGACGATCACGAGCGAGTCTCCGAGCCCGTCGAGCCGCTCCCGCAGTCGGGCCACGGCCGCGTCCTCGGCCTCCAGCAGGTAGATCACCTCGAAGGCCGGGCCACCCGGCGCCAGGACGTCGGCACAGTCCTCGGCGTCGGCGAGGGAGACGCCGTCACCGACGGGGGAAGCGCCCTCCACGCGCGCGTGCCCCCCGGACCACACCAAGGGGGCCGCCTCCCCCGTGAACGTCTCCACCAGCGCCCCCAGCACCGCCAGCAGCCCCCGCCCCCCGGCGTCGACGACCCCCGCCCGCTGCAGCGCCGCCAACTGCCCCGGCGTCGCCGCCAGCGCCGTACGCGCCCCCTCGTAGGCCGCCCGTGCGACCGCCCCGCAGTCGTGGCCCGCGCAGCCGTCGGCCGCGTCGGCGGCGGCCGAGGCGACCGTGAGGACGGTGCCCTCGACGGGGTGGGCCACGGCCTGACGGGCGGAGTCGGCGGCCTGCCGCAGGGCGAGGCGCAGCCCCGAGCCGTCGGTGTGAGCCGTCTCACCGTCCGCGGCGAGCACCTGGGCCATGCCGCGCAGCAGCTGGGCGAGGATGGTCCCGGAGTTCCCCCGGGCGCCTATGAGGGCCCCGTGCGCCATCGCGTGGGCGGCGTCCGCGAGGGTGGGTTTGCCCACGTCGTACGCGGTGAAGACGGCCTCCACGGCCGCGACAGCCGACTCCACCGTCAGATAGAGGTTCGTCCCGGTGTCCCCGTCGGCCACGGGATAGACGTTGATCGCGTCGATCTCCTCTCGCGCGCGACCGAGTGACTCCAACGCGAGGCCGCACCAGGTGCGCACCGCGAGAGCATCGAAGAATGTCTGCGGCACCTGCGCCACCTGCGCCTCCTAGAGCTGCCGGACGTGGCACGCAGCGTAGACCCAGAGGCGGTGTGCGCCGGAAGTGGGCCGGGAGCGGGCCCCTGAGCAGCCATGGTAGTTTCGTTCTGCTGGCGCAGTCGTTGTATGCTGCTCCGGTTGCCCGATCCAGATCGGGCCGTTCCCCTGGCAACGCCACTCAGATCTCTGATCCTGCGATCTCGATCCCGGCATGCCGGGATTAACCGTAAGTGCATCTGAAGTCTTTGGAGTGACCCGTGGCTGCCAACTGCGACGTCTGCGGCAAGGGGCCGGGCTTCGGCAACAACATCTCGCACTCGCACCGCCGTACGTCCCGCCGCTGGAACCCGAACATCCAGCGCGTCCGTACCGTGGTCGGCGGGACGCCGAAGCGCGTGAACGCCTGCACCTCGTGCATCAAGGCCGGCAAGGTCTCGCGCTGACGCCCATAGCTGAGCGCGCGGCCACTGCTGGTTCGCCGCACTGAGCCGGTCCACTCGAAGGTGGGCCGGCTTTTTGCTGTACCCGACCACTGCGCGGCGCCCCGGACCACTGCGGCGCCCCGGGGGGGGGCTATTCGCGAACCCTCAGTGCCCAGCCGTGGTCGACGGGGCCGATCCCGCTGCCGAGGGGGAAGCCGGCGGCGATGGCGGCGGTGACGTAGTTCTTGGCCTCCGCCACCGCCTCGGGTACGGGCTGTCCCTTGGCGAGCTGTGAGGCGATCGCGGAGGCCAGGGTGCAGCCCGTGCCGTGGGTGTGCCGGTTGTCGTGGCGCGGGGCGCGCAGCCAGTGCTCCTCGGAGCCGTCGGTGAGGAGATCAACGGCGTCGCCGGGGAGGTGGCCGCCCTTGACCACGACCCAGCGGGGCCCGTACGCCAGCACGGCCGCCGCGGCCCGCCTGAGGTCGTCCTCCGACTCGACGCGCACCCCCGTGAGTTGGGCCACCTCGTCGAGGTTCGGCGTCGCCACGGTCGCGACCGGCAGCAGCTTGGTCCGTACGGAGTCCAGCGCGGAGGCCGCCAGCAGCGAGTCGCCGTGCTTGGAGACCCCGACCGGGTCCACGACCGCCGGCGCGTCCGTGCCGCCGATCAACTCGGCGACCGTCTCGACGAGTTCGGCCGAGGCGAGCATGCCCGTCTTGATCGCCTGTACGCCGATGTCGTCGACGACGCTGCGGTACTGCGCCCGCACCGCCTCCACCGGCAGCTCCCAGGCGCCCTGCACACCGAGGGAGTTCTGGGCGGTGACGGCGGTGATCACGCTCATGCCGTGCACGCCGAGCGCGAGCATCGTCTTCAGGTCGGCCTGGATGCCCGCGCCGCCACCGGAGTCGGAGCCGGCCACCGTGAGCACCTTGGCGATCATGACTCGATGCTCCCGCCGAAGTGGTCCCAGCCGCCCTTCCTGGTCCACGGCGCCCCGTCCACCGTGACCTGCGGCAGCGCCGAGGGGTTGAGGACCTCGCCGATGACCTTCCAGCGGGCCGGCAGCTTCACGTCCGGCGGGAAGGTCGCCACGATCGCGTGGTCCTCTCCCCCGGTCAGCACCCACTGCATGGGATCGACGCCGACCGCCTGCCCGATGTCGTTCATCTGCGTCGGGATGTCGATCGCGCCCGAGCGGATGTCGATCCGGACCTTGCTGGCCTCGGCGATGTGCCCGAGGTCGGCGATCAGCCCGTCGCTGACGTCGCACATCGCGGTCGCGCCGAGCCCGGCGGCGGCCGGACCCGCGTGATACGGCGGCTCGGGGCGCCGGTGCGCCTCCACGAAGGCGCGCGGCGAGCGGAAACCCCGGGCCAGCACGGCGTATCCGGCGGCGGACCAGCCCAGCCAGCCGGTCACGGCGACACGGTCGCCGGGCTGGGCTCCCGCCCGCGTGACCGGCTCCTGGTTGCGCAGATCGCCGAGCGCGGTGATCGACACCGTGATGGTGTCGCCCCGTACGACGTCCCCGCCGACCACCGAGGCACCGGCGACCTGGCACTCGTCACGCAGCCCGTCCATCAGCTCGCTCGGCCAGGTCACCGGGAGTTCGGCCGGCACCACCAGGCCGAGCAGCAGCGCGGTCGGCACGGCGCCCATGGCGGCAATGTCCGCGAGGTTCTGCGCGGCGGCCTTGCGGCCGACGTCGTAGGCCGTGGACCAGTCGCGGCGGAAGTGCCGTCCCTCCAGCAGGATGTCCGTGCTGGCGACCACCCTGCGATCGGGCGCGGCCACCACCGCGGCGTCGTCGCCCGGGCCGACCCGGACCGCCGGGGTGGTGGTGAGACGGGAGGTGAGCTCCCTGATGAGCCCGAACTCACCGAGCTCACCAACAGTGCCCTTCATTGCCCTTACGCCCCTTCTGTCTCTGTCCGCACCCGGTCGCGCGTCCCTACTGCCCTCGATACGGTCGAGGTGTACGTCAACTTCTGTCGTGCGTGCACCACGGCGCGGGGGCCCTGGCCACCGAGGGTCTCCCCGTGACGAGCGGCGACGCGATACCGTGGCGTTCCTTTTCCCCACATGATCCTCGTGGCCGCCCTGGAGGTTCCGTGGTACAGGCGTACATCCTGATCCAGACGGAGGTCGGCAAGGCGTCGACCGTCGCCGAGACGATCAGCAAGATCCCTGGAGTCGTCCAGGCCGAGGACGTCACCGGACCGTACGACGTCATCGTGCGCGCCCAGGCCGACACCGTCGACGACCTGGGTCGCATGGTGGTCGCGAAGGTCCAGCAAGTGGACGGCATCACCCGCACCCTGACCTGCCCGGTCGTACATCTGTAGCCCCCGTCTACCCTTGGCCGGTGAACTCTTTGCGTCACCGGCACATTTCTGTCTTCGGGCTGCCCGCGCTCGCCCTGCTGATCACCGCCGCGGGCTGCTCATCAGCAGACGGCAGCCGGTCGGCCGCGGTTCCCAGCCCCGACGCGACAGTGGCCGGGCTGTGCCGGAATCTGGACAAGGTACTGCCGGCCAAGGTGGACGGTGAGCGCCGTGAGGACCCCTCGCCCGCTTCCACGCTGACGGCGGGCTGGGGGGACTCGGCGATCATACTGCGGTGCGGTGTCGTACGGCCGCCCAAGATGAGCGACCCCAAGGTGGCCGCGGGCAAGGACAAGGACGCGGTGGCCGGTGGCGTGAACGGTGTCCAGTGGCTGATGGAGAAGCAGGACGACGGGGGTTACCGGTTCACCACCGCGCTGCGCCGTGCGTATGTCGAGGTCAGCGTGGCGGAGGGCCGGGACAGTTCGAGCGTGCTGATCGACCTGGCGGCGGCCATCAAGAAGGCGATCCCCGAAGGGATCGCCTGAGCCCTGCGGCGGCTACCTGAGCCCGGTGGAACGCCTGAGCGCCGCCTGGATCAGCAGGTCCACCAGGTCCGGGTAGCTGATCCCGCTGGCCTGCCACATCTGCGGGTACATCGAGATCGGCGTGAAACCGGGCATCGTGTTGATCTCGTTGATCACGAACTCCCCGTCCTCGGTGAGGAAGAAGTCCGCGCGCACCAGTCCCTCGCAGGAGGCCGCCTCGAAGGCGTCCACGGCCAGGCGCTGGACCTCCGCCGTCTCTTCCGGCGTCAGCGGCGCCGGCACGATGCCGGGCGTCGAGTCGATGTACTTGGCCTCGAAGTCGTAGTACGCGTGCGCGTCCGGCGGCGGGATCTCGGCCGGGGCGGAGGCGCGCGGGCCGTCCTCGAACTCCAGCACCCCGCACTCGATCTCACGGCCGCGCAGGGCCGCCTCGACGAGGATCTTCGGGTCGTGCCGCCGGGCCTCGGCGATCGCCTCGTCCAGCCCGGACAGGTCCTCGACCTTGGTGATGCCGATCGACGAGCCCGCGCGCGCGGGCTTCACGAACAGCGGCCAGCCGTGGTCGCCGGCGAGGTCGACGATCTTCTTGCGGGCGGCGGACTCGTCCTGCTCCCACTCGCGCGGCCGGATCACCACGTACGGGCCCACCTTGAGCCCGAACGAGGTGAACACCCGCTTCATGTACTCCTTGTCCTGTCCGACGGCCGAGGCGAGCACGCCCGAGCCGACGTACGGCACCCCGGACAGCTCCAGCAGGCCCTGGAGGGTGCCGTCCTCGCCGTAGGGGCCGTGCAGCACCGGGAAGACCACGTCGATCTCACCGAGCGCCTTGGGCACCGATCCGGGCTCGCTGTAGACCACTTCGCGGTTCGCCGGGTCGACGGGGAGCACCACGCCGCCCTCGCTCGAGTCGGCCAGCTCCTCGACGTGGGGCGTACGGCGCTCGGTGATCGCCATGCGTTCCGGTTCGTCGGCCGTGAGCACCCATCGGCCGCTCTGCGTGATGCCGATCGGCAGGACGTCGTACTTCGTCCGGTCGATGGCGCGCAGTACGGCGCCGGCGGTGACCATGGAGATCCCGTGCTCGGAGCTACGACCGCCGAACACGACGGCCACACGCGGCTTGCGGGGCGGCTGGTCTGGGCTCTGGGGGAGGTTCTCGGTGCTCATATCGCGTTGAGAGTACCCGGTGGTAGGGCTGGGAGTCAGCGACCCTCGACGGGTTCCGGTTCGAACAGCGCCCCTTTAGGGGCGCGGGGAACTGCGCGACCAGCCCCCACCGTGCCGCACCCGACCAACAACCCACCCGGCACCCCTAGCGGAGCGCTCAGCGTCGCTCCGGCTTGGCGCTGCGCGACATCAGCTCCTTGAGCGCGACCACCGGCGGCTTGCCCTCGTGCACGATGCCGACGACCGTCTCCGTGATCGGCATGTCGACGCCGTGCCGGCGGGCCAGATCCAGCACGGACTCGCAGGACTTGACGCCCTCGGCGGTCTGCTTGGTGACGGCGATGGTCTCCTGCAGGGTCATGCCCTTGCCGAGGTTGGTGCCGAAGGTGTGGTTGCGCGACAGCGGCGAGGAGCAGGTGGCCACCAGGTCGCCGAGGCCGGCGAGTCCGGAGAACGTCAGCGGGTCGGCGCCCAGCGCGACCCCGAGGCGGGTGGTCTCGGCGAGGCCGCGGGTGATGAGCGAGCCCTTGGCGTTGTCGCCGAGGCCCATGCCGTCCGCGATGCCGACGGCGAGGCCGATGACGTTCTTCACGGCGCCGCCCAGTTCGCAGCCCACCACGTCCGTGTTGGTGTACGGCCGGAAGTACGGCGTGTGGCTGGCGGCCTGGAGGCGCTGGGCGACGGACTCGTCGGTGCAGGCGACGACCGCGGCGGCCGGCATGCGGGAGGCGATCTCGCGGGCCAGGTTGGGCCCGGTGACGACGGCGATGCGGTCGTGGCCGACCTTGGCCACGTCCTCGATGACCTCGCTCATCCGCATGGTGGTGCCGAGTTCGACGCCCTTCATCAGCGACACCAGGACGGTGCCCGGCGCCAGCATCGGCGTCCACTCGGCGAGGTTGGCACGCAGGGTCTGGGACGGGACGGACAGCACCGTGAAGTCGGCGCCGGCCATGGCCTCGGCCGGGTCGGTGGTGGCCCGCATGCCCCGCGGGAGCTCCACGCCCGGGAAGTAGTCGGGGTTCGTGCGGGTCGAGTTGATGGCGTCGGCGACCTCGGCACGGCGGGCCCACAGGGTGACCTCGCAGCCGGCGTCGGCGAGGACGATGCCGAAGGCCGTACCCCACGAACCGGCACTCAGGACTGCCGCCTTGACGGGCTTGCTCACGTGCCCTGCCCCTCTTCCTGTCCGGCCTTCTCCTGCTCGGCCCTGTGCTGCGTCTGCCGGTTGTTCTGCGCGGCGGTCCTGCGGCGCTGCTCGATGCGCTCCTGGCGCGGGTCGTACGGCGTCGCGGGCGCCTTCTCGCCGCGGATCTCCTCGAGCTGGCGGGTGACGGCCGCCATGATGACCTCGGTCGCCTCCTTGAGCAGGTCCGGGGTCATCTCCTTGTCGTAGAAGCGCGTCAGGTCCACGGGCGGGCCCACGAGGACGTGGTGGGTCTTGCGCGGAAGGACGTTGGGCTTCTTGGCATAGGGCGGCAGCAGTTCGTTGGCGCCCCACTGCGCGACGGGGATCACCGGGCACTTGGTCTGCAGGGCCACGCGTGCGGCGCCGGTCTTGCCGGTCATGGGCCACTGGTCCGGGTCCCGGGTGATGGTGCCCTCCGGGTAGAAGGCGACGCACTCGCCGCGCTCCACGGCGTCGATCGCGGCGCGGAAGGCGCTCAGCGCGTCCGTGGTCTCCCGGTAGACGGGGATCTGCCCGGTGCCGCGCATGAAGGAGCCGACGAATCCCTTCTTGAAAAGCCCGCTCTTCGCCAGGAATCGCGGAACGCGGCCGGTGTTGTACTGAAAGTGCGCGTACGCGAAGGGATCGATGTGCGAATTATGGTTCACCGCGGTGATAAATCCGCCCTCGGCCGGAATGTGCTCCATTCCACGCCAGTCCCGCTTGATCAGAACCACCAGCGGCGGTTTGGCGATCACCGCGGCGAAGCGGTACCAGAAGCCGATTCTGCGGCGGGGCACGCGTGCACCTTCCTCTAGGGATCAAGGACGTGGGGCCTGGGGGCCGCACAAGTGTCGCCCCAGGCCGCCGGTCTGTCGAGAACACGGTACGCCTCACCACCTCGACCGCCAGATGGCCCTGGTGACGGCTGAGTGACAATGACCGCGACCGGAGAGGACGGAACGCCCGTGCAGTGGACCTTGGTCGTACCCCTGAAGCCCTTGGCGCGGGCGAAGAGCAGGCTGTCGGACACGGCGGCGGACGGGCTGCGCCCGGGCCTGGCGCTGGCCTTCGCGCTGGACACCGTGGCCGCGGCGCTGGCCTGCCCCGCGGTGAAGGATGTGGCAGTCGTCACGAACGACGCCCTGGCCGGCCGCGAGCTGGGCGCCCTCGGTGCCCACATCGTCGCCGACGAGCCCGGCGGCGGCCTCAACGCGGCGCTGGCGCACGCGGCGTCGGTCGTACGGTCGCCCCGCCCCGAAACCCCCGTGGCCGCCCTGAACGCCGATCTTCCCGCCCTGCGCCCGCTGGAACTGGCCCGGGTCCTGGACTCGGCGGCGGAATTCCCGCGTGCTTTTCTCCCCGATGCGGCCGCTATTGGCACCACATTGCTGGCCGCCGGCTCCGGCCATGAATTGCGTCCGGCATTCGGCACGGATTCCCGTGCCCGCCACAGCGGGTCCGGGGCGGTGGAACTGCGCCTCGACGAGGTGGATTCCGTACGCCAGGACGTGGACACCGGCGAGGATCTGCGGGCCGCGCTGGCCCTGGGCGTCGGCCCGCGGACGGCGGCGGCAGCGGCCCGGCTGCTGATCAAGGAGCCGTGACGGCGGCGCCGGGCACGCATAGGGTGGCGGTCATGCAGGCCACCGCATACACCTACGACGCCGAATCCCGCTCCGGCAGCGTCCTGCTGGACGACGGCACGCCCGTTTCCTTCGACGCCCCGGCCTTCGACGCGGGCGGCCTGCGGCTGCTGCGCCCCGGGCAGCGGGTCCGTATCGAGACGGAGGGCGAGGGCGAGTCCCTGCGCATCACGCTGGTGACGTTGCAGACCCTCTGAGGACGCCGCACCCCTCTGCGAACACGCCCCTCTGCGAACACGCCTCTCTGAGATCACACCGACCACACGCCGCGGGCCGGACTCCCCACGGAGTCCGGCCCGGCGCGTGAGTGCCCCTGTGCGGTCCTACCTGCTGCGCGTGGTCCTCTTGGCAGCGGACTTGCGCGCCGTCGACTTCTTGGCGGGCGCCTTCTTGGCGGTCGCCTTCTTCGCCGGGGCCTTCTTGGCCGTCGCCTTCTTGGCGGTGGTCTTCTTCGCCGCGGTCGTCTTCTTGGCGGCCGCCGTGGTCTTCTTGGCGGGCGCCTTCTTCGCCGTGACCTTCTTGGCAGCGGCCTTCTTCGTCGGCGCCGCCTTCTTCGCCGGGGCCTTCTTGGCCGCAGCCTTCTTGGCGGCGGCCTTCTTCGCCGCGGCCTTCTTGACCGTCGGGGCGGCTGCACCCATCAGGCTGCCCTTGGGCGCCTTCTTGACGGCGACCTCGCCGCCCTTCGGGAGCTTCTTCGAGCCGCTCACCAGGTCCTTGAAGCCCTGGCCCGCGCGGAAGCGCGGAACGGAGGTCTTCTTGACCCGAACCCGCTCGCCGGTCTGAGGGTTGCGGGCGTACCGGGCCGGACGGTCGACCTTCTCGAACGAACCGAAGCCGGTGACGGAGACCCGCTCACCAGCGACGACCGCGCGGACGATCGCGTCCAGTACGTGGTCGACAGCATCGGCGGCCTGCTGGCGGCCGCCCATCTTGTCGGCAATCGCTTCTACGAGCTGCGCCTTGTTCACGTCTTCCCCTTCGGAGACATCGCCAGAACGAAAGTGTTCAAGCTTTTTCGCACGTTAGGCAGATATATACCGCAAATCAAACACGAAACGGGCTAATCACCCTTGTGCCGCAACAGACTCGGCTGTCTCGAAGGTGTTCTCAGCGTTCCTCTTCGGGGAATCGCCCCGCGTCGAGGTCCGCGATGAACCGCTCCAGACGCCTTGTCGCTTCGGCGACGTCGTGCTTGGCCGCGGCCGTAATGACCAGCAGCTTCCGGGTCAGCGCCATCCGTACGCCCTCCGGGACTTGCAGTGCGCGCACCCTTGCGTGCGCTTCCTTGAGTTGGTCCGCGACTGCCGCATAGAGCTCGAGTTGGCCGTCGTGTTCCATGCACAGATTGTGCCATCTGGGGCGAGTTGTCGCCTGCCAGGGGTGCAACTCCGGCCTCAAATGGCCTTCCGGGCACTTGCGGAAGTCGCGGTTACACCACTCGCGTACCCCGGCAACCACCGTCGTAACGTGGGAAGTTGCGTCCGGCACGGCGGCGGGGCAGGGCCGTTCGGGTGCAGACATGGCAGTACCCCCGATCGGGCTGATCGGGGGTACTGAGGGGGTGTTGCGGGTGTCCGAAAGTCGCCTTGCGCTCAGATCTGGAGCGTGCGTGGCTTGAACGACGGCCGCTTCGCCTCGTAGGCGGCGATGTCGTCCTCGTTCTGCAGGGTGATCGAGATGTCGTCGAGGCCGTTCAGCAGCCGCCAGCGGGAGTTCTCGTCCAGCTCGAAAGAGGCCGTGATGCCCTCGGCCCGCACCTCACGCGCCTCGAGGTCCACAGTGACCTCAGCAGTCGCGTCCTTCTCGGTGAGCTCCCACAGCGCATCCACGATCTTCTGCTCCAGAACCACCGTGAGCAGTCCGTTCTTGAGCGAGTTGCCGCGGAAGATGTCCGCGAAGCGCGAGGAGATGACGGCCTTGAAGCCGTAGTTCTGCAGCGCCCACACCGCGTGCTCACGGGAGGAGCCGGTGCCGAAGTCGGGGCCGGCGACCAGCACCGTGGCGCCCTGCCGCTCGGGCTGGTTGAGGACGAAGCTCGCGTCCTTGCGCCAGGCCTCGAACAGCCCGTCCTCGAAGCCGTCCCGGGTCACCTTCTTGAGCCAGTGAGCAGGGATGATCTGGTCGGTGTCGACGTTGGAGCGGCGCAGCGGGACGGCCCGGCCGGTGTGCGTGGTGAATGCTTCCATGACTTCTCAGACTCCAGCGGGCGTACGGGTCTCGGCGTCGGACAGGTCGGCCGGGGAGGCCAGGTGGCCCAGGACCGCGGTGGCCGCCGCGACCTGCGGCGACACCAGGTGGGTACGGCCGCCCTTGCCCTGCCGGCCCTCGAAGTTGCGGTTGGAGGTGGACGCGGAGCGCTCACCGGGCGCGAGCTGGTCGGGGTTCATGCCCAGGCACATCGAGCAGCCCGCGTGCCGCCACTCGGCACCGGCCTCCTTGAAGACCAGGTCCAGGCCCTCGTCGACGGCCTGCAGACCGACCCGCGCGGAGCCGGGGACGACCAGCATCCGTACACCGTCGGCGACTTTGCGGCCCTTGACGAGCTCGGCGGCGGCGCGCAGGTCCTCGATGCGGCCGTTGGTGCAGGAACCTACGAAGACGGTGTCCACCTTGATGGAACGCAGCGGCTGACCGGCCTCCAACCCCATGTATTCCAGGGCCTTTTCGGCGGCGAGGCGCTCCGAAGCGTCTTCGTACGAAGCCGGGTCGGGGACGGACGCCGAAAGCGGAGCGCCCTGGCCCGGGTTGGTGCCCCAGGTGACGAACGGCGACAGCTCGGCGGCCTCGATCACGACCTCGGCGTCGAACTCGGCGTCCTCGTCGGTCCTGAGCGTCTTCCAGTACGCGACGGCCGCGTCCCAGTCCTCGCCCTTCGGCGCGTGCGGGCGGCCCTTGAGGTACTCGAAGGTGGTCTCGTCGGGGGCGATCATGCCGGCGCGGGCACCGGCCTCGATCGACATGTTGCAGATGGTCATCCGGGCCTCCATCGAGAGCTTCTCGATGGCGGAGCCGCGGTACTCCAGGACGTAGCCCTGGCCGCCGCCCGTGCCGATCCGGGCGATGATCGCCAGGATCAGGTCCTTGGCGGTGACGCCCTCGGGCAGCTCGCCGTTGACGGTGATGGCCATGGTCTTGGGGCGGGCCATGGGCAGCGTCTGGGTGGCCAGCACATGCTCGACCTGGGAGGTGCCGATGCCGAACGCCAGACCGCCGAAGGCGCCGTGCGTGGAGGTGTGCGAGTCACCGCAGACGACGGTCATGCCCGGCTGGGTCAGCCCGAGCTGCGGACCCACCACGTGTACGACACCCTGCTCGACGTCGCCCAGCGGGTGCAGGCGCACCCCGAACTCGGCGGCGTTCTTGCGCAGCGTCTCCAACTGGACCCGGGAGACCGGGTCGGCGATGGGCTTGTCGATGTCGAGGGTGGGGGTGTTGTGGTCCTCGGTCGCGATGGTCAGATCGAGGCGGCGCACCTTCCGCCCGCTCTTGCGAAGGCCGTCGAAGGCCTGCGGGCTGGTCACCTCGTGCAGCAGGTGCAGATCGATGAAGAGGAGATCGGGCTCGCCCTCGGCGCGCCGGACGACATGGTCGTCCCAGACCTTCTCCGCGAGTGTCCTACCCATCGCTTTCCCTCCGGCCGGCATACGGTCCACCGGCCCAACTAGAGATCTTGAGAGGCGGCTTTCGCCCGCGCCCCTGTTCTCCGGGCGTCCGCCACCAGCCCGCTTTGGTCCACGGGCCGCACTGCCTTCGTCATTCCAGAGTGGCGTGTTCCACGGAAAATTGAACTTGCGTTTCACAGAGTGAGACGCGAGTATCGTTTCATGGACAACAGTAGCGGCGTCGGCGTTCTGGACAAGGCAGCCCTTGTCCTGAGCGCCCTGGAGTCCGGTCCGGCCACCCTCGCAGGGCTCGTCTCGGCCACCGGACTGGCACGACCCACGGCCCACCGACTGGCCGTGGCCCTTGAACACCACCGCATGGTGGCGCGTGACATGCAGGGCCGTTTCATTCTCGGCCCTCGGCTGGCGGAGCTGGCCGCGGCGGCCGGTGAGGACCGTCTCCTCGCCACGGCGGGCCCGGTCCTCACCCACCTCAGGGACGTCACGGGCGAGAGCGCACAGCTCTACCGGCGCCAGGGCGACATGCGCATCTGCGTCGCCGCGGCGGAGCGCCTGTCCGGCCTGCGGGACACGGTCCCGGTCGGCTCGACGCTCACGATGAAGGCGGGCTCCTCGGCGCAGATCCTCATGGCCTGGGAGGAGCCGGAGCGCCTGCACCGCGGGCTGCAGGGCGCCCGCTTCACGGCGACGGCCCTGTCGGGCGTACGACGCCGTGGCTGGGCCCAGTCGATCGGCGAGCGCGAGCCGGGCGTCGCGTCCGTCTCCGCGCCGGTGCGCGGCCCGTCGAACCGTGTGGTGGCCGCCGTCTCGGTCTCCGGCCCCATCGAGCGCCTGACCCGCCACCCGGGCCGGATGCACGCCCAGGCGGTCATCGACGCGGCCGCCCGCCTCTCCGAGGCACTGCGCCGCTCGGGCTGAGGCGCACGACACAGCCGTACGGCCGGAAAGGCAGCCTCAACGCCGCGGCAGCCTTTCCGACCGTACGGACCGGGACACCGAACCGCTCGCCGGATGCGCGAAGTTGACGCCCGGACACGGCGAAGGCCCTCCGCCGAAGCGGAGGGCCTTCGTCTTGTACCCCCGACCGGATTCGAACCGGCGCTACCGCCTTGAGAGGGCGGCGTGCTAGGCCGCTACACAACGGGGGCGTGGACTCTGCGTTTCCGCAGGTCCGAGCTGGTCTACCTGGACTCGAACCAAGACTAACTGAACCAGAATCAGTCGTGCTGCCAATTACACCATAGACCAATGTGGTTTAGACCAGTCAGTACCCCCGACCGGATTCGAACCGGCGCTACCGCCTTGAGAGGGCGGCGTGCTAGGCCGCTACACAACGGGGGCCCTAGCGATCCCGAGAAGATCGGAATCAGTACCCCCGACCGGATTCGAACCGGCGCTACTGCCTTGAGAGGGCAGCGTGCTAGGCCGCTACACAACGGGGGCTTTGCAGATGAGCTCTGCGAGCTGGCCTACCTGGACTCGAACCAAGACTAACTGAACCAGAATCAGTCGTGCTGCCAATTACACCATAGGCCACTGGAACGCAAGCCCCGGAGGGGATCTTGTTCTAGTTCGCTCCTCCGGTTCCCGGCCTTTCGGCCCGCTCCCCGGCGGCGCAGGAAGAACATTACCCGAAGGTGGACGGGGCTCCAAAACGACTATCCGCGCCGAGGATCGCGGGGAGTTCGGCGAGGGAAGCGATCCGGTGCCGTCCGCCGGGCTCGTCCTCGCTGGTGTACGCCCCGTCGCGGTCGATCCACACCGACAGCAGCCCGGCGTCCGCGGCGCCGCGCCCGTCGATCTCGGGGTGGTCGCCGACGTACGCCACCTGGTGGGGGGCGAGGTCGAGGGCGGCGCAGGCGGCGTGGAAGGCGCTGGCCTCCGGCTTGGAGACGCCGAGCTCGGCGGCGCACAGGATCGCCTCGAAGCGGGCGTGGACACCGAGCACGCGCAGCTTGTGGTCCTGGACGTGGATGCTGGAGTTCGACAGCACCGCGTGCCGGTGGCTGGCGGCGAGGGCGTCCAGGGCGGGCAGGACGTCCGGGAACAGGGCCCAGGCCGCCTGGTAGTGCGCGATGTAACGCCCGAACCAGGCGTCGGCGTCCGCATCGGTCAGCTCCTCGCCCAGGAAGACCCGTACGCGATCACGCCGCTGCCCCTCGAAGGTCGCCCGGCCGGCGGAGAACCGCGCCCACTGCTGATCGGTGACCTCCCGCCAGCGCACGAGGGCCTGCTCGACGCTGTCGTACCCGTCGAGCAGGCCCTCGGCCAGCAGGTGCGCGCGCATTCCGGCGCGGTCGGCGGTGGTGTAGTCGAAGAGGGTGTCGTCGACGTCCCAGACAACGGCTTTGATCACCATTACAGACTGGCACACTGCGGTCATGATCGAGCGCCGAATCCAGTTCACCGTCGAGGCCCGTACTGGCCCGTGACCCGTACCGGAAGACCTCGACCGCGCCGCTGGGCCCGGACGACAAGCTTCGCAGGACCTATGTGGCTCCCGGCATGATGCTGGAGTACATGGTCGCGGGCGTCATCATGGTCGTCGTCGTCCTGGAGATCTTCGACGAGTTCGCGTACCTGATCGACGAGGCCGACGCCGTCTGACACGAACGCGTGAGGGGCGGCGCCCGGAGTCATCGGGTGCCGCCCCTCACGCGTGTGCCTATGCGCTCAGCCTCGCCAGCGCCGCGTCGATCCGGGCCAGGGTCCTGTCCTTGCCCAGCACCTCGAGGGACTCGAAGAGCGGCAGGCCGACGGTGCGGCCGGTGACCGCGACGCGGACCGGGGCCTGGGCCTTGCCGAGCTTGAGGCCGTGGGCCTCGCCGGCGGCCAGGACGGCCTCCTTCAGGGAGTCCGGGGAGGTCCAGTCGGCCGCGTCCAGCTTCTCGCGGGCCGTGCGCAGCAGGGCGTCACTGCCCTCCTTCATCGCCTTCGTCCAGGACGCCTCGTCGAAGACCGGCTCCGGCAGGAACAGGAAGTCGACGTTGTCCGTGATCTCCGACAGGACCTTGAGGCGGGTCTGGGCGTGCGGGGCGATCGCCTGCCACTTCATCTCGTCGAAGGCCTCCGGGGCCCACGGGGCGAACGGGGCCTGGAGCCACGGGCGGCAGCGCTCGGTGAAGTCCTTCACATCGAGCAGCCGGATGTGGTCGCCGTTGATCGACTCGCACTTCTTGAGGTCGAAGCGGGCCGGGTTGGGGTTCACATCCGCGATGTCGAAGGCCGCGACCATCTCGGGCATCGTGAAGATGTCCTGGTCGGCGGAGAGCGACCAGCCGAGCAGGGAGAGGTAGTTGAGCAGGCCTTCCGGCAGGAAGCCGCGCTCGCGGTAGAGGTTCAGCGAGGACTGCGGGTCGCGCTTGGAGAGCTTCTTGTTGCCCTCGCCCATCACATACGGCAGGTGGCCGAAGGCGGGGATCCGCTTCGCGATGCCCAGCTCCATCAGCGCCTTGTACAGGGCGATCTGACGGGGCGTCGAGGAGAGCAGGTCCTCGCCGCGCAGGACGTGGGTGATCTCCATCAGGGCGTCGTCGACCGGGTTGACGAGGGTGTAGAGCGGGGCGCCGTTGGCGCGCACGATGCCGTAGTCCGGGACGTTCTCCGGGGTGAAGGTCAGCTCGCCGCGGACCAGGTCCGTGAAGGTGATCGTCTCGTCGGGCATGCGGAAGCGGACGATCGGGGTGCGGCCCTGGGCCTGGTACTCCTCGACCTGCGCCTCGGTCAGCTCGCGGCAGTGACCGTCGTAGCCGGAGGGCCTGCCGGCGGCCCGGGCGGCCTCGCGGCGGGTGTCCAGCTCGTCCTGGGAGCAGTAGCAGCGGTAGGCGTGGCCGCCGTCGAGCAGCTTCTGCGCGACCTCCTTGTAGAGGTCCATGCGCTGCGACTGGCGGTAGGGCGCGTGCGGACCGCCGATCTCGGGGCCCTCGTCCCAGTCGAAGCCGAGCCAGCGCATCGAGTCGAGCAACTGGTCGTACGACTCCTCCGAGTCGCGGGCCGCGTCGGTGTCCTCGATGCGGAAGACGAGCGTGCCCTGGTGGTGCCGGGCGAACGCCCAGTTGAACAGGGCGGTGCGGACCAGGCCCACATGGGGGTTACCGGTGGGCGAGGGGCAGAAACGTACGCGGACGGGTGCGCTAGCCACGCTTGACAACCTTGTTGGTGAGAGTGCCGATGCCTTCGATGGTGACGGCGACCTCGTCGCCGACGTTGAGGGGCCCGACGCCTGCCGGGGTGCCCGTGAGGATCACGTCGCCGGGGAGCAGCGTCATGGCCTCGGAGATGTTGACGATCAGGTCCTCGATGGGGTGGATCATCTCGCTGGTGCGGCCGAGCTGGCGCTGCTCGCCGTTGACCGTGAGCTGGATGGTGAGGTCGGCCGCCCTGTCGAGGTCCAGGTCCGTCTCCACCCAGGGGCCCAGCGGGCAGGAGGTGTCGAAGCCCTTGGCCCGGGCCCACTGCTTCTCGCGCTTCTGGACGTCCCGGGCGGTGATGTCGTTGGCGCAGGTGTAGCCGAAGATCACGTCCTTGACGCGCTCGCGCGGGACCTCGCGGCACATGCGGCCGATGACGACGGCCAGTTCGGCCTCGTGGTGGAGGTCCTCGGTGAAGGACGGGTACTGGATCTCGTCGCCGGGGCCGATCACCGCGGTGGACGGCTTGAAGAAGGCGAACGGGGCGTCGGGCACCTCGTTGCCGAGTTCGCGCGCGTGCTCGGCGTAGTTGCGGCCGAAGGCCACGACCTTGTTGGGGAGCACCGGGGGCAGCAGCCTGACCTTGCTCAGCGGGACCTTGGTACCGGAGAGCTCGAAGTCCGTGAACGGGATGCCCTTGATGATGTCGAGGACCAGCTCGTCCGGCCTGTCGCCCTCTACCGCGCCGAAGGCGACGTTCCCGTCGATGGAGAATCTGGCGATGCGCACGGGATCTTCGCGCCCCTCACTGAGAACTGGTGTGCGTGTCGGTCGCCCGGCCGGCCCACGAGCCGACGCTGGACGCTCCAGGCTAACCGGTCGGGCACCTTGATCATCGGACGGCGAACGCCGCGTGAGGGTGGCGGGGAGGGGGCTCCCCGGTCGGGCCGGGGAGCCGTAGCGGCTACTCGGCCGCGGCCGCCGCGGCGACGGGGGCGTCCACGAGGACCGTGCGCCGGGGGTTGGCCGTCTGTGCGGGGAGGTCGGCGGAGTGCTCCGGCTGCTGCGGGGTCTGCAGTTCGTCGGCGCCCTCGAGGTGCGCCAGCGTCGTGCGCCGCGGGTTGGCTATGTTGCGGAACATCATCGTCGTCTTCACCGTTGTACCGAGTCCTGTCGTGACGGGTTGGCGGAATCATCCCTCTTGTAAAGCGTCAGGCTAAACATGCGATTCCCGCGAGAAGTCGCGAAGGCCCCTTGATCAGCGTGTGAGTTTGCTCACGACTCCACGGACATAACGGCCAATTCAGACCAGCCCGCCATGCCAACGAATCGGACATTGGCCCACTGAAGCCATCATTCCGCTCCTGATCATGGCGACTGGGACACCTTCCACATGCGAGCGCCTCGCGGGCATAAGTCCGTTATGGGCAAGATTGCATTCTACGGCTGGTAATCTTTCCCTCACTCGGCGTCACGTATGTTACGGCTCGACCTACGGGCCTTGTTGGAGATCCTGCACTGTGCTGGAATTCCACGGACCGCCGCAGGATCGAGCCGGCGCACAGGGGGCGCACCGAGCGCCGAGTGGCGGCGAGAAGGGGGAGCCAGCGCCGGTCAATCACGACCATCAGGGAGCGTGTTCAGGACGCTCCCTAATACGCCGACACCGTGCCCGTCCGTTCAAGCGGAGGGGCGCCTGGTCCAGAGGTTGCGACGCTAGTGCAGGGACGTTTCAAGAGGGATGGCAGCGCTTCGGCGGAGCCGGAGCACGGCGGGACCGACCGAGGTCCCTCGCCCCAGCACGCCCAGAACCCGGGCCCGGCCCCGTCCGTCGACGGCGGTGAGCGCTCCGGGCGCCCCGCCGTGTCGGGGCCGCCGAGCGCGGCGAACCCACCCGCCCCGCCGGCCAAGAAGCCGCAGGGCCCGACCGGCCCCGGCTCCCGAATAGCCCTGCGCAACTGGCGCATCTCCACGCGTCTGGTGGCGCTCCTGACCCTCCCGGTGGTCGCGGCCACCTCGCTGGGCGCCCTGCGCATCAGCGCCAACGTGGACGACATCCAGCAGCTCGACAACATGCGGCTGCTAACGGACATGACCAAGCGGGCCACCGAGCTCGCCGCGGCGCTCCAGGAGGAGCGCGACCAGTCCGCCGGTCCGCTGGCGCACGGCGCCAAGGCGACCGACTACACGGTCAAGGGCTACCGGGACAAGACCGACCGTGCGATGAAGAGCTTCGTCGATGCCTCCGAGGAGATCGACAACACCAGCAAGGACGGCAGCCTCAAGGGCGTTCGCGACAACCTCGTCCAGCTCGTCGGCGACCTGAGCGACATCGCGAAGATCCGCAACACCGCCTACGAGGCCCAGCGCAACTCCACGCAGACGGTGGAGGCCTATCACCGGCTGATCACCAACCTGCTCGGCCTCTCCCAGGACATGGCGGAGGCGACCAGCAACCCGGAGATGATCCAGAGCACGCGTGCGCTGGCGGCCTTCTCCACCGCCAAGGAGTACGCCTCCATCCAGCGCGCGGTCCTCGCGGCGGCGCTGCCCGCGGACAACAAGTCCGTCGGCGACCTCTCCGAGAACGACCGGCTGTACGCCGAGTCGGCCGTGACGAGCCAGCGGTCCGAGCTGAAGAGCTTCCGCAGCGTCTACGGCACCCAGGCCGCCGCCGACCTGCTGCAGCCGATCGAAGAGCGCAACCCGACGATCACGGCCAGCGACAAGTACGCCAACCGCGCGCTCGGCAACCCCAACGCCCTGGTCGACCTGGAGAAGCGCTCGTACCGGGACTGGGTGGACGACAGCACCGTCAAGATCCAGGGGATGCGCTCCATCGAGACCACGCTGCTCGAGCAGATGGAGCAGAAGGCCCGCGAGCTGCGCAACGAGTCCGAGCGCGAGGCGATCATCTCCGGTGCGCTCATCCTGCTCGTGCTCGGTGTCTCCCTGGTCGGCGCCTTCGTCGTGGCCCGCTCCATGATCCGCTCGCTGCGCCGCCTGGAGGAGACCGCCACCAAGGTCGCCCAGGACCGCCTGCCCGAGCTGGTCAAGCAGCTGTCCGAGTCCGACCCGCAGGACGTCGACACCTCCGTCGAGTCCGTCGGTGTGCACTCCCGGGACGAGATCGGCCAGGTGGCCGCGGCCTTCGACGACGTGCACCGCGAGGCGGTCCGCCTCGCCGCCGAGCAGGCCCTGCTGCGGGGCAACGTCAACGCGATGTTCACCAACCTCTCGCGCCGCTCCCAGGGCCTCATCCAGCGCCAGCTCTCGCTGATCTCCGAACTGGAGTCCCGCGAGGCCGACCCGGACCAGCTCTCCTCGCTGTTCAAGCTCGACCACCTCGCGACGCGTATGCGCCGTAACGGTGAGAACCTCCTCGTCCTCGCCGGTGAGGAGCCCGGCCGCCGCTGGACCCGCCCGGTCCCGCTGGTCGACGTGCTGCGCGCCGCCGCGTCCGAGGTGGAGCAGTACGAGCGCATCGAGCTGGCCGCCGTACCGACCACCGAAGTGGCCGGCCGCGTCGTCAACGACCTCGTGCACCTGCTCGCCGAGCTGCTGGAGAACGCCACCTCGTTCTCCTCGCCGCAGACCAAGGTCAAGGTCACCGGTCACGCGCTGCCCGACGGCCGCGTCCTGATCGAGATCCACGACACCGGTATCGGCCTCTCCCCCGAGGACCTCGCGGCGATCAACGAGCGGCTGGCCTCGCCGCCCACCGTGGACGTCTCCGTCTCCCGCCGCATGGGCCTCTTCGTGGTCGGCCGGCTGTCCCAGCGGCACGGCATCCGCATCCAGCTTCGTCCGTCCGACTCCGGTGGTACGACCGCGCTGGTCATGCTGCCCGTCGACGTCGCCCAGGGCGGCAAGAAGCCCGCTCCGGGCAAGCCCGGCCAAAACGGCCCGGGTGGCTCCGGTGGTCCGGCCGCCGCGCAGGCCGCGGCCGGTGCGGCCGCCGCGCGTCGCCAGGCCCAGGCCGGTGGCGGCTCCCTCGGCGCGGGTGCGCCCGGCGGTGCTCCGGGCGGTGCCCTCGGGGCCGGTGCGTCCGGCGGGGGCCGGCTCGGTGCCGGCCAGGGACCGCGGGCCGCGCTGCCCGGACGGGACGGTGGCGGTCAGCCGGGTGGACCCGGTGCGCCGCGTGGACCGCAGGGTCCGGGTGCCCCGTCGCAGGGCCGGCCGGCTCCGGCCGGTGCGGGCGCCGGCTTCGGCGGCCAGGCGCCCGGTGCGCCGCAGGGACTGCAGGCCGCGGGCATGAGCGCGGACGGCTTCGGCCCGGGCCAGGACGCCTTCGGCTCCAACCGCGGCCCCGGCCGCGAGCAGTCCCGGCCGGGCGCGTCGGCGCCGCAGTCGCCGCCCCCCGGCGGTGAGAAGGGCCGTCGTGGCCGCCAGCCGCAGTTGCCGCCGCGCGGTGGCCCGCGTGCCGAGCTGCCGGGCGGCAACCCGCCGTCCCGCCCGAGCTGGAGCGACGAGAACGCCCAGCCGCCGGTGCCGCGCGCCTCGCTCGACACCCCGCGCGGGCACGACGAGGACCCCGCACAGACCTCCCGGATGCCGCGCATCGACGACCGCCAGGGCCCCGGCTCCACCTCGGAGTTCGCCCGCCCGGACTTCGACGCCCCGGCCCCCGGTACGTACCACCCGCAGAACACGGGTCAGTTCGCCCGCCCCGGTGCGAACGAACCGCAGAACAACGGGCAGCACAACACCGGCCAGTTCGTCCGCTCGGACGTCTTCGGCACCCCGGGCGGGCAGCACAACCCGTCGCAGACGGGCCAGTTCTCCATGCCGCAGTCGTACGACGACAGCTCGACGGGCCAGCACCTCCTGCCCGGCCACCGGAACCCCGAGTCCACCGGCCAGTTCGAGCGGCCCCAGGTCAACGGCAGCCACGGCGGCAACTCCGGCCTCGTCGGCCCGGCGCAGCCCCCGGCCCCGCCGCGTCCGCAGCAGCGGCCCGCCCGGCAGGAGCCGGACAATGGGGGCGCCGCGCAGCGGCCCGATGAGGGGTGGTGGCCGGGCGACGGGCGGGAGCTGCCGCCCGCGATGGGTCCCGGTGACGGGCGTACCCCGCTGTACGACACGTTGGAGACCAACTGGTTCCACGGCGGTCAGCAGGGGCGTCAGCCCGCCTCGAACGGATCGGCCCCGGCCTCCGCTCCCCGGCAGGAGCCGCAGGCCCCGGCGGAGCGGCCGCAGCCGTCCTCCGCTCCCCAGCGTTCCGCGTCGACCGCCTGGCGCAGCTCACCGAACGACGACCTCGTCCGGCAGGCTGAACGCGCCAGGCAGCCCGCCGCGGGCGGAGTCACCACTTCCGGCCTGCCGCGCCGGGTTCCCAGGGCGAACCTCGTCCCGGGGACGGCTCAGCAGCAACAGCACCAAAGCGGTCCGCAGGTCTCGCGTTCGCCTGATGACGTACGCGGCCGGCTGACCAATCTCCGTCGGGGTATCGCGCAGGGTCGACAGGCCAGTGACGGCCAGACCGGCAGCTTCCCGAGCCCCACTCACCAGCAGGAGCGTTAGTTGAGCCAGATGAGCCAGGCGGCACAGAACCTCAACTGGTTGATCACCAACTTTGTGGACAACACCCCGGGTGTGTCCCACACCGTCGTCGTGTCCGCCGACGGTCTGCTGCTGGCGATGTCGGAGGGTTTCCCGCGCGACCGTGCCGACCAGCTCGCGGCCGTCGCGTCGGGTCTGACGTCGCTGACGGCGGGTGCCTCTCGGATCTTCGACGGCGGTAACGTGGCCCAGACCGTCGTGGAGATGGAACGAGGGTTCCTCTTCCTCATGTCGGTCTCGGACGGTTCGTCCCTGGCCGTCCTGGCACACCCCGAATGCGACATCGGCCTCGTCGGCTACGAGATGGCGCTGCTGGTCGACCGCGCGGGCGCGGTGCTCACGCCCGACCTGCGCGCCGAACTACAAGGCAGTCTGCTCCACTGATCGCCCCGGATCCAACCCGTCTCACCGAATCACCGTCCGGCCGCCACAATCCCCCCACTGGCCCCACCCGACGGCTTGACCTACCGACTGCTGTCCCCGCCCGGAGGATTCATGACCCCGCCCACCGCCTCTCATGATCCGTACGCGGAGCCGTACGAGGATGAGGGCGACCAGCCGCTGGTACGTCCTTACGCGATGACCGGCGGCCGGACCCGGCCGCGCTACCAGTTGGCCATCGAGGCCCTGATCAGCACCACGGCCGACCCGGCAGCGCTCATGGGGCTCCTCCCGGAGCACCAGCGCATCTGTCACCTGTGCCGTGAGGTGAAGTCGGTCGCGGAGGTCTCCGCGCTGCTGTCCATGCCGCTGGGTGTGGCCAGGATCCTCGTCGCGGACCTCGCCGAGGCCGGCCTGGTCGCCATTCACCAGCCGGGCGGCGACGAGAACAACGGCGGCGCTCCGGACGTGACGCTGCTCGAAAGGGTGCTCAGTGGACTTCGCAAGCTCTGAACCGGGCCGGGCGACCACCTCCGCGAAGATCGTGGTGGCGGGCGGCTTCGGCGTGGGCAAGACCACGTTCGTGGGTGCCGTCTCGGAGATCAACCCGCTGCGCACCGAGGCCGTGATGACCTCGGCGAGCGCGGGCATCGACGACCTCACGCACACCGGGGGCAAGACCACCACCACGGTGGCCATGGACTTCGGCCGTATCACCCTGGACCAGGACCTGATCCTGTACCTGTTCGGTACGCCGGGTCAGGACCGGTTCTGGTTCATGTGGGACGACCTGGTGCGCGGTGCCATCGGTGCCGTCGTCCTGGTGGACACCCGCCGGCTCGCCGACTGCTTCCCGGCCGTCGACTACTTCGAGAACAGCGGGCTGCCGTTCGTCATCGCCCTCAACGGCTTCGACGGACACCAGCCCTACACGCCGGACGAGGTGCGCGAGGCACTGCAGATCGGCCCGGACGCGCCGATCATCACGACGGACGCGCGGCACCGGGCCGATGCCAAGAGCGCGCTGATCACGCTGGTCGAACACGCGCTCATGGCACGGCTGCGGTAGCGCAAGTCGACAGCGCCATACGGCAGTTGTCGTAGATGCGCCGGAGCCGACTGTGGCCTTTGACACGGTCGGCTCCATTGTTCATAACGTTTCGGCAGAGGAATCAGGTGGTACGGCCACTCGTCGCGGTCAAGCGGTCTCGCTGCGCGCACAGAAGCCCCGTCTTTTGGCGGGGCTCGCTCTTTATGACCGTTTTATCTGGGGCTTACATCACGTGGAATCCTCCTCTTCCACTGTTTGGAAGAGCGCAGGCCGTCGTGCTGGAATGCGAGAACTGCCCAATAGTCAAAGACGTACTCAGCAGTACTGCGTACTCCATGGCGAACTGGGCTCTGAGACACTGCGGCACAACGTAGGTGCCGACCCCGCCGGAAGGTTGTTGGTCGAGTGAGGCGAAGCAAGAACAGTCCCGAGCCGTCGGCCCGGGGCAACTTCACCCCGCCGCCGCGCGGAGCGGCGCCCGCCCCTGTGCCCGGATCCGAACCAACGGCGGCGCCCGCACCCAGCGGCGGCCGCCTCTCGCCGCGCAACTGGCGCGTGCCGACCCGGCTGAACGCGATCCTGCTCATACCCGTGCTGGTCGGCCTCGTCATGGGCGGCTTCCAGGTGAAGAGCTCGATCGACACCTGGCAGGAGGCCGAGGACGCGGAGAATACCGCGCGTCTGGTACGGGCGTCCCTCAACTACGCCGACGCCCTCTACAACGAGCGGGACGTCACGGCCGCCCCGCTGCTCCAGGGCAAGGGCCAGGACGACGGGACGGTCACCGCGGCCCGCCGCGCGACGGACAAGGCCGCCGACGAGTTCGACCAGGTCGCGCAGAACATGCCGCAGAAGCCGGGCCTGGAGCGGCGCCTGAACCTGTTCCGCAAGGCCGAGCCGAAGCTCGCGGACCTGCGGGCGGAGGCGTACGGCTCCAAACTCAGCGGCGTGAAGACCGAGGAGGGCTACGTCGACGTCGCCCACCCCCTGACGGAGTTCGCCAACGAGCTCGGTCTGGGCACCGGCAACATCACCTCCTACGGCCGTACCGTCTACGCCATCGAGCTCACCAAGGCGGCTCTGTCGCTGCAGCGCTCCATCGGCATGCACCTGCTGATCAAGCCCGGCCCGACCCCGGAGAGCTTCGCCGGCCAGCGGGTCGCCCTCACCTCGTACGCCTACCTCGAGGGCATCGCCGTCGAGGAGTACATCGCCGGTGGCACCGAGGCGGACGCGCAGAAGCTCGACGACGCGAAGAAGGCGATCCTGGCCGAGGGCAAGACCCTGGCCGCGGATGCCAAGGCCAAGAACCCGGACTACGTGCCGCCGCCGGCCAAGACGGAGGACATGATCAGGGCCATCGCGGGCCTGCAGTCCACCGACACCAGTGAGCGTGCCGCGCTCGCCCAGAAGGGCGTCACCGCCGAGAACTGGTGGGCGGTCAACACCCTCAAGTACAACGCCTACCGCGACATCGAGAACGACCTCGCCAACACCGCGGTGAACGAGGCCGCCAGCATCTCCGACGACGCCAAGCGCGACGCCCTGATCACCGGTGCCGCCGTCGTGGTCGCCCTGCTCGCCGCGTTCATCCTGGCCGGCATGGTGGCCCGCCAGATGTCCCGCTCCATGCGCCAGCTGCGCAACGCCGCCTTCGGCATCGCCGAGCAGCGGCTGCCGATGCTGGTCGACCAGCTCTCGCGCACCGACCCCGGCCGCGTCGACACCCGTGTCGCCCCGATTCCGATCAACACCCGCGACGAGATCGGCGAGGTCGCCCGCGCCTTCGACCAGGTCCACCGCGAGGCCGTCCGGCTCGCCGCCGAGCAGGCCCTGCTGCGGGGCAACATCAACGCGATCTTCACCAACCTCTCGCGCCGCAACCAGTCGCTGATCGAGGGCCAGCTCACTCTGATCACCGACCTGGAGAACAACGAGGCCGACCCGGACCAGCTCGAGAACCTCTTCCGTCTGGACCACCTCGCGACCCGTATGCGCCGCAACGGCGAGAACCTCCTCGTCCTCGCCGGCGAGGAGCCCGGCCGCCGCTGGGATCAGCCGGTGCCGCTGGTCGACGTGCTCCGCGCCGCCTCCTCCGAGGTGGAGCAGTACGAGCGCATCGAGCTGTCGGGCGTCCCGGAGGCCGAGATCCACGGCCGCGCCGTGACCGACCTCGTGCACCTGCTCGCCGAGCTGCTGGAGAACGCGACGACGTTCTCCTCCCCGCAGACCAAGGTTCGCGTGACCGCCACGCGTCTGCCCGACGGTCGGATCATGATCGAGATTCACGACAAGGGCATCGGCCTGACCGCCGAGGACTTCGCGGACATCAACCACAAGCTGGCCAACCCGCCGACCGTGGACGCCGCGATCTCCCAGCGCATGGGCCTGTTCGTGGTCGGCCGGCTGTCCGACCGGCACGGCATCCGCGTCCAGTTGCGCCCCTCCGGCGAGCAGGCCGGCACCACGTCGCTGGTCATGCTGCCGGACGCGATCACGCACGGCGGTGGCGGCGAACAGCAGCCGGTCCAGGACGAGTTCACCGTCTCGCAGATCATCCCGGAGCAGCAGTTCCAGGGTGAGAACTTCAGCCAGCCGATGCGTACGGCCGCCGAGCTCGGCTTCGACGACAGCGCCTACCCCGAGGTCCCGGACGACATACGCGAGCTGGACCCGGTCGGCCGCTCCCTGATGCGCGAGGAGCGCCGGGCGGCCCTGGAGGCCGAGATACACGGCCAGCCGCCCGCCGCGGAGCTGTCCGAAGCGCAGGCCTACGCCGACGGCTTCCCCGGCCAGCCCTCCTACGACAACCGCCAGAACGACTTCGGCGACCAGGCGTCGGACTACGACCGGCAGCAGGCGTACGAGGAGCAGCAGCAGCCGTCGTACGACGAGCCGCAGCAGCCGGCGTACGAGGAGCAGCAGCAGGCGGCGTACGACGACACGTACTACGCGCCGAACGGCGGTGTGGGGCACAGCGACACGTTCTCGTCGGGTGGCGGCTACCCCGAGCCCTCCTATGCGGAGCCGGCCGCCGAGGAGCCCGCGCCCGCCACCGGCTCCGCCACGGAGAGCTTCCCGGCCTTCCAGCAGCGGCGTCACCAGGACGACTGGCCGCAGCAGGAGGGCTACCGCAACGGCTACCCGGACCAGTACGCTCCGCAAGCGGAATCCGCGCAGGCCGATGACGCGAACGAGCGCGACGGCGTAGGCTTCGACCGTCCGGGGACGGACCCCTCCGCCGGCCACGCGATGACCGACGCCGGGTTGCCCCGCCGCGGCTCCGTCGCGAACGGCACCAACGGCGCCCGGCCCGCGCGGCAGGAGACGCCGGCCCCCACACCGGAGAGCAACGGCGACAGCAACTGGCGTTCGCAGAACGACGATCGCTGGCAGCAGGCCTCGCAGCTCCGGAAGCCCAAGGCAGGCGGGGTCACCTCCTCCGGCCTGCCGCGGCGGGTCCCCAAGGCCAACCTGGTCGAGGGAGCCGCCGCAGCCACCCCACAGGGCGGCCCACAGGTCTCCCGCGCTCCCGAGGACGTCCGGGGCAGGCTGAGCAACCTGCGCCGGGGGGTCCAGCGGGGCCGCAGTGCGGGAAGTGAAACGAACGGCCAGGGCTTCGGTCCTGACAGCACCTACAACCAGGAGCGTTAGTGTGAGCCCGATGAGCCAGGCGGCACAGAACCTGAACTGGTTGATCACCAACTTCGTGGACAACACCCCCGGGGTGTCGCACACGGTGGTGGTCTCCGCCGACGGACTCCTTCTGGCGATGTCCGAAGGCTTCCCCCGCGACCGCGCCGACCAGCTCGCGGCCGTCGCCTCCGGTCTGACGTCTCTGACGGCAGGCGCCTCCCGCATCTTCGAGGGCGGGAGCGTGAATCAGACGGTTGTGGAGATGGAGCGGGGATTCCTCTTCATCATGTCCATCTCCGACGGTTCTTCGCTCGCGGTTCTCGCACACCCGGAGGCGGACATCGGCCTCATTGGGTACGAGATGGCGCTTCTGGTCGACCGTGCCGGTACGGTCCTGACACCGGATCTGCGGGCGGAGCTCCAGGGGAGCCTGCTCAACTAACAGACAGTCGGTGCGTTTTGGCGTCCCGTGGCCGTAAAGTTTCGGGACGCGGCTCCACATGATGGGTGCCAGGCACAGTCGGAGGAGGAGAGAAAGTGGCAACACCCCCAGACGGTTCGTCATCGGGCAACTGGTCGTACGGTCCTGGCCAGGGCCGGAACGACGGTTCCCAGAACCCGAACCGTTACAACTTCCCCTCCACGCCGAGCCAGCGGCAGCCGTACGCCCCCCAGGGCCCCGGGCCCTCGCCGTACGACCAACCGCCGGCGCCGCGCATCCAGCCGGTGCAGCCGCAGCGACGCGCCCCTGAGCCGGCGCCCGCCGGGGCGTCGAACAACCCCCTGGTGCGCCCGTACGCCATGACCGGCGGCCGGACGCGCCCGCGCTACCAGCTCGCCATCGAGGCGCTGGTGCACACCACCGCGCAGCCGCACCAGATGCAGGGCCAGTTGCCCGAGCATCAGCGGATCTGCAACCTCTGCCGAGAGATCAAGTCGGTAGCCGAGGTCTCGGCTCTCCTCACGATCCCCCTCGGCGTGGCCAGGATCCTCGTCGCCGACTTGGCGGAGGCGGGACTGGTCGCGATCCATCAGCCCGGCGGCGACGAGAACGCCGGCGGCCAGCCAGACGTGACACTGCTCGAAAGGGTGCTCAGTGGACTTCGCAAGCTCTAGCGGCGGTCCTTCCCGCTCCACCACCTCCGCGAAGATCGTGGTGGCGGGCGGCTTCGGCGTGGGCAAGACCACGTTCGTCGGCGCCGTCTCGGAGATCAACCCGCTGCGCACAGAGGCCGTGATGACGTCAGCTTCGGCGGGCATCGACGACCTCACCCACACCGGAGACAAGACGACGACCACCGTCGCCATGGACTTCGGCCGCATCACCCTGGACCAGGACCTGATCCTGTACCTCTTCGGTACGCCCGGCCAGGACCGCTTCTGGTTCATGTGGGACGACCTGGTGCGCGGCGCGATCGGCGCCGTCGTCCTGGTCGACACCAGGCGCCTTGCCGACTGTTTCCCGGCGGTCGACTACTTCGAGAACAGCGGTCTGCCGTTCGTGATCGCGTTGAACGGGTTCGACGGCAATCAGCCGTACAACCCGGACGAGGTGCGTGAGGCGCTGCAGATCGGCCCCGACACGCCGATCATCACGACGGACGCGCGGCACCGTGCGGACGCGAAGTCGACGCTGATCACGTTGGTGGAGCACGCGTTGATGGCTCGCTTGCGGTAAGTGGTTCTTTGTGCGGCTGCTGGGCTGCCTCGGACGGTTGTGTGCCGTCTGCGGCAGCCCAGTGGTTGTTCGCGCCCACGCGGCGGAGCCGCATATCAAATACAGCCCCGCGCCCCTAAAAGCCCAAGGGCCCCTCCCGTTCGGGAGGGGCCCTTGGGCTTTTAGGGGCTCAGCGCCAGCTGTGCGGTGCCCGGAAGCCCGGCTCGCGCTCCAGGCGGCGCCAGCCGGCCTTTGCGCGGCCTCGGTGGGCCGGGGCGGGGTCGGCGGGCTGGGCGGCGGCGCGGGCCAGGAGGATCGCGGTGATGGCGGCGACTTCCTCGGGCTCGGCGTGGCCCTTCTCGACGCGGATGTCAGGGAGGTTCATGGGTGTCAGTCTCCGTGAGAGAGGTTTCCGCAGCGGTACCGGTGGGTTACTGCGGGGGGTTGCCGTGCTTGCGGGACGGCAGGTCCGCGTGCTTGGTGTGGAGCATCGCCAGGGAACGGACGAGGACTTCGCGGGTCTCCGCGGGGTCGATCACGTCGTCCACCAGACCCCGCTCGGCCGCGTAGTACGGGTGCATGAGCTCGGACTTGTACTCCTTGACCATGCGGGCCCGCATGGCGTCGGGGTCCTCGGCGTCGGCGATCTGGCGGCGGAAGATGACGTTGGCCGCGCCTTCCGCGCCCATCACCGCGATCTCGTTCGTCGGCCAGGCGTAGGTGAGGTCGGCGCCGATGGACTGGCTGTCCATCACGATGTACGCGCCTCCGTACGCCTTGCGCAGGATCAGCGAGATCCTCGGCACGGTCGCGTTGCAGTAGGCGTAGAGCAGCTTCGCGCCGTGGCGGATGATCCCACCGTGCTCCTGGTCGACGCCGGGGAGGAAGCCCGGCACGTCCAGGAAAGTGACGATCGGGATATTAAAAGCGTCACACATCTGGACAAAGCGCGCAGCTTTTTCCGATGCCTCGATGTCCAGGACACCGGCCAGCACCTGCGGCTGGTTGGCGATGATGCCCACCACCTGGCCGTCGAGGCGGGCCAGCGCGCAGATGATGTTCCGCGCCCAGCGCTCGTGCACTTCGAGGTAGTCGCCGTCGTCGACGATCTCCTCGATGACCTTGGCCATGTCGTACGGCCGGTTGCCGTCCGCCGGGACCAGGTCCAGCAGGACGTCCGAGCGGCGGTCGGCGGCGTCCGTGGACTCCACACGGGGCGGGTTCTCGCGGTTGTTCTGCGGGAGCAGCGACAGGAGGTAGCGCACCTCGGCGATGCACGTCTCCTCGTCGTCGTACGCGAAGTGGCAGACACCGGAGGTCTCGGCGTGCACGTCCGCGCCGCCCAGGCCGTTCTGGGTGATCTCCTCGCCCGTCACCGCCTTGACCACGTCGGGGCCGGTGATGAACATCTGGGACGTGTCGCGGACCATGAAGACGAAGTCGGTCAGGGCGGGCGAGTACGCCGCGCCGCCGGCGCACGGGCCGAGCATGACCGAGATCTGCGGGATGACGCCGGACGCCTTGGTGTTGCGCTGGAAGATGCCGCCGTAGCCGGCGAGGGCCGAGACGCCCTCCTGGATACGGGCGCCCGCGCCGTCGTTCAGGGAGACCAGCGGCGCGCCCGCCGCGATGGCCATGTCCATGATCTTGTGGATCTTGGTGGCGTGGGCCTCGCCCAGCGCGCCGCCGAAGATCCGGAAGTCGTGCGCGTACACGAAGACCGTCCGGCCCTCCACCGTGCCCCAGCCGGTGATCACACCGTCGGTGTACGGCTTCTTGGCCTCCAGGCCGAAGCCCTGGGCCCGGTGCCGGCGCAGCTGCTCGACCTCCCGGAAGGAACCGGGGTCCACGAGCAGCTCGATGCGCTCCCGGGCGGTCAGCTTGCCCTTGGCGTGCTGCGCCGCGGTCGCCTTCTCGCTCGGGCCGGCCAGCGCCTGGGCACGGATCTCGTGCAGCTCGGCCGTCCGCCCGCGCGCGTCGATCGGCTCACCCGGTGCCTCATCCAAAACGGTCATGTAGCGACCTTACGAAGGACGCGCTGGAAAGCGAGCCGTTGACTCCGTACAGTCCTCCGACCGATTTCCTGGTACCCCTGAACAGAACCACGGCGGCATGCAGCCTTTCCGACTGCTCAGAGGGCGTGCGGGTTGTGGAGGTCGCACAAAGCCGTCAGGCGAGAGCCACCTCACATCGATGGGTCGCGCATACCATCCCCGGAGTGACACGGATGCTCAGCCCGCGTCCCGTCGCGAGGATCTCGACCGAGTCGTCCGCCCGCAGGACCCGCCGTACGGGGTGGTCCCAGCCGATCTCCAGCGGCTCGCCGGTGCGCGGCGGCTCGCTCACGCAGAGCGTAGCGGTCCGGCCCCGGCGGCGGAGCAGGATACTCGCGCCGTCCGAGGCGGTGAGCGGACCGGCCGTGCCCGGCCGCCAGAAGTTGGCGGCCGTCAGGCCCAGGGAGGGGACGCGGACCGCCTGGCGGGCGGCGTCGTTGGCGAGGACCGACAGCCACCCGCGGTCGGCGGCCCGGGCGGCCACCTCCGCGCGGCGGGCGCCGGGCATGAGCAGGTAGAGGTAGGTGGCGTCGGCCGGGTCGGTGCCGTGGTCGAGCCACAGGGTCTGCCAGCGGCGGGTGCGGCGCTCGGTGGTGCTGGTGGTGTTGATGTCGGCCCAGGCGCCGGTGCGCTCCTCGCGCAGGGTGCGCAGCGCGCCGTACGGCACCACCCAGCCGCCGTGCCCCTCCAGATGCGCCCAGCCCCGGCCGCGTACGAGGGCCTGGGTGCCCCGCTCCCCCAGGTTGCGGTTGTCGACGACGGTCTCGACGGGGACGCCGTCCGTGCAGGTGATCCCGGCGCCGAGGCAGATCACGGCGTCGGCGACGCAGAACCACGACTTGCGGGCCTGGAGCGTCGAGCCCAGTCCCTTCAGATGCTGTCCGACCGCCGCGTACTCCCCGTCGGTGGCGCCGCCGACCCACCGCACGTCGGGCTTGGGCTCGCCCCACTCGCCGCCCGCCTTGTCGGGGAGGCGCAGCGTGGAGACGGTCGTGCCGGGAAGGCGGTACCAGTCGACGGTCGGCCAGTACCAGTCCGTGTACTGGTCGCCCAGGCCGTCCGCCCACCAGGAGAGCATTCCGGCCCCGGTGTGCCAGCCGCGCGGATTCTCGCCGTTGCCGCACTCGTAGTACGCGATGCGGTCGCTGGCCATGGCGATGTTCGCGACGAAGCGCGGGCGGCGGTGCACGGCCCGGTCCATGGCGGCGAAGAGGTGGTGGCCGGTGGGCTCGGGGGCGGCGGGGACCGGGGACTCGGCGACGGTGCGCAGCCGTGCGAGGTCGGCGACGCCGAACTGAGGGGCCGTCAGGATCGGTGTGACGGTGTCCCGTTCGATCCATCCCTTGATACGGCCGTACCAGCGCTCGCGTTCCGCGGTGCTCGCGCCGGCCGCCAGCAGAGCGATCGCGGCGATGATCGCCTGCCCGTGGTAGTGGTCGCTGCGCATCACCCGCCGGTCGTCGCTCTTGAGGTAACCCCGGCTGATGGCACGGCCGTTGACGCTGTCCATCACCAGCCCGTCGTGGATGAGGGGGGCGTAGGCGCGCTCGACGCTGTCGAGGACGATCTGCCTGTCCGGGTCGGTCACCTCCCACTCGGATCCGGCGAGCAGGGCGAAGAGGCGGCCGAGACCGTCGAGGAGGACCTGGCCGTAGGTGCCGGAGTAGGCGACCCAGGTGTGCTGCACGAAGGAGCCGTCCCGGTAGAGGCCGTCGCCCTTGGTGACGTACGGGAAGACCGGGGAGAGCGCGTCCCGGGCGAGGGCGATCTTCGCCGGGGCCCGGCCGAGGATGCCGCGCAGGGCGACGCTGCGGCACAGGTCGACGCGGTTGGCGCCGGTGGAGGTGCCGGAGTAGTCGGTGAGCATCGCGTCCGGGATGAAGTGGTCGACGGCGGCGCAGGCGGCGTCGATCCGGGCGCCGGTGAGGTGGTCGTGGAGGGCGGCGGTGATGTCCATCAGCAGGCGCGGGCTGCCGATCTGCCATTCCCACCAGTTGCCGTAGCGGGTGGTGGAGGGGTTGTAGACGGTGGCGGAGAGGTGGTCGAGGCCGCGCAGTACGTCGGCGAGGAGGGCCGGGTCGCCGGTGGATCCGGTGCCCTGCCGGCCGTAGGCCTGGGTCATGGTCCACAGGCGGCCGTAGCTCCGGGTGATGCCGGCGGGCGGGTCGAAGGGCTGGCCGGGCCAGAGGGAGGTGGGGGCGGGGGCCATGGTGGACTGAAAACCGCGGGCCAGGGTGCCGGTCTCGGCCAGGCGGGAGGCGTACGGCTCCGCTGCCGGGTCGTAGCCGGTGCCGAGGGCGATGTCGAGCCATCGTCGGCGGAGGGTGTCGTAGGGATCGGCGACGGCGCCGCGGGCGGCGGGAGCGGCCGCGGCCATGAGCGCCGTCGCGAGTAAGACGGCTCGGCGGGTCGGTCCCATGGGTTCCTTGAGTCCCTTGGTGGCTCTTTGCTGTGGGTTCATGCCCTGGGCATCTACCACCTCGAAGTAGTCACGCCAACACTTTGCAGATGATGTTGAATCCTGAACGGAATAGACCTAAGGTCGGTCGCGTTGATATGGTTCAACGTTCAACATCCTTCCGAAGGAGCACGTCATGGTGAACCCCGACCTCTCCGCCCTGACCGGTGACTACACGATCGACACGGCCCACTCCACGATCGGCTTCACCGTCCGGCACGCCATGGTCACCAACGTCAAGGGCAAGTTCCTCGACTTCAGCGGCTCGCTGCACCTGGACGGCAGCGACCCGTCGGCGTCCACCGCGTCCATCGACGTCAAGATGGACAGCATCGACACCGGCTCCGCGGACCGCGACGGGCACCTCAAGAGCGCGGACTTCTTCAAGATCGACGAATTCCCGACGATGACGTTCCGCTCCACCAAGGCGGAGGCCCTCGGCGGGGAGGACTACCGCATCACCGGTGACCTGACGATCCTCGGCACCACCCGGCCGATCAGCATCGACCTGGAGTTCAACGGCGCCGCGAAGGACCCCTTCGGCAATGAGCGCGTCGGCTTCGAGGGCAAGGCTCAGATCCTGCGCTCGGAGTGGGGTCTGACCTGGAACGCGGCGCTGGAGACGGGCGGTGTGCTGATCTCGGACAAGATCAAGCTGAACTTCGACATCTCGGCGATCAAGAACGCCTGATGATTCCCCTCAAGGCGCCGGTGGGCTCCTCGCTCACCGGCGCCTCGTCAGTTCCCGGAGGATCGCGGCGACTTGAGTGTCGCGGCCGCGTGCGGTCCGGGAGCGCAGCAGGCCCAGCATGAGCTGGTAGCGCTCGGTCCTGCCCAGCTTCTCGAAGGCCGCCCGGGCCCGGGGGTCCCGCTCCAGCGCGGCGGTCAGCTCGACCGGGACGTCGGCGTTGCGCTGCGACTCGTACGCCGCCTCCCAGCGCCCGTCCGCCTTGGCGGCGTCCACTTCGGCGAGGCCGGCCGGCCGCATACGTCCCTCGGCCACCAGTTCCGCCACGCGCCGCACATTGACCATCGACCAGAGGCTGCCGGGCCGGCGCGGGGTGATGCGCTGGAGGTAGTACGACCCGTCGATTCCCTTGCGCTGCCCGGTGATCCAGCCGTGGCACAGGGCCACGTCGTTGACCTCGGCGGCGGTGACGGAGGGGATGCCGGAGCCCTTCTTGGCGACCTTGACCCAGAGGCCGGGGTGCGGGGTCGGGTGCTCGGTCAGCCAGGCGTCGAGGGCGGGGGCGGACTCGAAGGCGAGGGGTTCCGGGTCGTGGAGAGGGCGCATGACGGAAACGTAGGGGTGAAGTAGGTCGGAAACTGTCCTCCATCGGGCCGTCCGCCGTGTCGGGGTCAGTAGTCGACGCTCGGATACCAGTCGCCGCGCCCCCGCGGGGTCAGGTCGAGGAGGTGCCAGACGGGGGCCAGCAGGTCGATGCCCCGCTCGTCGATGTCGGCGGACATGCGGGGGTGCGTGGAGTAGAAGTGGCGGATCGTGCCGTCGCCGTCGCGGGTGAAGACGGAGACGGTGGAGTCCTGTTCGCCGTCCTTGTCCTCGCTGCCCGTGTCGTACTTGAAGGTGCTGTCGCCACAGCTCAGCAGCCGCAGCCGGTGCCAGCCGCGATTACGGGCGTGCTGCCGCAGGACGGGCGGGTCGGCCGCCGCCGCGATGACGAAGTCGGCGTTGCGGGTGACGTGGCGGGCGATGCCGCTGAAGCCGTCGATCCACAGGGTGCACATCGGGCAGGGGTCGGTCTGTGCCTTGCCGTACATGAACTGGTACATGATCAGCGGCCGTTCGGGGCCGGTGAACAGCTCGCTCAGCCGCACCTCGCGGACCGGTTCGTCGCCGGCGTCGAGGTCGGCGGGCCCCTCCAGGAAGACGTAGTCGTCGACCGGCGGCCCCGGCGGCAGAGCGCGCCGCCGGGCGGCGACCTGCTCGCGGTGGCGCATCAACTCGATCTCGGCGAGGCGCAGTTCTTCGCGTGCGGCGAGGTACTCGGGTGATTCCCCTGGCAACCGGGTGTGCCGGAACATCGCGTCCTCCTGGGTCGGTTTCCCGTTCCCCTGCTCCCCTTCCCTGTGCCGCCTTCAGTCTAGGCCGCAGGCCTTGATCGCTCACCTCGATGGACTCATGGCCGCCCTTGCGGTGCCTGAAGGAGAGCTTCCGCCTGTTCGCGGGCGTGTGCGATGGGGTCCGGGAAGGTGTTCAGGCCGTGGGCGACGAGCGCTCCCTCGTGGAGGAGCATCAGTGTCCGGCCCAAGCGGTCCGAGTCGTGCGGGGCGATGTCCCGGGCGAGACGGATGAACAGGGCGAGCATCCACTCCTTCTGCCCGGCGATGACCGGGTGGGCCGGGTGGGCGGGGTCGCTGATCTCGGCATGGGCGTTGACCATGCTGCACCCCTTGGAGCCGTGCTCCACCGACCATGCGCGTGAGGCGTCGAAGACGGCCAGGACGTGCGCCTGCGGCGTCGCGTGCGCCGCGTCGAGGTGGTCGTCGAGGTAGTGCGCGAGGAAGGCCCTCCAGCGTGCGTCGCGGTCGGCCAGGTACTCCACGACGATCCGCTCCTTGGACCCAAAGCGGTCGTAGAGCGTCTTCTTGGTCACCCCCGCCTCCGCGGCGATGAGATCCACTCCGACGGCATGAATGCCGCGCTCGTAGAACAGCCGCTCGGCGGCATCCAGGATGCGCCGTGCGGCACGCGTCATCGTGATGCGGTGCGGCTGCTGCTCTGCGGTGCCCATGGCAGAGAAGTATACCGATCTGTATAGTCACGGCACAGGAGGCAGGTATACCGATCTGTTTAGTGGGGTGATCGTGTGAATGCTCTGCTCTCGCTCGCCTTCGTCCTCTGCTGGAGCTCCGGGTTCATCGGGGCCAAGCTCGGTGCGAGGAGCGCGTCCGCGGTCACGATCCTGATGTGGCGGTTCCTGCCGCTCGCCGTGATCCTGATCGTCGTCGCCGCCGTGGTGGGCCGCGCGTCGTGGCGGGGCCTGACCGCGCGGGACGTCGTACGGCAGGCCGTGATCGGCGTGCTGTCGCAGAGCGGCTATCTGCTGACCGTCTACTACGCCATCCAGCTCGGGGTCTCCAGCGGCACCACGGCCCTGATCGACGGCGTCCAGCCGCTCGTCGCCGGGGCGCTCGCCGGCCCGCTGCTGCGCCAGTACGTCTCGCGCGGACAGTGGCTCGGGCTGTTCCTGGGGGTGAGCGGCGTCGTCATCGTCACGACGGCCGACGCCACGGCGGCGACCGGCGTTGCCGCATGGGCCTATCTCATCCCGTTCCTCGGCATGCTCTCCCTGGTGGCGGCCACCTTCCTCGAGAGCCGCTCCCGGGTGCCGGTCGCGCCCGGGGTGGCGATGACCGTGCACTGCGTCACCAGCGCCGTGCTGTTCACGGTGTTCGCCGTGAGCACCGGAGCGGCCGCGCCGCCCGCCGAGGCCGGCTTCTGGGCCGCGATCACCTCGCTCGTGGTCCTGTCCACCTTCGGCGGGTACGGGCTGTACTGGATCATCCTGCGGCGCTCCGGAGTCACCAAGGTCAATACGCTCATGTTCCTCATGGCCCCGGTCACTGCGGTCTGGGGAGCGTTGATGTTCGGTGAGCCGTTCGGCGCGCAGACCGCCCTCGGCCTGGTCGTCGGCCTCGTCGCCGTCGTCATCGTGCAGCGCGGCGGCGGCGCGCGGCGCGTGGGTGGCGAGGGCACGAAAACCCGGTGGCCCCTCTCCCCGGGCCCGCGTAACCTGCCTCCGTGTCCAGCCCCGAAGCATCCAGACTCCGGCCACCGGCTCTCCGGTGGCTGCTCGTGATGCCGGGCTGATCAAGGCTCGTTCCCCTTCAGGGCTCACTCCGCTGCCGGACGGCCGTCTCGACGTGCCGTTTTCCACCTCGACTTCGGGTAGCGGAGTTTCTTCATGCCGTTTGCTCTATTTCTGCTGGGCCTTGCCGTCTTCGCCCAGGGGACATCCGAGTTCATGCTGTCCGGGCTGGTGCCGGACATCGCCCGGGATCTGGGGGTCTCGGTGCCCGCGGCCGGTGCGCTCACCTCGGCCTTCGCCGTGGGCATGGTCGTGGGGGCGCCGGTCATGGCCGGCCTCGCGCGGCGGTGGTCGCGGCGGGGTGCGCTGCTCGGGTTCCTGGTCGTCTTTCTCGGCGTTCATGTCGTCGGGGCGGTGACCGACAGTTTCGGGGTGCTCCTCGCCACGCGGGTCGTCGGGGCGCTCGCGAACGCCGGGTTCCTGGCCGTCGCCCTCGTGACCGCCGTGCACATGGTCGAGCCGGACGCCAAGGGGCGGGCCGCGTCCACCCTGCTCGGCGGGGTCCCGCTGGCGTGCGTGGTGGGGGTGCCCGCCGGGGCGCTGCTCGGGCAGCTCTGGGGGTGGCGTGCCGCGTTCTGGGCCGTGGCGCTGGTGTCCTTGCCTGCCGTCGTGGCCGTGGCGCGGTCCGTGCCCGGCGGTGCCGCCGGCTCCGCGCGTCCCGCCCTGCGGGATGAACTGCGGGCGCTGCGCAGCCCTCGGCTGCGGGTCACTCTGCTGCTGGGTGCCCTCGTGAACGGGGCGACCTTCTGTACCTTCACCTATCTCGCGTCCCTGGTCACGCAGGTGACGGGGCTGGGCAGCGGGTGGGTGCCCGTCGTGCTCGCGCTGTTCGGGGCGGGGTCGTTCGTGGGGGTCTGGGTCGGCGGGCGGTTCGCCGACCGGTGGCCCGGGGTGGTGCTGGGCACGGGCGGGGTCGCCTTGTGCGTCGGGTGGGGCGCCTTCGCGCTCGGGGCCGGCAATCCGGTCGTGGCGCTCGGGCTCGTCTTCGTGCAGGGTGCCCTGGCCTTCGGGGTCGGGTCCACGCTCATCTCCCAGGCGCTGTACGCGGCGTCCGACGCGCCCACGCTGGGCGGCGGCTTTGCGACGGCCGCGTTCAACGTGGGGGCGGCGCTGGGGCCTTGGCTCGGCGGTACGGCCATCGGGGCCGGGCTCGGGTACCGGTCGCCCCTGTGGGTCAGTGCCGTGCTGGTCGCGCTGGCACTGGTGGCGGCGGGCGTGGCGGGCTCGCCGGTCGCGGGGAAGCGTACCGGCGCGTCATCGGCCGTATGACCGTCGCCGGGGCCGGAGAGGCGCCTGACGGGCACCTCTCCGGCCCCGCGGCGAGTCACCGCTCGTCGGCACCGATCAACGCACGGACCTCGAACTCCTCGAACACCTGCGGCTCCTGAGGCTTGCTCAGTACCGATCCGAGCCACCCCAGCAGGAAGCCCGCCGGAATCGACACGATGCCGGGGTTCTGCAGCGGGAACCAGGCGAAGTCGGCATTCGGGTAGAGCGAGTTGGAGGCGGAGGAGACGATCGGGGAGAACACGACCAGGAGCACCGAGCAGGCCAGGCCGCCGTACAGGCTCAGCAGTGCGCCACGTGCGGTGAAGCGCCGCCAGAACAGGCTGTAGACGATCGTCGGCAGAATGGCGGACGCCGCGATCGCGAAGGCCAGGAACGCCAGCGTCGCGGTGCTCGTGCCCCAGGACAGCAGGGCCAGCATCATGCCCATGATGCCGATCGCGGCCGCGGAGAGCCGGGCGACGGCCACCTCTTCCGTCTGCGTCGCCCTCCCCTTGCGGATCACCGCGCCGTAGAGATCGTGGGCGATCGAGGAGGCCGCGGCGAGCGTGAGTCCGCCGGCCACGCCGAGCAGGGTGATGAAGGCCAGGCTGGACAGCAGCGCCACGAGCACGCCGCCGCCCAGTTCGTAACCGAGCAGGAGCACCGCCGCATCGCCCCTGGGGTCGGTGTCCGCGATCTGCTCCCGGCCGACGATCGCGGTGGCGCCGAGGCCCAGCACGCCCGCCATCAGGCACACGAAGCCGATCAGGCCCACGGCCCACACCACCGAGCCGCGCAGGACACGCGTGGTGCGCGGGGCGAGCAGCCGCATCATGATGTGCGGGAGGGCGGCCAGTCCGAGCACGATGGCCAACTGCAGGCTGAAGAAGTCCAGTTTGTTCGTGGTGCTGCCGCCGTATCGCAGCCCGGGGCCGAGGAAGCGCTCGCCCAGGGTGCTGTTGTCGGCCGCGGTCGACAGCAGCCGGTTGATGTTCCAGCCGAAGTGGTGGAGCACCATGACGGCGGTGATGCCCACCCCGACGACCAGCATCACGGCCTTGACGACCTGGATGACCGTGGCGCCCGGCATGCCGCCGATCGCCGCGTACACCACGACGATGGTGCCGATGACCACCACGCACATCGCCCGGGCCGTCCCGCTCGGGGCGCCGATGAACTGTGCCAACAGGGCTATGCTGCCGACGAGTTGGGCGACCAGGTACAGCAGGCACACGGTCAGGGTGCACAGGGCGAGCGCCAGCCGGACCGATCGCTGTCCCCGCGGCAGCCGCAGGGCCAGATTGTCGCCCAGGGTGAACTTGCCGGAGTTGCGCAGCGGTTCGGCGATCAGCAGCAGCGCCATCATCCAGGCCACCACCGTGCCGCCCAGATAGAGCAGACCGTCGTATCCGGTCAGCGCGACGATTCCGGTACTGCCGAGCAGCGTCGCGGCCGACAGGTAGTCGCCGCACATGGCGAGCCCGTTGCGCAACGGCGACATGTCGCGGTTGCCGAGATAGAACTCGCTGATCTCGTCCCGCTGCGGGGCCGTCAGCAGCACCGTGAACAGGGTGACCACGACGACCGTGATGAACAGGACGAGCGTGAGCTGCAAAGTGCCCCGGTCGGTGACGCTCGCCGCGTGATCCACCAGTTGACCGGCTGCTTGCGTCACCACGTGCCGAACCGCCTTCCCGAGGGGGTGGGGCGTGCCTGTGCCGACGCCTGTGCCCGCGCCTGCATCTGCGCCTGGCTGTCCCGCAGTTGGGCCCGCAGGCGATCGGTGACCGGGTCGACCCGCTCGCGCATGTGCCGGACGTAGAGCCAGATCGTCACGGCCATGAGGAGGAACTGGAAGAGGCCCAGAGCCAGTCCGATCGTCAGGTGGCCGAACAGCGGCTGGTTCATCATGCCGACGGCGAATCCCGACAGCAGGACGTATATGAGGAATCCGCCCACCGAGACGAGCGTCGCCGCCAAGCCGAAGGAACGGCGGGCGCTGCGTATCGAGTGGAGTTCAGGGGGTGGGTGCAGGTTGTCGTCCGACGGCGGATACAGGGACATAACGCACCTTCTTTGCTGCCTTATGTCGCGCACACGACACTTTGCGGTCGCGGAGCGTGAGGGGGAAGGGAACGGAGTATTGCAGCGGGGCGCTTGAACTATCAACCAGGGTGCGCAACAGAAGTGACCATGGCCGGATTCGGCCCCTTGTGGGGGCGCTCGCGGGATTCCCATAATCCGAACGACCAGATTTGACCGGCACATGTCAGCACCGATCGATCTCTCCCCTTGCTTGGCATGCGCCCGACATTCAAGCGCTCTCTACGTTCGCATGTCCAACCCCCCACGGAAGGCATCACGTTGAAGAAGCTCCTCACCGCGCTCAAGAGATGCGCGGCCCTCGGCGCCGCCGCGCTCGCGATCGTCAGCCTTCAGCCCGTCTCGGCCGCGCAGGCCGCCGACTCCCGTGTCGTCGGCGGAACCCGGGCCGCGCAGGGCGAGTTCCCGTTCATGGTCCGGCTCTCCATGGGCTGTGGCGGCGCGCTCTACACCCAGCAGATCGTGCTCACCGCCGCGCACTGCGTGGGCTCGACCGGGCCCAACACCGGCATCACCGCCACCGCCGGCGTCGTGGACCTGCAGTCCACCAGCGGCCGGGTCCAGGTCCGCTCGACGTACGTGTACCGGGCGCCGGGCTACAACGGCAACGGCAAGGACTGGGCGCTCATCAAGCTCGCCCAGCCGATCAACCTGCCGACGCTGAAGATCGCCACGACCACGCAGTACAACACCGGCACCTTCACCGTCGCCGGCTGGGGCGCCAACCGCGAGGGCGGGTCACAGCAGCGCTACATGCTCAAGGCCAACGTGCCGTTCGTCAGCGACGCCCAGTGCCGTTCCTACAGCGGCTACGGCGGCCTCATCGCCAGCGAGGAGATCTGCGCCGGCCTTCCCTCGGGCGGCGTCGACACCTGTCAGGGCGACTCCGGTGGGCCGATGTTCCGCCGCGACGCCAACAACGCCTGGATCCAGGTCGGCATCGTGAGCTGGGGCATAGGCTGCGCCCGCCCGAACGCCCCCGGCGTCTACGCGGAGGTCTCCACCTTCGCCTCGGCGATCGCTTCGGCGGCGTCCTCGTTGTGACGTCTCGCCTCTCGGCGGCTGTGACTCGTCGGCGCGCCTGAGCGGTCAGGCCTGTGTGCGGGCCCGGTGTCCTTGGATGCCGGGCCCGTGTCGTGTTCACCGGGGTGGGGTGTCTATGGCGTGTTCTCCGGGGTGGGTGTCTGTGGCGTGTTCTCCGGGGCGGGGTTCAGAAGCCCCCGCCGTCGAAGCCGCCGAAGTCGCCGCCTCCGAAGCCGCCTCCTCCGTCGAACCCGCCTCCGAAGTCCCCGCTGTCGAAGTCCGCACCGGAGACGTCGCCTCCCTCATAGCCCCCGCCGCCATAGCCGTACCCGGCGCCGTAGTCGGCCGCGTACGACGGGGTGGCCATCATGCTGCCCAGCATCGTGCCGACGAGGAGGGCGGGCAGGAGGCCGCCGCCGAAGTAGCCGCCGGCCCAGGGGCCGTAGGCCGGGCCCGCCTCCCAGTACGGGCGGCGGCCGCCGTCGGTGTCGACCTCGCGGATCACGGGGTCGCGGCCCTCGGACAGCCGGGTGCGGTCGGCCGCGCAGACCGGGACCTCGCGGGGGGTGCCGCCGGGGGGCGTCCAGGTCTCGTCGGTCTGCGACGGGCCGTGCCGGGGGTCGAAGAAGCAGGGCGGCCGGCGTTCCGGCAGCGGCCGGTGCTCCCGGCGGGCGGCGAGCCGGGTGAGGGAGAAGCGGCCGTCCTCCAGGGCCTGGGTGACCGCCTTGACGTGCTCCGGCTTGCCGGCCGAGTCCATCAGGCGTTTCGCCTGGTCGTAGGCGTCCAGGGCATGCTCGTAGTCCGAGCGCATCGCGTCGTCGGCGCCGGGTTCCGCCGGGTGGAAGTCCAGGCGGTCCAGTTCCTCGCCGAAGGCGGTGATGTCCTCGTCGACGACGACCCGCAGCTTCTCCAGCGCCGCCCGCTGTTCCTCCTCGTGGCGTCGCCGGTTGCGCCGCACCAGCGCGTACGCGCCCGCGCCGCCCGCGGCCAGCACCGCGCCGGCGGCGATCAGGCCGCTGACGTCCACGCCGCCACCGCCTTCGCTCCAGCTCGCCGGTGCCGAGCCGTCCACGTTGCGCAGTGCCGTGTCGACGAAGTCGTTGAGCTGGGCCTTGGGGTCGCCGGCGGTCTGCACCGAGGTGACCAGGTTGTTCACCGCCTGCCGGGACATCACCGAGGCGTCGGCCGCCGCGTCGAAGTCGTCGCCGACGCGGGCGCCGTACAGGCCGGTGACACCGGTCTCCGTGCGGAGGTTCAGCAGGAGGTTCTCGGTGGGCTGGTCGGCCGGGAGGACGGCGACGAAGACCGGCTTGTCGGCGTCCTCGATCTTGTCGGCGAGCGCCTCGGCGTCGGCCGACGAAAGCTGGTCCGAGGCGGCGGGGTCCACGTAGACGGGACCGTCGCGCAGCGCCTCGGCGACCTGGGATAGGTCCGTGGCCGCATGTGCGCCGGTCGCGCCGGCCATGAGCACCGCCGTGGTCGCGGCGACCGGCACGATCAGCGAGCGCATGAGGCCCCGGACGAGCGGAGTCCTCATACCTTCGACGCTACCTGATGGGGCGCGTGAAGGCGTCGGTCCTGGTGACTGGAATCCGGAGCGCGCGGCTGTGGTGGGGGTTCGCGTCGATGCCTGCGGCGCATGTGCGGCGTGTGTGGGGGTGCGCGTAGCGCCAACGGTTGGTGGGTGGGTCGGGGCCGTGGCGGGGGGTCTCCGTCCTCGGACCGGCGGCCGGCCTCGGGCAGGGTGGTCATCGTTTCTTGACGCCGGCCACTGCGGGCGGACACCCCCCGCCACGTCCCCTTCCCGCCGTACGCGACTGCGGGTCCGCTCCGCTTCAGCTGCGGGCATGCGTGCCGCCTGGGGCGGCACGGGTGGGCGCAGGCGGCGCCCCGTCGCGCCGGGCTGCGCACCCACCCCCGCCCGCCCAGCGGAGCTACTCCGCCGGCGTCACCCCGGCCCGCAGCAGGCCGTAGGCGTACGCGTCCTCCAGGGCCTGCCACGACGCGGCGATGACGTTGTCGGCCACGCCTACCGTGGACCACTCCCCCGTGCCGTCGGACGTGGAGATCAGGACGCGGGTGGTGGACTGGGTGCCGTGGACGCCCTCCAGGATGCGGACCTTGTAGTCGACCAGGTCGAGCTTGGCGAGCTGGGGGTAGATCTTCTCCAGGGCCACGCGCAGGGCGCGGTCGAGGGCGTTGACCGGGCCGTTGCCCTCGGCCGTGGCGACGATGCGCTCGCCCTTGGCGAAGAGCTTGACCGTGGCCTCGTTGGCGTGGGTGCCGTCGGGGCGGTCCTCGACGATCGCGCGCCAGGACTCGACGTCGAAGTACCTCAGGGGCCTGCCCTCCACCTCGGCGCGCAGGAGGAGTTCGAAGCTCGCGTCGGCCGCCTCGTAGGTGTAGCCCTTGAGCTCGCGCTCCTTCACGCGCTCGACCACCCGGCCCACCAGCTCGCGGTCGCCGCCGAGGTCGATGCCGAGTTCCTTGCCCTTGAGCTCGACGGAGGCGCGGCCGGCCATGTCGGAGACCAGCATGCGCATGGTGTTGCCGACCAGCTCGGGGTCGATGTGCTGGTACAGGTCCGGGTCGACCTTGATCGCGGAGGCGTGCAGGCCGGCCTTGTGGGCGAAGGCGGAGACGCCGACGTAGGGCTGGTGGGTGGAGGGGGTGAGGTTGACGACCTCGGCGATGGCGTGGGAGATCCTCGTCATCTCGCGGAGGTGGCCCTCGGGGAGGACCTTCTTGCCGTACTTCAGTTCCAGGGCGGCTACGACAGGGAACAGGTTGGCGTTGCCGACGCGCTCGCCGTAGCCGTTGGCCGTGCACTGGACGTGGGTCGCGCCCGCGTCGACGGCGGCGAGGGTGTTGGCGACCGCGCAGCCCGTGTCGTCCTGGGCGTGGATGCCGAGGCGGGCGCCGGTGTCGGCCAGGACCGTGGAGACCACCGCCTGCACCTGGGCCGGGAGCATGCCGCCGTTCGTGTCGCAGAGGATGACGACGTCCGCGCCGGCCTCCGACGCGGTGCGGACGACGGATTTCGCGTACTCGGGGTTGGCGCGGTAGCCGTCGAAGAAGTGCTCGCAGTCGACGAAGACGCGGCGGCCCTGGGAGCGCAGGTACGAGACCGTGTCCTCGATCATGGCCAGGTTCTCGTCGAGGGTGGTGCGCAGGGCGAGTTCGACATGGCGGTCGTGGGACTTGGCGACCAGGGTGATGACGGGGGCTTCGGCGTCCAGGAGCGCCTTGACCTGCGGGTCCTCCGATGCCTTGGCGCCCGCGCGGCGCGTGGAGCCGAAGGCGACCAGCTGGGCGTTCTTGAAGTCGATCTCCTGCCGGGCGCGCGCGAAGAACTCGGTGTCCCTCGGGTTGGCCCCGGGCCAGCCGCCCTCGATGAAGCCGACGCCGAACTCGTCCAGGTGCCGTGCGATGGCCAGCTTGTCCGCGACGGTGAGGTTGATGCCCTCCCGCTGCGCGCCGTCGCGCAGGGTGGTGTCGAAGACGTGGAACGAATCGTCGAGCTCGCTGGTTGCGGTCATGGTGTCAAGGCTCCTGTGTTGGATCCCAGTGGATATGTCGTTACCGGAATGACCGGCTCCACCGTCCTCCAATGATCCCTCGCGCTGCGCTCCCGGCTGCAGGTGGGCCAGAAAAGCGAAAAACCTCTCGCGGGTGCGAGAGGTCTGCGCGCGGGTCGAGGACGACGGTGTCCGCCCGTACGGGGTCGTACGTGGCGGTCACTGCGGACCGGCGCGCCTGCTGCCAATAATCATGGAGAGCGAAAGCACGGGGGCAGTCTGGCACAGACCGCCGCCGGGCTCACCGTCCGTCTCAGGATGCGAGCACTGTGTTGATCACCGTCGGCGGTGGACGAAGCCGTCGTAGCGGTTGTTGGTGTCGTCCGGGACCAGTTGGGCGGAGCGGCTGCCGAGGGCGATGCGGCCGGCGCCCGCGCTCACCTCGTACAGCGTCACGTGCTCGTCCGTGACCGGTCCTCCGGTGACGGACGTGCTGATCAGACGGGTCGCGCCGGTGCGCAGATCGCGGAGGTACACGTTGTCCGGGCCGTCCGGACGGCGTGGCTGCGCCTCGTAGGCCAGGTGGCGGCCGTCCGGGCTGAGGTGCGGTCCGTACGAGTCGCCGTCGCCCTGGTCTCCGGTGGCTGTCAGCGTGACTCGCTGGGTGGCCGGCTCCGGTGCCGAGGAGGCCGGTGTCGCGGATGCCGCGATCATCGTCCCCGCGAGTAGCGCGACCGAGAGGCCGCGGATGGTTCTGAACACGATTCCCCCTCGTTTGTTCTTGCGTTTGCCGCGTGGGGCCCGCTCATCGCAAATGCCGTACGAAGATGTCGGTGCCGTCGGCGGTGACCAGGGCGGCGGCGCCGCTGAGGAGATACCGGACGCGCGTGCGGCGCTGGACATGTCCCCCCCCCGTGGTCCCCGTGGCGCCGACGGCTCTCCACGAGGCAAACGCACCACGCGCTACAGGGGCAATCCGACGTATTGCGTACAACCTGGACGTGGACTCAGGATTCCGCGAGGAGGCTGTCGTCCAGGAACTCCCGTACGTGGCACATGACTTGCGCCCGGTCCGTGCCGCGCAGCCCGATCGCCACGTGGATGGAGAACCCGTCGAGCAGCGCGCGCAGCCGGGCGGCGAAGCGGTCCGGGTCGACGGCCCGGAACTCCCCCCTCGACACCCCCTCCGCCAGCAGCGCCACCAGGTCGCGGTGCCAGGCGCCCTCGATCGCGGCCTGCCGGTCGCGGGCGTCGTCGTCGGCGTTCTGCGAGCGGTTCCAGACCTCCAGCCACAGCGTCCAGTGCGGGTCGCGGTGGCCCTCGGGGACGTACAGGTCGACGTACGCCTCGAGCCGCTCGCGGGCGGCCGCGGTGCGGGTCAGCAGCCGGCCGCGCTCGGCGCCGAGCCGGCCCTCGCTCCACTCCAGGGTCCGCAGCAGCAGCTCGTCCTTGGAGTGGAAGTAGTAGAGGAGATGGCCGCTGCTCATGCCGACCTCACGGCCGAGCGCCGCCATGGTGAGCTTCTCCAGACCGCGCTCGGCGATCATCTCCATGGCGGCGGCGAGCACCTCGTCGCGGGGCGGCGCCTGCCTGCGCCCACCGGCCATCTGCGGCTCCTAGATCCTCGGCTGCTGCTGTGTGATGCAGTGGATGCCTCCACCACCCGCGAAGATCGTACGGGCGTCGACGAGCGTCACCGTCCGCTCGGGGAAGAGGCGGCGGAAGATGCCGGCCGCGAGCTCGTCGCGTGGGTCGTCGAAGCCGCAGAGGACCACGCCGCCGTTGCAGAGGTAGTGGTTGATGTACGAGTAGTCGGCCCAGTGGCCGTCGGCCTCCAGGACGGTCGGGGCGGGTACCTCGACGACCTCCAGGCGGCGGCCGCGGGCGTCGGTCTGGGACCGCAGGAGGCCGGTGATCTCCCGGGTCACCTCGTGGTCGGGGTGCGCCGGGTCCGGCTGTGCGTGGGCCACGACCACACCGGGGCGGGCGAAGGCGGCGACGATGTCGACGTGGCCGAGGGTGCCGAAGCCATGCGGCGGGTAGTCGCCGGTCAGGCCGCGCGGCAGCCAGATCGCCTTGCGGGTGCCGAGCATGGCGTGGATCTCGGCCTCGACCTCCTCGCGCGTCCAGTGCGGATTGCGCTCGGGGCCGAGCTGGACCGTCTCCGTCAGCAGGACCGTCCCCTCGCCGTCCACATGGATCGCACCGCCCTCGTTGACGAGTTTCGAGGCGTACGTCCGGGTGGCGCCCGCCAGGTCCGAGACATGCGCGGCGATCTTCGCGTCGTACTCCCAGCGGGCCCAGCGCTGTGCGCCCCAGCCGTTGAACGTCCAGTCCACGGCGGCGAGTTCACCGGCGCCGCTGGTCAGGAAGGTCGGGCCGATGTCGCGCATCCAGGCGTCGTCGAGGTCCCGTTCGACCGTCTCGACGCCGTCGCCGAGCAGCGCGCGGGCCTCGGCCGACTGCCCGGGACCGCACACCACGGTCACCGGCTCGAAGCGGCGCACCGCACGGGCGACGGACGCCCAGGCCGTCCGGGCGGCCGCGAGGTCCGCCGGGTCGTCGAAGGTCGCGTTGGGTCCCGGCCAGGCCATCCAGGTGCGCTCGTGCGGGGCCCACTCGGCGGGCATCCGGAAGCCGTCGGCGGCAGCAGACATGAGTGGTCCTCACAGTCCTTACAGGAAGTACAGGCGGTTGAGGGAGACGGACTCGGCGGGCTCGGAGCGCAGCGGCTCGCCGTCGAGGGTGACCAGACCGGTGTGCTGGTCGACGTCGACCGCTCCGGTACGGGAGTTCAGGCGCAGGTCGGCCGGCCCGATGCCGCGCGTGCCGCATACGGCGACCCTGCGGCGCCGGGTCGGCATGGTGTCGTGGCCCTGGTCGACGGCGGCCCGGGCGACGAAGGCGACCGAGAGGTCGGCGGGTGTGGCGCCGTACGCCCCGAACTGCGGACCCAGCACGAGGGGTTCGCAGGTGTCGGTCGCCGCGTTGGGGTCGCCGACCACGCCGTACGCCGGGAACCCGGACTTGAGCACCAACTGCGGCTTGGCGCCGAAGTACTCCGGCCGCCACAGCACGATGTCGGCGAGCTTGCCGACCTCGATCGAGCCGACCTCGTGGGCGAGGCCGTGGGCGATGGCGGGGTTGATGGTGAGCTTGGCCAGGTAGCGCAGGACGCGCTCGTTGTCGTGGCCGTCGTCCGGGGCGCCGGACTCGGCCTTCATCTTCCCGGCCATCGCGAAGGTGCGGCGGATGGTCTCGCCGGCCCGGCCCATGCCCTGTGCGTCGGACGAGGTGATGCCGATCGCGCCCAGGTCGTGCAGCACGTCCTCGGCGCCCATCGTCCCGGCGCGGATGCGGTCGCGGGCCATGGCGGCGTCGCCGGGCAGGTCGGTCTTCAGGTCGTGGACGGAGACGATCATGCCGTAGTGCTCGGCGACGGCGTCCCGGCCGAAGGGCAGGGTGGGGTTGGTGGAGGAGCCGATGACGTTGGGGACGCCGGCCATCTTCAGCACGTTCGGGACGTGTCCGCCGCCGCAGCCCTCTATGTGGAAGGCGTGGATGGTGCGGCCCTCCAGCACCCGCAGGGTGTCCTCGACGGACAGGCACTCGTTCAACCCGTCGCTGTGCAGGGCGACCTGGACGTCGTGTTCCTCGGCGACCCGCAACGCCGTGTCCAGCGCCCGGGTGTGGGCGCCCATGTCCTCGTGCACCTTGAAGCCGCTCGCCCCGCCCTCGGCGAGGGCTTCGACCAGGGGCGCGTCGTGCGACGACGAACCCCGCCCGAGGAAGCCGATGTTGACCGGCCAGGCGTCGAAGGCGTTGAAGGCGTGCCTGAGCGCCCACGGCGAGTTGACCCCGACGCCCCACACCGGCCCGAACTCCTGCCCGATGATCGTGGTCACCCCGGAGGCGAGCGAGGCCTCCATGATGCGCGGCGACAGCAGATGGACGTGGGTGTCGACGGCCCCGGCGGTGGCGATGAGCCCTTCTCCGGACACGATCGACGTGCCGGTGCCGACCACGACGTCGACTCCGTCGAGGGTGTCGGGGTTCCCGGCCCGCCCGATCGAGCAGATCCGCCCCTCCCTGATCCCGATCGAGACCTTGCGGATCCCGAGCGCGGCGTCGATCACCACGACATTGCTGATGACGACGTCACAGGTGTCCCGGACGGCGGCGGCCTTGAGATGCAGCCCGTCCCGGGCTGTCTTGCCGAATCCGGCGAGGAACTCGTCGCCGTAGCGCTGGGAGTCGGACTCCACCCGGATCGTCAGCCCGGAGTCGCCGAGCCGGACGCGGTCGCCGGCGCGCGGGCCGTGGGTGGCGGCGTAGGCGTAGGGGTCGATACTCAACAGCCTGCTCCCGGATAGTCGATGCTCATCGGTCAGCTCCCAGATATCCGCAGGCGGCGGCCCTGCGCAGGGCCTCTTCCTTCGCCCCCGGCGCGTCCAGCGCCCCGTCGACGAGCCCCGCGAACCCGATCGCGATCCGCTCGCCCCCGATCGGCACGAGCCCCACCTCGGTGCTCTCCCCCGGCCCGAACCGCACGGAGGACCCGGCGGGCACGGCGAGCCGCGTGCCATAGGCCGCCGCGCGGTCGAAGTCGAGGCGCGGGTTGGCCTCGAAGAAGTGGAAGTGGGAGGTGACGGAGACGGGCACGGTGGCGGTGTTGGTGACCACCAGCCGCACGTCCGCCTCCGGCTCGACATGCTCCGGCCCCGGCAGCAGCGCGCCGGGGGCCTGCGGGCCGAGCCCGCCGCCGAGGGGATCGGACACGACCGCGAGCCGCGAACCGTCGTCGAAGACCGCCTCCACATGCACCTCGGTGACCACGTCCGCGACCCCCGGCAGCACGTCGTCCGGTCCGAGCACGGACCGGGCGCGCTCGATGGCCTCGGCGAGACGCACCCCGTCCCGGGCGGCCTCGCACACGGTGTCCGCGATCAGAGCGGTCGCCTCGGGCACGTTCAGCCTCAGTCCCCTGGCCCGGCGGGCCCGGGCCAGCTCGGCGGCTCCGAAGAGCAGCAGCCGGTCACGTTCCGTGGGGGTGAGTCTCATGACGCGGGCACCTCCTTGCCTCCCGATTGTTAGAGCGTCACTCTAAACATGAAATTCCGGAAGCGAAAGTGTTGACCTAGGGCGATGAGTATCTGACATTGAACGTCGCTCAAACTCTCTGGCGGCCGATCGAAGGAGACCAGCCATGCCGATGGAACAGCGCGGAGTCGACACCATCCCCGAGGAGGAACGCACCAGCGGCCCACGGGACCTCGCCTCGATCCTGCTGGGATCGAACCTCTGCCTCGGAGTGATCGTCTTCGGCTGGCTGCCTCCGGCGTTCGGCCTGGACTGGTGGGCCTCGGTCAGCTCGATCGTGCTGGGCACCCTGGCCGGCACGGCCCTCACCGCCCCGCTGGCCCTGATCTCCCTGCGCACCGCGACGAACCTGTCCACGTCCTCCGGCGCCCAGTTCGGTGTGCGCGGCCGTCTGGTCGGCTCGGTGGTCGGCCTGCTGCTCGCCCTCGGCTACACGGCCCTGACCGTGTGGATCGGCGGCGATGTGATGGTGGGCGTGCTGGGCCGGCTGTTCGGGCTGCCGGCGAGCGGGGTGTCGTACGGCGTGGTCTACGGGCTGCTGGCCGCGGCGACCGTGGTGGGCGCGGTGTACGGCTACCGGGTGCTGCTCGCCCTGTCCCGCGCCCTCGCGATCGGCATGACGGCCCTCCTGGTCGTCGGCGTGATCGCCTACGCCCCGCACTTCACGACCGACGCGCTGCCGGAGACCGGCGGCTATCTGCTGGGCGGCTTCTGGCCGACGTGGCTGCTCTCGGCGGTGGCGGCGGGGCTGTCCGGCCCGATCGCCTTCATCACCCTGCTCGGCGACTACACCCGCTACATCTCACCGGCCCGCCACTCCTCGCGCCGGGTCCTGCGCGCGACCTGGCTCGGCCTCGTCCTGGGCCTGCTGGTCCCGCAGTTGTTCGGCACGTTCACGTCGTACGCGGCGCGGGCGGCCCTCGACTACGCCGGTCCCCTGGTCGACGCCTCCCCCACCTGGTACCTGCTGCCGCTCCTGCTGGCCGCCTCCGCCGGCTCGGTCGGCAACGCGGGCCTGATGCTCTACTCCATGGGCCTCGACCTGGACGCCATCCTGCCGCGCGCCTCCCGCGCCCGGGCGACGTACGCCGTCGCGGTCGTCGCCACCGCCTGCGTCTTCGTCGGTCACTACGCCTCCAGCGCCCAGGACGCGATGACGTCCTTCGTCCTGCTGCTGACGGCGATCGGCACCCCCTGGGCGGTGATCACCCTGATCGGCTTCGCGCGCTGCCGTGGCGTCTACGACGCGGAGGCCCTGCAGGTCTTCAACCGCCGGGCGCGGGGCGGGATCTACTGGTACCGGGCCGGCTGGAACATCCCGGCGACCGTGTCCTGGGCCCTGGGCGCGACGGTCGGCGTGCTGGCGGTCTCCCTCCCGTCGTATCAGGGCCCGCTGCTGGGGCTGACCGGCGGGGTGGACTGCAGTTTCCTGCTGTCCGGGCTGGTGGGGGGCCTGCTGTATCTGCTGCTGACGATCGGCGGCTCGGGCGCGGTGCGCGAAAGGGCCGTAGCGAACTCCGAGTCCGCTACGGCCCTGACGGTCAAGTCCGGGAGTTAGCCCAGCTTGTGCATCCAGCCGTGCTTGTCCTCGGCCGTGCCGCGCTGGATGTCGAGGAGGGCCTGGCGAAGCTTCATGGTCACTTCGCCGGGCTCTCCGCCGCTCTGCTGCCACTGCGCGCCGGTGCGCTTCACCGTGCCGACCGGCGTGATGACGGCGGCCGTACCGCAGGCGAAGACCTCGGTCAGGGTGCCGTTCTCGGAGTCGCGCTGCCACTGGTCGACGGAGATGCGGCCCTCCTCGGCCTCGTAGCCGAGGTCGCGGGCGACGGTGAGGAGGGAGTCGCGGGTGACGCCCTCCAGGATGGAGCCGGTGAGGGACGGGGTGATGATCACCGGCTTTTCATTGGACGCGGCGCCGTACACGAAGTACAGGTTCATGCCGCCGAGTTCCTCGACCCACTTGCGCTCGACCGCGTCCAGGTAGCAGACCTGCGCGCAGCCCTCGGCGGCGGCCTCGGCCTGGGCGAGCAGGGACGCGGCGTAGTTGCCGCCGGTCTTGGCGTCGCCCATGCCGCCGGGGACGGCGCGGACGTGGTCCTCGGAGACCCAGATGGAGACCGGCTTGACGCCGCCGGGGAAGTAGGCGCCGGCCGGGGAGGCGATGACGATGAACAGGTACTCGCTGGCCGGCTTCACGCCCAGGCCGACCTCGGTGGCGAACATGAACGGACGCAGGTAGAGGGACTCCTCGCCGCCGTGCGCCGGCACCCACGCCTCGTCCTGCCGCACCAGCGCGTCGCAGGCCTCGATGAACGTCTCGACCGGCAGCTCCGGCATGCCGAGCCGGCGGGCCGAGGCCTGGAAGCGGGCCGCGTTCTTCTCGGGGCGGAAGGAGGCGACGGACCCGTCGGGCCGGCGGTAGGCCTTCAGGCCCTCGAAGATCTCCTGCGCGTAATGCAGGACCATCGTGGCCGGGTCCAGGGAGATCGGCGCGTACGGCACGAGCTCGCCGTCGTGCCAGCCGCGGCCCTCGGTCCACTTGATCGTCACCATGTGGTCGGTGAAGTGGCGTCCGAACCCCGGGTTGGCCAGTATCGCCTCGCGCTCGGCGGCGGAGAGCGGGCTGGCGGAGGGCTTGAGCTCGATCGTGGGCGTCGTCATGTGTAGATGTCCTTCACCGGTTTGATTGTGGCGGGCCGCGCTCACGCCAGTACTGCCAGTGGCCAGTGCTAGGACGTCCGAGCATTCCGTCATTCCGCGGCTCCGCGTTCGATTATGGCAAGCGGGTGCCGTGGAAGAAATCGGCCTGATCGGAGCGATCCGCGTGATCAGCGTGATCGGCGTCAAATCGCGACCCAGGGGCTGATGGTGTCACCCGGCGGCGGACATGGGGAAGCCGCCGGGTGAGAAGTGACCCGACGGCTTCGAAAGGATTCGAGTGGCGCGGCAGGGTCAGCCGGCTACTCGTACGGCCAGCGCGTCGCCGATCTCCGACGTGGAGCGGGCGGGCTTGCCGGTGCGCTCCGCGAGGTCGGCGGAGACGGCCTCGTCGATGCGGGCGGCCTCGGCGTCGTAGCCGAGGTGGCGCAGGAGCAGGGCGACGGACAGGACCGTGGCGGTGGGGTCGGCCTTGCCCTGGCCGGCGATGTCGGGCGCGGAACCGTGGACCGGCTCGAACATCGACGGGAAGTCGCCGGACGGGTTGATGTTGCCGCTCGCCGCGACGCCGATGCCGCCGGAGACGGCCGCGGCGAGGTCGGTGACGATGTCGCCGAAGAGGTTGTCGGTGACGATGACGTCGAAGCGCTCGGGCTGGGTGACCAGGTAGATGGTCGCCGCGTCGACGTGCATGTACTCGGTGGTGACCTCGGGGAACTCCTCGGCCACCTTGTTGAAGATGTTCGTCCACAGGTGACCCGCGAAGGTCAGCACGTTGTTCTTGTGGATCAGCGCCAGCTTCTTGCGGGGGCGGGCCTGCGCGCGGGCGAAGGCGTCGCGGACCACGCGCTCGACACCGAAGGCCGTGTTCACGGAGACCTCGGTGGCGACCTCGTGCTCGGTGCCCTTGCGGATGGTGCCGCCGTTGCCGGTGTACGGGCCCTCGGTGCCCTCGCGGACGACGACGAAGTCGATGGACGGCTCGCCCTTCAAAGGCGTGTCCACACCCGGCAGCAGCTTGCTCGGCCGCAGGTTGACGTGGTGGTCGAAGGCGAAGCGGAGCTTGAGCAGGAAGCCGCGCTCCAGGACGCCGGAGGGGACGCTCGGGTCGCCGATCGCGCCCAGCAGGATGGCGTCGTGCTTCCTCAGGGCGTCGAGGTCGGCGTCGGTGAGGGTCTCACCGGTGGCGTGGTAGCGCCGGGCGCCGAAGTCGTACTCCTTGGTCTCCAGCTTCACATCCTGCGGGAGGACGGCGGAGAGGACCTTGAGGCCTTCGGCCACGACTTCCTGCCCGATGCCGTCACCGGGAATCACTGCGAGATTGAGGCTGCGAGACATGTCGGCACCCTACTCCTCGTCCCATGGAATGACACGCGGTGTCCGCGATGCGGACGGCCGGACGGGGGACGGCGTTTGCGCGTCGACTGGCGTTCACCCCTATGTGTGACGGGTGTTGGCGTCCGCTGGGAACTTCTCCGACATGGACATCCCTGACTTCGGCATCCCGCCCCGGCTCGCCCGCCGTATGACCATGGCGGAGCGGCACGAGTACCTGCGCACGAAACTGACCCGGCGTCGCACGCTGGTGACGGCCGGCGCGGTGGCGGGCGGGCTGCTGACGGGCTGTTCGGGTTCGGGATCGGGATCGGACACCGGTGGGCCGAAGCCCTCCGCGTCCACGCTCACCGAGGTGCCGGGGGCCGCCGTCGCCCCCTTCGGCCGCCATCTCGCCTTCGGCGCCGACCCGAAGACCCAGATGCGTATCTCCTGGCAGGTGCCGGCCGCGGTGCGCAGGCCGTACGTCCGGATCGGGCTGCGCCCGGACGACCTGGACCGCAGGACCGAGGCGGAGCTGCGCGACCTGAAGACCCCGGAGCTGGCCGGGGTGAGCCCGGCGGTCGAGCAGTACTACCTGCACGCGGTCCTGGACGGTCTGCGGCCGGGCACGACGTACTACTACGGCGTCGGCCACGACGGCTTCGACCCGGCGTCCCCGGGGAACCGGGCCACGATCGCCTCCTTCCGCACGGCGCCCGCGGCCCCGCCCGACCGGTTCGTGTTCACCGCGTTCGGCGACCAGGGCGTCGGTACACACGCGGCCGCCAACGACCGCGCCCTGCTGCGCCTGGACCCCGCCTTCCATCTGCACGCCGGGGACATCTGCTACGCCAACCCGACCGGCAAGGGCAAGGACACCGACGCGTTCCAGGCGGGCATGTGGGACGTGTTCCTCAAGCAGACGGAGTCGGTGGCGAAGTCGGTGCCGTGGATGGTGACGACCGGCAACCACGACATGGAGGCCTGGTACTCGCCGGACGGCTACGGCGGCCAGCTCGCCCGCTTCTCGCTCCCGGACAACGGCTTCGACCCGCGTACGGCGCCGGGGGTGTACGCGTTCACCTACGGCAATGTCGGGGTGGTCGCGCTGGACGCGAACGACGTGTCGTACGAGATCCCCGCCAACTTCGGCCACTCGGAGGGGCGGCAGACCAAGTGGCTGGACACGAAGCTGCGCGAACTGCGGGCCGACGGCTCGGTCGACTTCGTCGTCGTCTACTTCCACCACTGTGCCTACTCGACGTCGACGCACGCCTCCGACGGGGGCATTCGCGCCGAGTGGGTGCCGCTGTTCGCCCGGCACGAGGTCGACCTGGTGATCAACGGGCACAACCATGTGTACGAGCGGACGGACGCCATCAAGAACGGCGAGGTCGGCAAGCCGGTGCCGATCGGCGCGTCGACGGACCCGAGGCGGGACGGCATCGTGTACGTCACGGCGGGCGGCGGCGGCAAGGAGCTGTACGGCTTCCCGAAGGGCGTCGAGGAGAGCTACGAGGGCCATGTCGCCGGGCGGGAGTCGGTCGACTCCTTCACCTGGACCAGGTCACGCGACACCAGGGCGGAGCGCGTCGAGTGGTCGCGGGTGCGCTACCGGGGCTTCTCCTTCCTCTCCGTGGAGGCGGAGAGCGGCGCGAAGCCCCGGCTGACGGTGTCGGCACTGACCCCGGACGGCGAGCGCGTCGACCACTTCGAGGTGCGGCGCGGCTGAGCGGTCTGGGCGTCTGCCGCTGGGTGCGTCAGGCGGCCTGGTGGCCGGTGCTGCCGCCGTTGTCACGGCGGTCGAGCGCGCGCTGCAGCGCGGCCGCGGCGTTCCTGCGGTCGGACTCGCTGGTGCGGGAGATGTGACGGACTCGACGGCGGGCGGTCGTCTCGGCCATGGGAAATCGACTCCTTCGACAATCCGGGAGTGCAGAGAGGGGTTACGAGACGCCGGGTGGGGCGGGGAGCGGTGCCGCAGGGGTTGCCTGCACGGGGCTCGGCTCACGACCGCCATTCGCTTGATCGAGCGAGACGTTCGGCTTCTACAAAGCTAAGGGAGGACGGCGAGTCTGTCTCCACAATTACTCGGACTTCCTACTATCTGAGACGGTGGAGTGGGTCACACGCCGCTGACCTGCGCTTTTACCTATGTCCCGTCACAGCACATCCCCGTCCCGCCAGTCGAAGAGCAGTTCGTGGGCCGGGTCGAGGACGGTTCCGGAGGAGGCCCGTACGAAGAGCCATTCCTCCTCCTCGGGCAGGCGCACGATCCCGTCCGGGCCGAGCGCGTCGATCCGGCCGGGCCACTCCAGCCAGCCGCGCGACCGGTACAGGCCCTGGCCCTCGTACGACGCCGAGAGCGCGCCGAGCTGGTAGGCGCCGTCGATCACCCGCTCCAGCTCCGCCATCACCCGCCCGCCGAGCCCACCGCGGCGCGCGTCCGGCCGTACGGCCACCGCCACCACGTACCCGACCCGCAGCCACCGCCCCCGGTGCCGCGCCCGCCGCATGATCACCGACCCGTGCGCGACGAGCCGTCCGGCGTCGTCGTGGACGAGGGCGTGGATGCCGCCGAGGCCGTGCTCGAAGTCCTCGTCGGAGAAGTCACCGTCGAAGGCCTCGTCCAACAGGGCGCGGATCACGCGCAGTTCGCCGGGGGTGAGGTCCGCGGTGTGTGCGGTGCGCACAATGAAGGCGGAGGATGCGGTCGTGGTCATCGGACCAGTATCCGCACCTGCGACGAACCGGTGCCGAGGACCGGCCACCGGGGCCACGATGGACTGACGCCGTCGGAGCGGCCCGGCCCGTGCATCACCCACTCGGCCGATCCTCCGCGCGGCATCGGGACAGACAGCCACGACCAGGGGACGGTGAGGTCATGAACGACACGGCGAAAGTGTTCCTCGAGGGCGGCCCGGACGACCTGCCCGACCGGATCGTGCCCACGCCCTTTCCCGGCCCGGACGTGAAGATCGAGCTGCGCAACGGCTACGAGCACTTCCGGCCGACCCCGCGCCAGGCGGACACGCCCGAGGGCAGACTCCCCGTGTACGAGTGGTGGGAGCGGACGGAGATGCCGGGCTAGGGGCTTTCACCACGCCCCCCTGGCGGCACGGAGCGCGACGGCTCACCGCAGCGTGGTCGCCACCGCTTCCCGGAAGCCCTTGGGATCCTCCACCCACGGCAGATGCCCGGCGTCGGGCAGGATCACCCGGTCCGCGCTCGGCAGCGCCCGCTCCAGCGAGTCGACCGCCGAGCGTGGCCGGATGTCGCGGGCCCCGTCGACGATGAGCACGGGCAGGTCCAGGGCATGGCAGGCGGCGTACAGCTCGGGGGTGCCCCAGGTGCGTCGCCGTTCGGCGTTCAGGGCCGCACTGCACTCGGTGTTGATGCCGAACCACGGGTCGGCCATCCGGGCGGCGTGCTCCGGCGCCCGCGCGCGGTCCTCGAACTCGACCGACCATTGGAGCACCGCACGCTCCCGGTCGTCCCTGGGCAACTCCCGCCAGCGGGCGAGGCGTTCGGGGTCCTCGCCCAGCCGCGCCAGGAGGTTCTCCTCGTAGGCCGGGTGCCAGTCGGCGTCCGGTCCGATGCCGGTTCCGGCCACGTACACCAGCGTGCTCACCCGCTCCGGATGCGCCAGCGCGTAGGCGAGCGCCAGTTGGGCGCCCCAGGAATGCCCGAGCAGCGCCATCCGCGCCGCCCCGAAGTGCCGCCGTACGGCGTCCAGATCGGCCACGAACCGCTCGGTCGTCCAGGGCCCCGCGCAGCGCTCGGAGCGTCCGCACCCGCGCTGGTCCCACCGGATCACCGTGGCCAGGTCGCCGAGCAGCGCGGCCACGTCCTCGAACATGTCCCACAGTCCGGGACCGCCGTGGCACAGCACCAGCGGCGCGCCCCGGCCGGATGCGCTCGCCCACAGTCGTACGCCGTCGTCCGTCGTCACCGTCATGACCGTATTGTCCACTTGGCCACGCACGAAAGGGCCGGGTCCGCTCAAGACCCGGCCCTTTACCGCGAGTCGGGGTGTCAGCCCATGTGCGGGTACGTGTAGTCGGTCGGCGGGACCAGCGCCTCCTTGATGGAGCGGGTCAGGGTCCAGCGCATCAGGTTCTGCGGGGCGCCGGCCTTGTCGTTGGTGCCGGAGGCGCGGCCGCCGCCGAAGGGCTGCTGGCCGACGACGGCGCCGGTCGACTTGTCGTTGATGTAGAAGTTGCCGGCCGCGTAGCGCAGCTTGTCCATGGTGTAGCGTGCCGCCGCGCGGTCGCCCGCGATGACCGAGCCGGTCAGGGCGTAGGCCGACACCGACTCCATCTGCTCCAGCATCTCGTCGTACTTGTCGTCCTCGTAGACGTGCACGGCGAGGAACGGGCCGAAGTACTCGGTGGTGAAGACCTCGTTCTCCGGGTCGGAGCACTCGACGACGGTCGGGCGGACGAAGTAGCCGACCGAGTCGTCGTAGGAGCCGCCCGCGACGATCGTGCAGCTCGGGTCGGACTTGGCGCGGTCGATGGCGGCCTTGTTCTTGGCGAAGGCGCGCTCGTCGATGACGGCGCCGATGAAGTTGGACAGGTCGGTGACGTCACCCATGGTGATGTAGTCGACCTCGGCGGCGAACTCCTCCTTGAAGCCGGAGTTCCAGATCGACGCCGGGATGTAGGCCCGGGAGGTCGCGGAGCACTTCTGGCCCTGGAACTCGAAGGCGCCACGGGTCAGCGCGGTCTTCAGCACCGCCTTGTCGGCGCTCGGGTGGGCGACGACGAAGTCCTTGCCGCCGGTCTCGCCGACGATGCGCGGGTAGGAACGGTACTTCTCGATGTTGTTGCCGACCGTCTTCCACAGGTACTGGAAGGTCCTGGTCGAGCCGGTGAAGTGGATGCCGGCGAGGTCACGGTGCTCAAGAGCCACCTTGGAGACCTCGATGCCGTCGCCGGTGACGAGGTTGATGACGCCCTTGGGCAGACCGGCCTCCTCGAGGAGCTGCATCAGCAGCACGGCGGCGTGGGTCTGGGTCGGGGACGGCTTCCAGACGACGACGTTGCCCATGAGCGCCGGGGCGGTCGGCAGGTTGCCCGCGATCGCCGTGAAGTTGAACGGCGTGATCGCGTAGACGAAGCCCTCCAGCGGGCGGTGGTCCAGGCGGTTCCACACGCCCGGGGAGTTGGCGACCGGCTGCTCGGCGAGTAGGTCACGGGCGTACTTGACGTTGAAGCGCCAGAAGTCGATCAGCTCGCAGGGCGTGTCGATCTCGGCCTGCTGGGCGGTCTTGGACTGGCCGAGCATGGTGGAGGCGGCCAGCGTCTCGCGCCAGGGGCCGGACAGCAGGTCGGCGGCGCGCAGGATGATCGCGGCGCGGTCGTCGAAGGACATCGCGCGCCAGGCCGGCGCGGCGGCGAGGGCCGCGTCGATGGCGTCCTGGGCGTCCTGCTGGGTGGCGTTGCCGTAGGTGCCGAGGCGGGCTTTGTGATTGTGCGGCTGCACGACGTCGAACCGGTCGCCGCCGCCCATCCGCTTCTGGCCGCCGATGGTGCAGGGCAGGTCGACCGGGTTCTCGGCCAGCTCCTTGAGCTTGGCCTCGAGCCGGGCACGCTCGGGCGAGCCGGGGGCGTAGCCGTGCACCGGCTCGTTGACGGGGGTGGGGACCTGGGTCACAGCGTCCATGGTTTCCGTAACTCCTTGCTTGAGCGGGTGGATCGGGGCTCAGCCCTTGCTGATCATCGAGCGGGCGAAGAACCGCGGGTTGGCGGGCGTCTCCGCGAGCCGCCTCATGCTGCGCTTGCCCGGGGGACACGCCCCGGACCCCCGGCAGAGAAGGCTCTGTGGGTGCGTCATTCCTCAACCTCGGGTGAGCATGCTGCGCGCGAAGAACCGCAGGTTGGCGGGCTTCTCCGCGAGCCGCCTCATGAAGTAGCCGTACCAGTCGGTGCCGTACGCGGTGTAGACGCGCATCCGGTGGCCCTCGGCGGCGAGTCTGAGGTGTTCGTCGCTGCGGATGCCGTACAGCATCTGGAACTCGTACTCGTCGAGCTTGCGCCCGGCGCGCCGGGCGAGTTCCTGGGCGATGGAGATCAGACGCGGGTCGTGGGAGCCGATCATCGGGTACCCGGTGCCCTCCATGAGAATCCTCAGGATCCGGACGTACGCCTTGTCGATCTCGTGTTTGTGCTGGTAGGCGACCTCGGCGGGTTCCTTGTAGGCGCCCTTGACGAGCCGCACCCGGCTGCCGGCCGCGGCGAGCCGGCGGGCGTCGGCCTCGGTGCGGAAGAGGTAGGCCTGGATGACGCAGCCGGTCTGCGGGAAGTCCTTCCGCAGCTCCTCGTGGATGGCGAACATCGAGTCGAGGGTGGTGTGGTCCTCGGCGTCGAGGGTGACGGTGGTGCCGATCGCTGCGGCGGCCTCGACGACGGGGCGGACGTTGGCCAGGGCCAGCTCGTGGCCGCCGTCCAGCGCCTGGCCGAACATCGACAGCTTCACGGACATCTCGGCCCGGTCACCCAGCTCCAACTCCTTGAGCCGGTCGATGAGCGCCAGATAGGCGTCGCGCGCGGCGGCCGCCTGCTCCGGGCGGGTGATGTCCTCGCCGACGACGTCCATCGTCAGCTCCAGGCCCCGGTCGCTGAGGTCGCGGATGATCGGCACGATCTCGTCGACCGTCTCGCCCGGGATGAAGCGGTCGACGACCTGCTTGCTCACCGGGGCCGCCGAGATCAGGCGTCGCATCCGGTCGCTGCGCGACGCGGCAAGAATCACGGGACCCAGCACGGGGCACCTCCACAAACAGCAGATAGAACCACCGTGAAAACTAAGGATCCCTCCGATCGTCGGCCATCGACAGGTGTCACGCATCCGTGCCGCAGATCTCAGACAGATGTATGACGGCCCTGCGGTTATGCGGGAGAATGCCCGGGTGACAGCCGATTACAAGGGCGACTACCAGGAGCTCGTCGATGAGATCTCGGAGCTGCTGGGCGCCCCCGCGACGCTGGAGAACCGGGACTTCGAGCTGATCGCCTTCGGCGCCTACGACACCGAGGACGAGCTCGACGCCTCGGCCCTGGACCCCGTGCGCACCCGCTCGATCCTCACGCGCCGCTCGACGGCGGCCGTACGCAGCTGGTTCGAGGGCTTCGGCATCACCCGCGCGGCCGGCCCGGTGCGGATCCCGCGCACTCCGGAGGCCGGGGTGTACCGCGGACGCATCTGTCTTCCCGTACGCCACAGGGGTGTCGTCCTCGGCTACGTCTGGCTCCTGGACACCGACCCGGGCCCGACCGAGCGACAGCTCGCCGCCGCGATGGAGGTGACCGGGAGGATCGGGTCGCTGCTCGCGGACGAGGCGCAGCACGGGGCGGACCTCAGCCGGGAGCTGCGGGCGGTGCTGACCGCCGAGCGGGGCTGGCAGGGCGACATGGCGGTGGCCGAGCTGCGCACGGCGCTGGGCTCGCGCGCGGACGGCGTCCATACGGTGCTCTGCGTGGCCCCCTGGCCCTCGGCCGACCCCGACGACGCCCCGTCGGTGCGGACGGTGCCGCACGCGACCGCGCTGTGCACTCTCCCGTGGGGGGCGACGGGCCAGAGCCTCGCGGTCCTCGTGCGGCTGCGCTCGCCCGAGGCGCACACGGCGGCGCTGGCGGCGGCGTCCCGGCTGCTGAAGGAGACCCCGGCGGCGGGACCGCACGCCCGGTTGGCGGCCGGCATCGGCGAGCCGCGCGCCGGTCTCACCGATCTGGGCACCGTCTGGCGGGAGGCGTCGGCCGCGGCCCGCGCCGCCCTGGCGGAACCGCGGCTCGGCCCGGTGGCCGAGTGGTCGCGCATCGGGCCGTACCGCCTGCTGACCTCCCTCGCCCCGGACACGGTCCACGACCCGGCACTCGCCCCGCTCCTCTCCCCCGCCCACCACGAACTCGCCCGCACCGCCGAGGTCTACCTCGACTGCGCGGGCCAGGCCGGCCGCACGGCCGCCGAGCTCGGCATCCACCGCCAGACCCTCTATTACCGCCTGTCCCGGGTCGAACAGCTCACCGGCCTGGACCTGGACGACGGGGAGGACCGGCTGCTGCTGCACATGGGACTGAAGGGGGCGCGGCTCTGACCGGCGGAGCGTGGCCCGAACAAGGTTTCTGAAAACGATTGTCATCATGCTACGGTTCGTGGCACGTTCAACCTTTGACCACGCCTTTACCGGAGTGTCCCGTGCGCCTCCCCGCTCGCCCCCTGTCCCTCACCGCGGCCGCCGCGGCCTCCGCCCTGCTCACCGGCTGCTTCTCGGCGGCGGGGTCCGATGAGGCAGCCGCCGAAGGCAAGCGCATCCGTGTCGCGCACATGCTGCCGCCCCGCTCCGGCCTGTCCCCCCTCAGCGACGACGCGTTCAAGCTCTCGCGCTGGTCGACCGCCGAGACCCTGGTGAAGCTCGACGAGGACGGTGACGCCCAGCCCGCCCTCGCCACCAAGTGGCAGCAGTCCGGCCGCACCTGGACCTTCGAGATACGCGACGGCGTCACCTTCCACGACGGCACGAAGCTCGACGCCCAGGCCGTCGTGCGGTCGCTCACCAAGGCCGCCGGCGCCTCCCCCAAGCCCCGCATCCTCGACGGCGTCGAGCTGACCGCGAAGGCCGAGGACGCCGACACGGTCACGGTCACCACCGGCACCGAGGACCCCCTCGTCCCGCAGCGGCTGAGCTCGCCCCAGCTGTCGGTCCTGGCCGCCAAGGCCTACAAGGGAAAGACGGTGAACCCGGTCGGCGCCGGCACCGGCCCCTTCGAGCTGGTCAAGGTCAACGGCACCGCCTCCGCCGCCCTCGACCGCTACGACGCGTACTGGGGCGGCAAGGCCAAGGCACCGGGAATCGACGTCAAGTTCGTGCCGGACGGGACCGCCCGCGCCGCCGCCCTGCGCACCGGCGAGGCCGACATCGTCGAGGCGATTCCGGTCTCCCAGGCCGCCGTCCTCGACCAGGACCTGATCACCGAGGTCCCGATGCCGCGCACCAACACCCTCTACCTGAACACCGAGAAGGGCGTCTTCAAGGACGCCTCGCTGCGCGCCGCCGCCCGGGAGGCGATCGACGCCAAGGCGATCGTCGAGGGCGTGTACGAGGGGCGGGCGGACGTCGCCGAAGGGCTGCTCGGGCCCGCCCTGCCGTGGGCGGCCGACCTGCGCACGCCCGTCAAGCACACCAAGGCCGGCAAGCCGAACGGCACGACGATCACCATCGGCACCTTCACCGACCGGGCCGAACTGCCCGAGGTCGCCGCCACGCTGCAGCAGCAGTTGCAGAAGGCCGGGTTCAAGGTGAAGCTCGACGTCCGTGAGTACGCGAACATCGAATCCGACGCGCTGGCGGGCAAGTTCGACGCGTTCATCCTCTCCCGCGCCACCGTCCTGGACTCCGGCGACCCGGTCGCCTACCTGTACAGCGACTTCGCCTCCGACGGCTCCTTCAACCTCTCCCAGCTCGCCGACTCCTCCGTGGACGCCGAGCTGAAGAAGGCCGGCGACACCAAGGCCGGCGACTCCCGCCGAAAGGCGGTCATCGAGGCCGAGGCCGCCGTGCTCGCCGCCGACGCTGCCGTGCCGATGCTCCACGAGCGGGTCATCCAGGGCGACGCCGCCGGTGTCGTGGACGCCGCCCACGACCCGCGTGAGCGTGAGCTCGTCACGGTGGACACGTACGTCAAGTGAAGCCCATCGCAAGGAAGTTGGCCGACCCGTCCGGGCTGACCCGCTTCGTCTGTCTCGTCGCCGTCCTGGCCGCCGTCGGCCTGCTCCCCTGGCTCTCCCGCCGGGACCCGGCGCTCACGGTCCTGCGCGCCCGTTCGGCCGAGCAGGAGGCGACCGAGGAGGCCCTCTCCGCGATCCGCGAGGACCTCGGACTGGACGCCGGTCCCCTCTCCCTGCTGGGCAACTGGGCCGCCGACCTGCTGCGCGGCGACTTCGGCACCTCCTGGGTGTCGGGGACCGACGTGCTGCCGTCCGTCGTCGACGGGCTCCAGGTGTCGCTGGCCCTGATGGGCGCGGCGCTGGGCGTGGCGGTCGTGCTGGCCGCCGCGCTGGTGGCGCCGGTGCTGGTGCGGGGGCGCGGGTCGGCCGGGGCGTTCGCCGCGATGCTGGCCGCCGTACCCGAGTTCCTGCTGGCCACGGTCGCGCTGCTGGTGTGCGGGGTGTGGCTGGGGTGGCTGCCGACGGCCGGCTGGGCGGGCCCCGAGTACCTGGTGCTGCCGGCGCTCGCCCTCGGCGTGCCGGCGGGCGGTCTGCTCGGCCGGCTGGTCGCGGACGCGCTGCCCGCCGTCCTCGACGAGCGGTGGGTGGAGCTGTGGCGGGGCGCGGGAGTGGCGCGTACGACGATCTCGGCGGCCGCCCTCAAGCGCGTACTGCCGCCGCTGGTCCCGCAGTTCGGGATGGTCGCCGTCGGCCTGACCGGTGGCGCGGTCGCGGTGGAGATGGTCTTCGCGGTGCCCGGCATCGGCCGCACCGCGCTCGGCGCGGCCAAGTCGCAGGACCTGCCGCTGCTCCAGGGCTCGGTGCTGGCCCTGCTGCTGCTCGGCCTGGTGGCGGGCGCGGTGGCGGTGGGCGTACGGCGCCGGCTGCTGGGTCCCGCGCTGCGCGACGCGGGGCTGACTCTGCCGCCGGTCCGCCCGGTCCGCGCCCACCCGGCGATCCCGCTGACGCTCGCCGCCGTCCTGGGGCTCACCATCGGCTGGGGCCTGCTGCGCGACCCGTACACGGTGAACACGGCCGCCCGCCTGGCCGCCCCCTCCTGGGCGCACCCGCTCGGCACCGACGCCCTCGGCCGCGATGTGCTCGCCCGGCTCGGCCACGGCGCCGCCTCGACGGTCGGCACGGCCGCCGCCATCTGTGCGCTGAGCCTGCTGGTCGCGCTCGCGCTGGGCTTCCTGCCCGGCGTCGCGGCGGGCGCGGCCGACATCGCCAACGCCCTGCCCCCGGTGATCATGGGCATCCTGGTCGCCGCGGCGACCGGCCCCGGCACCGGCGGCGCGGCCCTCGCGGTCGCGCTGATCTCCTGGCCGGCGCTGTCCGCGCACGCGGCGGCACTGGTGCAGGAGGTGCGGGCATCGGCGTTCCTGACCGCCCAACGCGCCATGGGCGCGACCCCGTTGTGGATCCTCACCCGGCACGTCCTGCCGTCCGTCGCCGCCCCGGTCGCCCGCCACGCCATGCTCCGACTGCCCGGCATCGCCCTCGCCCTGGCCTCCCTGGGCTTCCTGGGCCTGGGCGCCCAGCCGCCGGCGCCCGAGTGGGGACTGCTGCTCGACGAGTCCCGCGCCTACGTCGAACGCGCCCCGTGGGCGGCCCTCGCCCCGGCCGTGGCGCTGGCCCTGCTGGCGGGTCTCGCGGTGTCGGGAGCGGCGTCCGTGCAGGGCCGGAGGGTGAAGCGACCCGGTCGACCCGCTCCGGTGGAGCAGCAGAAGGAGACCTCCGTTGCCGTCTGACGCACTGCTGTCGGTGCACGACCTGCGCATCGCCTTCGACGGAGTCGAGGCGGTGCGGGGCCTGACCTTCGACGTCCGTCCGCGCGAAGTCCTGGCCCTGGTCGGCGAATCGGGCGCGGGCAAGTCCCTCACGGCCCGGGCGCTGCTGGGCATGCTGCCGCGGGGCGCGACCACGACCGGCACGATCCGGCCGGACCTCGCGCCCCACCGCGGCCACCGCATCTCCCTCGTCCCGCAGGACGCCCTGTCCGCCCTCTCCCCCGTGCACCCGGTGGGCGACCAACTGGCCGCCGCCGTACGCTCGGTGGCCCGCGTCCCGCGCAAGGAGGCCCGGGCCCGCGCGGTCGCCGCCCTCGACCGGGTCGGCATCCCGGACGCCGCACGCAGGGCACGGGCGTATCCGCACGAGTACTCCGGCGGCATGCGGCAGCGCGCCGTCATCGCCATGGCGACGATCAACGAGCCCGACATCGTCGTCGCCGACGAGCCCACCACCGCCCTGGACGAGGTCCACCGCGACCAGGTGCTGCGGGTGCTGGCCGAGCGGCGGGAGGCGGTGGGCGCCGCGCTCGTCCTGGTCACCCACGACATGGACGTCGTACGGGAGCACGCGGACCGCGTGCTGGTCATGTACGCCGGCCGCCTCACCGAACTCGGCCCGGCGGACGAGGTGCTGGGCCGCCCCCGCGCCCCCTACACGGCGGGCCTGCTGGCCTCCCTCCCCCAGCACGCGCCCCCGGGCCGCCGCCTGCCCGCCCTGCACGGCACCCCGCCCGCCCCCGGCAGCCTCCCGCCGGGCTGCGCCTTCGCCCCGCGCTGCCCGCTGGCGACGGACGCCTGCCGTGCGGCGGAACCGGAGCCGCAGGAGGTTCAGGGGCGTCTGGTGGCCTGCGACCGCTGGGCGGAACTCCCCCACCCGGCCACCCGGTTGTTCCAGGAAGAGGAACGGCAGCCCGCATGAGTGACGCCCTGCTCGACGTCCGCGACCTCGTGGTCCGCTACGGCGACGCCACCGCCGTCGATAACGTCTCCTTCACTCTGGCCCCCGGCGAGACCCTGGCCCTGAACGGCCCCTCCGGCTGCGGCAAGTCCTCCACGGCCCTGGCGGTCCTCCAGCTCCGCCGCCCGGACTCCGGTGAAGTGCGCTTCGAGGGCGAGGAGTTGACGACGCTGTCCGAAGCCGAACTGCGCCCGATCCGCCCGCGTATGCAGCCGGTCTTCCAGGACCCGTACGGCTCGCTCAGCCCTCGCCACCGGATCCGCGACGCGGTGGCGGAACCGCTGCGGATCCAGGGCCGCCGGCCCACCCCCGACCAGGTGGCCGAACTCCTGGACCGGGTGGGCCTGGACCCGGCGTACGGCGACCGCCGTCCGCACGAGCTGTCCGGCGGCCAGTGCCAACGCGTCGGCATCGCCCGCGCGCTGGCCTCCGAGCCCCGCCTGCTGGTCCTCGACGAACCGGTGTCGTCCCTCGACCCCTCCATCCGGGCCGGCGTGCTGAACCTGCTCGCCGACCTCCAGGACGACCTCGGCCTCGGCTATCTGTTCATCTGCCACGACCGGGCGGTCGTACGGCATTTCGCGGACCGGGTGGTTCAGATGCGGGACGGACGCGTCATTTCCGGGTAGCGGCCTCGATCACCTGGCGCAGGCCTTCGGTGAGCTGCTCCGCGCCGGGCGCGGTCTCGGGGTCGAAGGTCCACTGGGCGATCAGGCCCGTCATCAGGGTGACGTAGAGCATGCCGAGGGTGTCCGCGGTCTCGTCCAGGACATCCTCCTCCCGCCCTCCCATCAGCAGCGGGATCAGGCCACGTCCGGCCTCCCGCTGGGCCCGCGCCAGGTGGTCACGGACCTCGGGCAGCTTGTCGCCCAGGGTGATGACCTCCATGCTGAGGCGCCACATCGGCTCCCTCAGGGTGCCGATGATGTTCGACCACACCTCCTGGAACCGCTCGACCGAACCGGCCTCGGTGGCGCTCCCGACGGTGCCGTCGCCCTCGAAGGCGTCACCCATCTCCCCGACGAGCGCCACGTACGCCTGCGCCAGCAGCGCGTCCTTCGAGCCGTAGTGGTAGCCGATCGACGCCAGGTTCGTCCCCGACTCCTTGACGATGTCGCGCGCCGTCGTACGCACGAACCCCTTCGCCAGCAGGCAGCGCTTGGCGCCCTCGAGCAGATCCTCACGGTGTCCCATGCGGCCACCTTACCGTCGATCCATACAGTCGTCCTATACAAACGTTCTAGACAGACGTATAAGACGTGCGTACATTCACCGCCATGACAACGAACCCGAACCGCGCCGACCGCCGCGCATGGACCGCTCTCGGCGTGCTGATGCTGCCGCTGCTGCTGGTCTCGATGGATGTCTCGGTCCTCTACTTCGCGATCCCGGCGATCAGCGCGGACCTGGAGCCGAGCGGCACCCAGCAATTGTGGATCTTCGACATCTACGCCTTCGTCCTGGCGGGCCTGCTGATGACGATGGGCTCGCTGGGCGACCGCATCGGCCACCGCCGCCTCCTGCTGATCGGCGCCGCCGCCTTCGGCACCGCCTCGCTCGTGGCGGCGTACGCGAACAGCGCCGAGACGCTGATCGCGGCCCGCGCGGTGCTCGGCATCGGCGGCGCGACCCTGATGCCGTCGACGATGGGCATGCTCCGCACGATGTTCACCGACCCCGCCCAGCGCGCGAAGGCGATCGGCCTGTGGTCCGGCGTGATGACGACGGGGATCGCCCTCGGCTCGGTGATGAGCGGCGTGCTGGTCGAGTACTTCTGGTGGGGCTCGGTATTCCTGGTCAACCTGCCCGCGATGGCCCTGCTGCTGGTCCTCGGCCCGCTGCTGCTGCCCGAGTCGAAGGACCCGGCTCCCGGCCGCTTCGACTGGGTGAGCGTCCCGCTGTCGATGGCGGCCGTGCTTCCCGTGGTCTACGGCCTGAAGGAGATCCCCTCGAAGGGCTGGAACAGCCTCTACGTCGTCGCGATCACCGTCGGCCTGCTCTTCGCGGCCCTGTTCGTCCACCGCCAGCGCACGGCCGCCGCACCGATGATCTCCCCGGCCCTGTTCCGCGGACGGGGCTTCGCGCCCTCGGTCGGCCTCAACCTGGTCTGCATGTTCGGGGTGATGGGGTCCTCCTACTTCACCACGCAATACCTGCAGATGGTGCTCGGCAAGGGGGCGCTGGAGGCGGCCCTGTGGGCGCTGCTGCCGTCGGTGCCGATCGGGGCGGCGGGACCGGTCGCGACCCATCTGGTGCAGCGGGGCGTCGACCGTGCGTACGTCGTCACCGCGGGGTTCACGATCTCCGCGACCGGTTTCACGCTCCTGTCCCTCGCCGGGACGGACTCGTTGTGGCTGGTGCTGACCGCGTGCGCGGTGCTCGCCGTCGGCGGCGTCGCGGTGATGTCCCAGATCGTGGACCTGGCGCTGGGCACGGCCCCGGTGGAGCGGGCCGGCTCCGCGTCCTCCCTGCTGGAGACCGGCGGGGAGTTCGGCGGCGCGCTGGGCATGGCGGTGCTCGGGTCGATCGGTACGGCGATCTACCGGCACGAGATGCCGGGTTCGGCCCCGGACGCGGCCCGCGAGACGCTGGGCGGCGCGCTGACGGTCGCCGACCGGTTCCCGGGCCTGGCGACGGCGGCCCGGGAGGCTTTCACCAGCGGGATGCGGGGGGCGGCCATAGCGGGGGCGGTACTGCTGCTGGGGGCGGCGGGGCTGGCGGCGGTGCTGCTGCGGCGGGTTCGGGTACGGGAAAACGCCGGACAGGCCGACCGACTCAGCCCGTCCGGCGTTTGAGGACGAGGCCCGTTCAGGGCCGATGCGGGGTCTGGGCGGCAGCCCCCGGAGACGGCGACCTCAGGCCAGGTTCACGGCACGAGCGGACGTCGCGCCGATCTCCGCCGCGACCTCGGCCAGCACCCCGGAGGGCACCGTGTCATCCACGGTCAGCACGGCGAGCGCCTCGCCGCCCGCCACCGACCGCGACACCTGCATGCCGGCGATGTTGATCCCGGCCTCACCGAAGATCCGGCCGACCGTGCCGACGACACCCGGACGGTCCTCGTACTTCAGCACGACCATGTGGTCGGCCAGCGCGAGGTCCACGTCGTAGTCGCCGACCGCGACGATCTTCTGGAGGTGCTTGGGCCCGGCCAGCGTGCCGGACACCGACACCTCCTCGCCGCCGGCGAGCGTGCCGCGCACGGTGACGACGTTGCGGTGGTCGGTGGCCTCCGAGCTGGTCGTCAGCCGCACCTCGACGCCGCGCTCCTGGGCGAACAGCGGGGCGTTGACGTACGACACCGTCTCGTCGACGACGTCCTCGAAGACACCCTTGAGGGCGGACAGCTCCAGCACCTTCACATCGTGCTGGGTGATCTCGCCGTACACCTCGACGTCGAGGCGGACCGCGACCTCACCGGCGAGCGCCGTGAAGATACGGCCCAGGCGCTCGGCGAGCGGCAGACCCGGCTTGACGTCCTCGGCGATGACACCGCCCTGCACGTTCACCGCGTCGGGCACGAGCTCACCGGCGAGCGCGAGACGCACCGAGCGGGCGACGGCGATACCGGCCTTCTCCTGCGCCTCGTCGGTGGAGGCGCCGAGGTGCGGGGTGGAGACGACCTGGTCGAACTCGAACAGCGGGGAGTCCGTGCAGGGCTCCTTCGCGTACACGTCGAGACCGGCGCCGGCGACGCGGCCCTCCTTCAGCGCCGAGTACAGCGCCTCCTCGTCGACGATGCCGCCGCGCGCGGCGTTGACGATGCGCACGCTCGGCTTGACCTTGCGCAGCGCCTCGTGGCCGATGAGGCCGAGGGTCTCGGGGGTCTTGGGCAGGTGGACGGTGATGAAGTCGGAGACCTCGAGCAGCTCGTCCAGCGACAGCACCTTCACGCCCATCTGTGCGGCGCGCGCGGGCTGCACATAGGGGTCGTAGGCGACGACCTTCATGCCGAAGGCGGACATGCGCTGCGCGACGAGCGCGCCGATACGGCCGAGGCCGACCACGCCGAGGGTCTTCTCGGCCAGCTCCACACCCGTGTACTTGCTGCGCTTCCACTCGCCGTTCTTCAGCGCGGCGTTGGCCTGCGGGATGTTGCGGGCGGTGGCGAGGAGGAGACCGCAGGCCAGCTCGGCGGCGGTCACGATGTTCGAGGTGGGGGCGTTGACGACCATCACGCCGGCCTTGGTGGCGGCGGAGACGTCGACGTTGTCCAGGCCGACGCCGGCTCGTGCGACGACCTTGAGCTTGCCGGCGGCGGCGATCGCCTCGGCGTCGACCTTGGTGGCGGAGCGGATCAGGATCGCGTCCACGTCGGCGATGGCGGGCAGCAGATCGGCCCGGTCGGCGCCGTTGCAGTGCCGGATCTCGAAGTCCGGACCGAGCGCGTCCACGGTCGCGGGCGACAGCTCTTCGGCGATGAGTACGACGGGTTTCGAGCTCACGTGAGTCCTCACAAGTCCAATGCGGACGGCCGTCCCGACGGCCGCAAGCGAGGGAGGGTGGTGGCCGCGTGGAAGACGCACGACGCTGTGGGCCTGACGCGTATGTAGTACGGCAGTGTAGTGCCGTGGCGGAGGCCGTCCTGCGCCTCCGCCAAAGGATCACCCGTCCGTGATGCGACGGGATGGACAACGGGACCGGAGCGGCCTGCTCCGGTCCCGTCGGCTGAGGCTCAGGCCTCCTCGTTCACCCAGCTCATGAGCTTGCGCAGCTCCTTGCCGGTGGTCTCGAGCAGGTGCTCGGAGTCGGCCGTCTTGTACTCGTTGTACTTCTTCAGACCGCCGTGGTACTCGTCCATCCAGGCCTGGGCGAAGGAGCCGTCCTGGATCTCGGCGAGGACCTTCTTCATCTCGGCCTTGGTGGCGTCGGTGATGATCCGCGGGCCGGTGACGTAGTCGCCCCACTCGGCGGTCTCGGAGATCGACCAGCGCATCTTCTCCAGGCCGCCCTCGTACATCAGGTCCACGATCAGCTTCAGCTCGTGCAGGCATTCGAAGTACGCGATCTCCGGCTGGTAGCCGGCCTCGGTCAGCGTCTCGAAACCGGCCTTCACCAGGGCGGCCGTACCACCGCAGAGAACGGCCTGCTCGCCGAACAGGTCGGTCTCGGTCTCCTCGGTGAAGGTCGTCTTGATGACGCCGGCGCGGGTGCCGCCGATGCCCTTGGCGTACGACAGGGCCAGCGCGAAGGCGTTGCCGGAGGCGTCCTGCTCGACGGCGGCGATGCAGGGAACGCCGCGGCCCTCCTCGTACTGACGGCGCACCAGGTGGCCCGGGCCCTTGGGGGCGACCATGCAGACGTCCACGCCGGCCGGGGGCTTGATGAAGCCGAAGCGGATGTTGAAGCCGTGGCCGAAGAACAGGGCGTCGCCGTCGTTGAGGTTCGGGGCGATGTGCTCCTCGTAGACCTGGGCCTGGATCGGGTCCGGCACCAGGATCATGATGACGTCGGCCTCGGCGGCGGCCTCCGAGGGCGTCACCACGCGCAGGCCCTGCTCCTCGGCCTTCGCCTTGGACTTGGAGCCCTCGTGCAGACCGACCCGCACGTCGACACCCGAGTCGCGCAGCGACAGCGCGTGGGCGTGGCCCTGGCTGCCGTAGCCGATGACCGCGACCTTGCGGCCCTGGATGATGGACAGGTCGGAGTCGGCGTCGTAGAACAGCTCGGCCACTTTGGGTTCTCTCCTTGTGTGCAGGTGTTGCGTCCCACCGTATGACGGCGAGGGGAAGGGAAGTTTCGGGGTCTCGCTATACGGGCGGTATCCGGACGGCCGGTGTCACCCGACCGTCCGAACACGGCCTTATGCCGACCGGTCCAGCGCCCGCAGCGAGCGATCCGTGATCGAGCGCGCGCCGCGGCCGATCGCGATGGTGCCGGACTGGACGAGCTCCTTGATGCCGAACGGCTCCAGCATCTTCAGCATGGCCTCCAGCTTGTCGCTGGAGCCGGTGGCCTCGATGGTGACGGCCTCCGGGGAGACGTCGACGGTCTTGGCGCGGAACAACTGGACGATCTCGACGATCTGGGAGCGGGTCTCGTTGTCGGCGCGCACCTTCACCAGGACGAGTTCGCGCTGAACGGCCGCACCCGGCTCCAGCTCGACGATCTTCAGCACGTTGACGAGCTTGTTGAGCTGCTTGGTCACCTGCTCCAGCGGCAGGTCCTCGACGTTCACCACGATGGTGATGCGGGAGATGTCGGGGTGCTCGGTGACGCCGACCGCGAGCGAGTCGATGTTGAAGCCGCGACGGGAGAACAGGGCCGCGATCCGGGCGAGGATGCCCGGCGTGTTCTCCACCAGGACGGAGAGCGTGTGCTTGGACATGGTCTGCTTCCTTTACCTACGGCTCTCAGTCGTCTTCGTTGTCGCCGAAGTCGGGGCGGACGTCCCGGGCGGCCATGATCTCGTCGTTGGAGGTGCCGGCGGCGACCATCGGCCACACCATCGCGTCCTCGTGGACGATGAAGTCGATGACGACCGGGCGGTCGTTGATGGAGTTCGCCTCTTCGATGACCTTGTCGAGGTCCTCGGGCGACTCGCAGCGGATCGCGTAGCAGCCCATGGCCTCCGACAGCTTCACGAAGTCGGGGACGCGGGTGCCGGCGCTCGGCTGCTTGCCGTCGGCCTCCGGGCCGCTGTGCAGCACGGTGTTGGAGTAGCGCTGGTTGTAGAACAGGGTCTGCCACTGGCGGACCATCCCGAGGGCACCGTTGTTGATGATGGCGACCTTGATCGGGATGTTGTTCAGGGCGCAGGTCGTCAGCTCCTGATTGGTCATCTGGAAGCAGCCGTCGCCGTCGATCGCCCACACCGTCTGCTCCGGCGCTCCGGCCTTGGCGCCCATCGCGGCCGGGACGGCGTAACCCATCGTCCCGGCGCCGCCGGAGTTCAGCCAGGTGGCGGGCTTGTCGTACTGGATGAAGTGCGCGGCCCACATCTGGTGCTGGCCGACGCCCGCCGCGAAGATCGTGCCCTCGGGGGCGAGTTGGCCGATCCGCTCGATGACCTGCTGCGGGGACAGCGAGCCGTCCTCGGGCTGGTCGTAGCCGAGCGGGTAGGTCTCGCGCCAGCGGGACAGGTCCTTCCACCAGGCGCTGTAGTCGCCCTGGTGGCCCTCGGCGTGCTCCTTCTGCACGGCCTGGACCAGGTCGGCGATGACCTCGCGGGCGTCCCCGACGATCGGCACGTCGGCGGCGCGGTTCTTGCCGATCTCGGCCGGGTCGATGTCGGCGTGGACGATCTTGGCGTACGGGGCGAAGCTGTCCAGCTTGCCGGTGACGCGGTCGTCGAAGCGGGCTCCGAGGGCGACGATCAGGTCGGCCTTCTGCAGCGCGGTGACGGCGGTGACCGCACCGTGCATGCCCGGCATTCCCACGTGCAGCGGGTGGCTGTCGGGGAATGCGCCGAGCGCCATCAGGGTGGTGGTGACGGGCGCTCCGGTGAGTTCCGCGAGGACCTTCAGCTCGGCGGTGGCGCCGGCCTTGATGACGCCGCCGCCGACGTAGAGCACGGGCCGCTTGGCGGCGGTGATCAGCTTGGCGGCCTCGCGGATCTGCTTGGCGTGCGGCTTGGTGACGGGCCGGTAGCCGGGCAGGTCCATGGTGGGCGGCCAGGAGAAGGTGGTCTTCGCCTGGAGGGCGTCCTTGGCGATGTCGACCAGGACCGGGCCGGGGCGGCCGGTGGCGGCGATGTGGAACGCCTGCGCGATCACCCGCGGGATGTCCTCGGCCTTGGTGACCAGGAAGTTGTGCTTGGTGATCGGCATGGTGATGCCGACGATGTCCGCCTCCTGGAAGGCGTCCGTACCGATCGCCTTGGACGCCACCTGGCCGGTGATCGCCACGAGCGGCACCGAGTCCATGTGTGCGTCGGCGATGGGCGTGACCAGGTTCGTCGCACCCGGTCCCGAGGTCGCCATGCAGACGCCGACCTTGCCGGTGGCCTGGGCGTAACCGGTGGCGGCGTGGCCCGCGCCCTGCTCGTGGCGGACCAGGACGTGGCGCACCTTGGTGGAGTCCATCAGCGGGTCGTACGCCGGAAGGATCGCACCACCGGGAATGCCGAATACCGTGTCGGCGCCGACCTCCTCGAGCGAACGGATGAGGGACTGCGCACCCGTGACGTGCTCGGGGGCGGACTGGTGTCCTCCGGATCGGGGCCGCGGCTGCGGATGATGGGCCCCGGAGGCCTGCTCGGTCATCGGCATTCTCTTCTCGATGCTGAGGGTTTTTGCGAAGTTTGAGCGGAGTTTCGATGCTGCACGACGGGCGCCTGTGCAACAAAAAACCCCTCGTGCCGTAAGGCAAGCGAGGGGAGCGCGTCGGGTGTGGACGCTGGGGGTTCCGGGTCCGTCCGGACGTCACCAGCTTCAGCCGACGCGCTTTCCAAGTACGAGGATTCGGGTGCGCATGGCACTGACCCTCCCCCCGGCACACACCTACTGTCAAGTGGGTGGGACGGGAGTCTCACTATGTGAGCGAAGGGCGCTGCCGCCTCCGAGAACGACGGGGACACCACTGGTGTACACCCCCGAACCACCCCCCGCGAACGCGGGCTCCACCGGGCCGTGCGGAATCGGATAGTGGCCGGAACTGAGCGCCCGGCGCAGCCGGTACTCGTCCAGCGGCCCGGAGAACGCCATGCCCTGCCCGTGCGTGCACCCCATCGCGCGCAGCGCCGCGACCTGCTCCGGCAGGTCCACGCCGTCGGCCACGGACTGCAGCCCGAGGTCCCCGGCGATCCGCAGCAGCCCACTGGTGATCTTGTGCAGCCGCGCGGACTCGACCACTCCCTCGACCAGAGTGCGGTCGAGCTTGAGCACGTCGACGGGGAGCCTGCGCAGCGCGGTGATCGCCGCGTATCCGCTGCCGAAGCCGTCCAGGACGACCCGGACGCCGAGTCTGCGCAGGCCGCTGAGGCGGCGCTCCAGTTCGTCCAGCGAGACGCGGGGGTCGAGGTCGGACAGCTCGATGATCAGCGACCCGGACGGCAGCCCGTGCCGGGTCAGCAGCGCCTCGATCGAGCCGAGCGGCATCGAGCGGTCCAGCAGCCGACGCGCGCCCATCCGCACCGCGACCGGTACGGCGAGCCCGGTCGCGGTGCGTTCGGCGGCCTGCTCGACGGCCTCCCGAAGCATCCAGCGGCCCAGCTCGGCGGTCTTGTCGCTGTCCTCGGCCACCCGCAGGAACTCGGCGGGCGTGAACAGCACCCCTTGCGAGGACCGCCAGCGCGCCTGCGCGGCGACCGATGCGATCCGGCCGTTCTCCAGGCACACCACGGGCTGGTGCAGCAGCGCGAACTCGCCGTCGTGCAGCGCGGCACGCAGCCGCGTGGCCAGCTCCGCCTTGCGTACGACGTCCTGCTGCATCTGCGGCTTGTACAGCTCGACGCGGCCCTTGCCGCCCGCCTTGGCCCGGTACATGGCCAGGTCGGCGTTGCGCAGCAGCTCCCCCGCGCCGAGGCCCGGCTCGGCGAAGGCGACGCCGATGGAGGCGTTGACACGGACATCGTTGCCGTCGATGAGGTACGGCTGGGACAGCGTCACCCTGAGGCGTTCGGCGAGCTCCAGGATGTGCCGTTCGCGGGCGGTGCGGTCACGGGTGATGTCCCCGACGATCAGGGCCGCGAACTCGTCGCCGCCCAGCCGGGACGCGGTGTCACCGTGCCGGACCGCCTCCTGGAGTCTGCGGGCGGCCTGGACGAGCAGTTCGTCACCGGCCTGGTGTCCGATCGTGTCGTTGACGCCCTTGAAGCCGTCGAGGTCGATGAAGAGTACGGCCGTGTTGCGCAGGGCGATGCCCCGGTCGGTGGCGCGGCGGCCGGACAGGGCCTGCTGCACGCGCTGGGTGAACAGCGCGCGGTTGGGCAGGTCGGTGAGCGGGTCGTGCTCGGCGTTGTGCTGGAGCTGCGCCTGCAGGCGCACTCTTTCGGTCACGTCCCGGCTGTTGAAGATGAGTCCGCCGTGGTGCCGGTTGACCGTTGACTCAACGTTGAGCCAGCCGTCGTCGCCGGAGCGGAAGCGGCACTCGATGCGCGTAGTGGGTTCCTCAACTGGGCTGGCGGCGAGGAAGCGGCGCACCTCGTGCACCACGCAGCCCAGATCCTCCGGGTGGATGAGATTGGCCAGTTCGGTACCCACCAGCTCCTCCGCGGAGCGGCCGTACACCCCGGCGGCGGCCGGGGAGACGTACCGGAGGATCCCGTTGGGCGCGGCGATCATGATGACGTCGCTGGAGCCCTGCACCAGGGAGCGGAAGTGGTTCTCCTTCTGCGCCAGTTCCTGGGTGAGGGTGATGTTGTCGAGGAGCATGATCCCCTGACGGACCACGAGCGCCAGCACGACGGTGCCGCCGGTGATGAGCACCACGCGGTCGACGCTGCGGCCGTTGAGGACGTTGTAGAGGATCCCCAGGGTGCAGACGGCGGCGGCGAGGTACGGCGTGAGCGCGGCCAGGGAGCCGGCGATCGGCCGGGTGACCGGGTACCGGGTGTGATCGCCTCCCTGTGCGGGCGGCGTGTGGTGGCCCCCGCCCCGCTGCCCGGGCACGTGCTCGTGCACCACGCGCGTGTGCCCCGCCCTGTCGTGCCGGTCGGCGTCCTCGCGCCCGCGCCGGGGCGCGGCCCACGGGGCGTACGCCAGGAGCAGCGAGCCGGCGAACCAGCCCGCGTCGAGGAGCTGGCCGGAGCGGTAGCTGTTGTGCAGCAGCGGCGAGGTGAACAGGGCGTCGCACATCACGGTCAGGGCGAGCGCGCCGATCGCGGTGTTGACCGCGGTGCGGTTGGCCGAGGAGCGCCGGAAGTGCAGCGCGAGCACCATGCTGACCAGGGCGATGTCGAGCAGCGGGTAGGCCAGCGAGAGCGCGGTGTGCGCCACGCTCGCCCCGCCGCCGGCGTCGAGCTTGGCCGCCTGGGCCAGGGCGAGGCTCCATGCCAGCGTCAGCAGCGAGCCGCCGATCAGCCAGGCGTCCAGGCCGAGGCAGACCCAGCCGGCCTTGGTCGCCGGTCGCTTGGCGAGCACCAGCAGTCCCACGATGGCGGGCGGCGCGAAGCACAGGAAGAACCCGTCGGCGTAGGAGGGACTGGGCACGGGCCGCTCCAGGACGACCTCGTACCACCCCCAGACGAGGTTGCCGAGGGCCGCCATGGCCGAGGAGAGCGCGAACAGCAGCCAGGCGGGTCGAAAACGGATACGGCGGCTGCGGGCGTAGCGGAAGCAGGACACGGCGGCCGCGCCGGCCGCGGCGGCCAGCCCGAAGTCGCCCATGATCAGCGCGACTTGGACCGAGCCCCAGCCGACCGCGGAACCGACGGCGTATCCCGCGCACACCAGGGCCAGAGCCAGTTGCGGATACAGTCCCGAGCCGGTGCCCCGGGACGAGGGACGAGGCAGCGTCGCCGCCGGTGAGGGCTTGGCCCGCAGCGCTCCGTCGAGCGTGGTCGTGGGGGGCGGTGGCGAGCTCACCGGGTCCCCCCGGTCCGCGCCGCTCGCGGGTCCCGAGGGTCCCGGTGCGCTGCGGGTGCCTGCCGCCTGTGGCCACTGTGCCGGCGGTGGTGATGGCTGTGACGGCAGCCGTGGGTGCCGTGGTGGCCACGTCTGCGCGTGGTCGGTCGCCAGGGTCGCCGCCGACGGCCCCGTCGCGTCGGATCGCTCGTCCTCAGGCCGTGCATCGCCCGTCGCCCCCCTCACAAATCTCAAATGTCCATCCCCGGCGCCGATCGGTGCGTGGCGCTGCCCCTGTCGGGACGATACACCAGGATCGTCACTCAGGGACATAGCACCTCTACGCTCCGTGACGACCAGCGCATATGCGAGCACTGACCGCTTCCGGGAGGTTGCGGACGGTACTCGAAACGGATTATGGGCCTGTTACGTGCCCGTCGTAAGGATCACGTTGCGCAACGGCTCCCGGTTCACGTAACGACTCAACTGGTCCACCAGAAGCCGCTTCGCGCGCGGCAGGAACGCGGATGTGGGCCCGCCCACGTGCGGGCTGATGAGCACGCCCGGCGCCCGCCACAGGGGATGCTCACGGGGCAGCGGTTCGGGGTCGGTGACGTCCAGGGCTGCGGTGATGCGCCCGGTCTCCAGCTCGGCCAGCAGCGCCTTGGTGTCCACGACGGGTCCGCGGGCGACGTTGACCAGCAGCGCGCCGTCCCTCATGCGGGCGAGGAAGTCGGCGCCCGCCAGGTGCCGGGTGGTGTCCGTCAGGGGCGTGGACAGGATGACGACGTCCGCTTCCGGGAGCAGGGCGGGCAGTTCGGTGAGCGGATGCACATCTCCGCGCGCCGTGGTGCGCTCAGAGCGCGCGACGCGCGCCACCCGCGCGAGTTCAAAAGGTGCGAGCCGGTCCTCGATGGCGGCCCCGATCGAGCCGTATCCCACGATGAGGACGTTCTTGTCCGCCAGCGCGGGCCGGAACCCGCCGAGCCACTCCCCCCTGTCCTGCGCCCGCACGAAGTCGGGGACGCCGCGCAACGAGGCGAGGATCAGCGTGAGCGTGAGCTCGGCCGTGCTCGCCTCGTGCACCCCGCGCGCGTTGCACAGTCGCACGCCGGGCCGCAGGTGCTTCAGGCCCGGCTCCACGTGGTCGGTGCCGGCGGAGAGCGTCTGCACCACCTCCACGGCGGTCATCTCCGGCAGGGGACGCTGCCCGAGCGCGGCCGGCTTCATGTACGGGACGACGTAGAAAACACAGTCCGCCGGATCGGCGGGGAAATCCTCGGCGCCGTCCCAGAAGCGGTAGTCAGGGCCCTCGGGGAGGCCCTCGATGTCTTCCGGCGGGATGGGGAGCCACACGTCAGCAGTCATGCTCTGGAGGCTATGTCAGGCGAACTGGAGTCCAGAGGTTAGGTTGGGGTGCCGGAAGAGGGAGGGTTACGGCCAGGTGGAGCGCAGGACGATCGGCGCGGCGGCACTCGCGGTGGGGGCCATAGGGCTCGGGTGCATGCCGATGAGCTGGGCGTACAGCTCGTCGCGGCAGCGGGGCGAGGAGTCGGTCAGGGCGGTGCACCGGGCGCTCGATCTGGGCTCGACGCTGCTGGACACGGCCGACATGTACGGCCCGTTCACCAACGAACTGCTGGTGGGGCGGGTGTTGAAGGAGCGCCGCCAGGACGCGTTCGTGTCGACGAAGGTCGGCCTGCTGGTCGGCGAACAGCACATCGTGGCCAACGGCCGCCCCGGCTATGTGAAGCGCGCCTGCGACGCCTCCCTTCGCCGCCTTCAGACGGACGTCATCGACCTCTACCAGCTGCACCGCGCGGACCCCGAGGTGCCCGTGGAGGAGACGTGGGGCGCGATGGCGGAGCTGGTCCAGGCCGGAAAGGTGCGGGCGTTGGGCCTGTGCGCGGTGGGCGCGCGGGGCGGCCGCCGCTCCGGGACGGGCCTGCACGACACGACGATCCGGCAGTTGCGGCGCGTCCAGCAGGTGTTCCCGGTGAGCGCCGTGCAGGCCGAGCTGTCGGTGTGGTCGCCCGAGGCGCTGGAGGCGCTGCTGCCGTGGTGCGAGGCGCGCGGCGTCGGCTTCCTGGCCGCGATGCCGCTGGGCAACGGCTTCCTCACCGGCACGCTGACCCCGGGCGAGGGCTTCGAGCCGGACGACGTGCGGGCCCGGCACCCGCGCTTCACCGCCGAGATGATGGCGGCGAACCAGCCGATAGTGGCCGGACTGCGCCGCATCGCGGCCCGGCACGGGGACGCGGTCACGCCGGCGCAGGTGGCGCTGGCCTGGGTGGTGGCTCAGGGACGGCACGTCGTCGCGGTGCCGGGGGCCAAGCAGGAACGCTGGGTGGCGCAGAACGCGGGGGCGCAGGGGTTGCGGCTGGCCCCGGAGGACCTGGTCGAGGTGGCGGAGCTGCCGGGCGCCCAGGGATCCTGGGACTGACGGCCACCGGGCCGCGGGCGGAATCCGGCCGAGTCGGGCCGCGGGCCCGGCGGCGTTGGTTCAGTGTTCATGGATCGGGAACCTGTGAGGCGCTTGCGGTGACGGCATCTGCCGAGGGGCGCGCCTCCGGGCATCCGGCATCCAGCCTCCGGCATCCTGCCGGCATCCGGCATCCGGCAGAAAAGACACTCGTGATCCCCAACCGGGAACCTGTGAGGCGCTTGCGGTGTATGACAAGTAGAACCCGCGTCGGGGCCACTGCGTCGAAGGGACCGTGATCGTGCAACGTCGAGCTGTGTCGGCCGTATTGGCCGCCGCCGCACTCCTGCTGGCGGCCGGCTGTTCCTCCGACGGCGGGGAATCGCCGGGCAGGAACGGGAGCGCGGAATCGAGCACCGCGTCGGGGGCGGCCGCCTCGCCCACCGGCGGGGCGGCCGAGGAGACCCCGCCGGCACAGGGCTCGGTCGAGGTGGTGCGCACGGTCGCCGACGGCCTGGACTCCCCTTGGGGTCTGGCCCCGCTCCCCGACGGGGACCTGCTCGTCTCCTCCCGCGACGACGCCACGATCACCCGGGTCGACGGGGAGAGCGGCAAGAAGACCGAGCTGGGCGAGGTGCCCGGGGTGTCACCGGCGGGCGAGGGCGGCCTCATGGGCCTGGCGCTGTCGCCGGACTACGCCTCGGACCACATGGTCTACGCCTACTTCACCTCGGCCTCGGACAACCGCATCGTCCGCATGCTGTACGACGAGCAGCGCCCGTCCGGCGACCAGCTCGGCGCGCCCGACACGATCTTCAGGGGCATCCCCAAGGGCTTCATCCACAACGGCGGCCGGATCGCCTTCGGCCCGGACAAGATGCTCTACGCGGGCACGGGAGAAAGCGGTGACACGGGCCTGTCCCAGGACAAGAAATCCCTGGGCGGCAAGATCCTGCGCCTGACACCGGAGGGCGAACCGGCTCCGGGCAACCCGTTCCCCGACTCCCCCGTGTACTCCTACGGCCACCGCAATGTGCAGGGCCTGGCCTGGGACTCCAAACAGCGCCTGTTCGCCTCCGAGTTCGGCCAGAACACCTGGGACGAGCTGAACGCGATCAAGCCGGGCGACAACTACGGCTGGCCGGAGGCCGAGGGCAGGTCGGACGACTCCGAGTACCACAACCCGCTGGCCCAGTGGGGCACCGACGAGGCCTCCCCCAGCGGCGCCGCCTACGCCGAGGGCTCCATATGGATGGCGGGCCTGAAGGGCCAGCGCCTGTGGCGCATTCCGCTGAACGGCACGGAGGTGTCGGCGGATCCGCAGGCCTTCCTGGAGGGCGAGTACGGCCGGCTGCGGACGGTCGTGTCAGTGGGCGGCGACAAGCTGTGGCTCACCACCAGCAACACGGACGGGCGGGGCGACCCCAAGGACGGGGACGACCGGATTCTGGAGGTGCGGGTGACGTAGGCGGCGCAGACTACTCATCGTCTATGAGCGACTGATCGAGGGTCGCCACGGAGACCAGGATCAGGAAGGCCCGGTGCACCATGTAGTCGACGGTCAGACCGGTGGCGACGGACACGACTCGGATGTCCTCGCCGCTTACAGCCTGCGACACCGGCGTGAACGGATCCTCGGCCAACTTCAGGAGCCCCCGCTCCAGGACCTTGCGGCGGTCCTCGGGGGGAGCGTCACGCTGCGCCGCGGCGCGCTCGGTGTATTCGATCTGGTACAACACGGCTCCTCCCTGGTGCCTCCAGCATTACCTCGCTCCGAGCCGCTCCGCGTCCCCCGCGTCGAACAACCCCAGCCGATGCGCCACCGCCGCCGCCTCGCCCCTCCCCGAGACGCCGAGTTTCCCGAGGATGTTGGACACGTGGACGCTGGCCGTCTTCGGGGAGATGAAGAGTTCCTCGGCGATCTGGCGATTGGTGCGGCCGTCGGAGACCAGGCGCAGGACGTCGCGTTCTCGGGTGGTGAGGCCGAGGGAGTCGGCCGGGGGCGGGGCCGTGGTGAGGGTGAGGCGGGCTCGCTGGGCGAGCTGGGTCGAGACGTCGGCGAGCGGGCGGGCGCCGAGGTGGACGGCGGTGGCCCGGGTCAGGCGGAGCAGTTCGGTGGCGCGGGCGCGCTCGTCGTCGCCGCCGGCCGCGAGCAGGGCCTCGGCGAGGCGGTGGCGAACCTGGGCGAGGTCGTAGGGGCGCTCCAGGGCTTCGAAGGCGGTGACCACGTCCGACCAGGTGTCGAGGGTGGCGCGGCCCTGGGCCCGGTCGAGTTCGGCTCGGGTCCACTTCTCGTAGGCCAGCCACAGGGGCGCTCCGGTGGTGAGCCGGCGGACGGTGTCGAAGAGCCGTTCCAGGAAGGCGTCGCGGCCCTCCTGGGCGGCGGGCAGGGATTGGGCGCGGGCGTCGTCGGACTCGGCGACGGCGGCGGCCAGCAGCAGCGGCCAGGCGTAGCGCTGGGTGCCGGGCGGGAAGCCGGCGTTCAGGGCCCGGTCGGCCTCCGCCCGGGCGTCCAGGAGGCGACCCTCGGCGGCGGCTATGCCGAGGGTGAGGCAGGACATCGGCAGGTTGTTCTGCGGCATGGGGTCGTGGGTGCCGTAGGAGACGCGGGCGGCGGCGAGGTGGCGGGCGGCCTCGGCGACCTCGCCGCGGGCAAGGGCGAGGTGGGCGAGGCGGTTGGAGGCGCCGCCGCGCGGCTTGGCGGACTGACCGGTGCGCTGGGCGTTGAGCGCGGCTTCGGCGGCCTCGTTCCAGTGGCCCAGGGAGATCAGTGACTCGGCGAGGTTCGTCCAGATCCAGGCCTCGGAGTCGCGCAGGCCCCACTCCTGGGTGAGCCGCAGGCCCTCGCGCAGGATGCCGATGGCCTCCTCGGAGCGGCCGATGCCTTCGAGGGCGGACGGCAGGTTCACATGACTGCGCCCGACCACGGAGGTGAGGTCGCGGTCCAGCACCTGGTCCCTGACCTCATACATCTCGGCGAGTCCAGCCTCGATGGCCCCGGCCTCGACCTTGAGCACGCCGAGGGTGAGTCGGGCGTTCAGCTCGATGTCCTCGGCGCCCACCATGCGGGCGTACTCGACGGCCCGCTCGGCGGCCGACATGGCGTCGGGGCCGGGGGCGCGCAGCATCGACCAGTTGGCCGCGGCGGCCAGTACCTCGGCGTGCACCTCGGAGGGCGGCAGGCCGCGGACCAGTTCCTGCGCGGTGCCCAGCTCCTTCCAGCCGTCACCGCGGGCCTGTGCCTGGACGAGACGGGCGCGCTGGGCCCAGAACCAGGCGGCGCGCAAGGGGTCGCCGCCCTCGTCCTGAAGCAGGTGCAGGGCCCGCTTGGTGATCTTCAGGGCGCGTTCGCGTTCCCCGCAGAGCCGTCCGGCGACGGCGGCCTCGGCCATCAGGTCGAGGTAGCGCAGGGGCGCGGTCGCGGGGTCGCAGCCGCAGGGCGGAAAGGCCTCGGTGTAGTCGACGGGGCGCAGCGTGGCCCGGGTCTCCTCGGGGGCGGCGTCCCACAGCTCCATCGCGCGTTCCAGCAGCCGCAGTTGCTCGGCGTGGGCGTGCCGGCGGCGGGCGGTGACGGAGGCGTCCAGGACGGCGGGCAGGGCCTTGGCCGGGTCATGGGCGTGGTACCAGTAGCTGGCCAGCCGCATGACGCGTTCGCCGGCCGGGACGAGCGTCGGGTCGGCCTCCAGGGCCTCGGCGTAGCGGCGGTTGAGGCGGGAGCGTTCGCCGGGCAGCAGGTCGTCGCCGACGGCCTCGCGGACCAGGGAGTGCCGGAAGCGGTAGCCGTCGCCTGAGGGCGCGGCGCTGAGGATGCTGGCATTCACGGCGGCCCGCAGCGCCTCGATGAGGTCGTCCTCGGCGAGCTGGGCGACGGCGGCGAGCAGCCGGTACTCGACGGTGGAGCCGCCCTCGGCGACGATCCGGGCGACCCGCTGGGCGCTCTCGGGCAGTTGTTCGACGCGGACCAGGAGCAGGTCGCGCAGGGAGTCGGTGAGGCCGGTGGAGCCGCCCTCGTGGGTGGCGACGGCTAGTTCCTCGACGAAGAAGGCGTTGCCGTCGGAGCGTTCGAAGATCGCGTCGACCCGGGCCGGGTCGGGTTCGCAGGCGAGGATGCCGGCGATCTGGCGGCCGACCTCGGCGCGGTTGAAGCGGCCGAGTTCGATTCGGCGGACCGTGCGCAGCCGGTCGAGTTCGGCGAGGAGTGGGCGCAGCGGGTGGCGGCGGTGGATGTCGTCGGAGCGGTAGGTGGCCAGGATGACGAGGCGGCCGGTGCGCAGGGTGCGGAAGAGGTAGGCGAGGAGGTGACGGGTGGAGGTGTCGGCCCAGTGCAGGTCCTCCAGGGCGACGACGATCGTGCGGCCGGCGGCGACGCGCTCCAGGAGGCGGGCGGTGAGTTCGAAGAGGCGGGCCATGCCCTCCTCGTCGGAGCGGTCCGGGCCGCGGGCGGGAGCCGTCTCACCCAACTCGGGCAGCAGCCGGGCCAGTTCCTCCTCCTGGCCGGCGGCCGCGGCGGCCAGGTCGTCGGGCAGTTCGCGGCGCAGGGCGCGCAGTGCGGTGGAGAACGGGGCGAAGGGCAGGCCGTCGGCGCCGATCTCGACGCAGCCGCCGAGCAGGACGACGGCGCCCTCGCGGGCGGCGGCTCCGGCGAACTCCTCCACGAGGCGGGTCTTGCCGACCCCTGCCTCACCGCCGATCACCAGAGCCTGCGGGTTGCCTGCGGCGGCTTGGGCGAGGGCGGCGTTCAGGGTCTCCAACTCGGTTGTGCGGCCGACGAACACGGGGCTTATGGACCTGCTCTCCACGGAGGCGAGCATCGCATGCGCCGCTGACAGTCCGGCACCGGTTTTCTGGGGGCTGCCGCCCCCAGAGCCCCGCTTCGGCCCCGAACGGGCCTCGTCCTCGAACGCCGGACGGGCTGAGACATGCCGGCCCGCGTCGAGGAGACGCCGTCCGTCCCCCGCCTTCACGCGGCACGCGGATGCCGCATCCGGCGCAGGCGCGACGTATGCGCCTCCGCGTCCCCGGTGCCCTTGGCGGAGCGCTCTCGGCGGGCCGCGCGGCGGACTCGGACGGCCTCGCGGACCAGGCGCTCGTGCTCGGCCTGGCGGATCAGTTCGGCGGAACGGATGTGGTGAAGCTCGTACTCATACATGGCTGGTCCCTCGTTTTCCCTGGTGAGAGGCGGTTACTGGCTCGCTTTTCGCGATGCCTCAACCTTCCTCTCCCAGGCGGGTCCGCCACATCGGGAGAGTTCCGCATCTTCAGCGGGGCGCCGGGCCTTAGACATGCGTGAGGGGCCTTAGGAACTCCTAAGGCCCCTGGGCACCTGCGGTGATTCAGCTCGCTGAGGGCAGGCCCAGCAACGCGTCGGTGTACTTGAGGACGGCGAGCAGCAGTCCGATGACGCCGAGCGCGACACCGCCCCAGGCGACCGACTTGATCCACACGGGCTGCGGCTTGCCGGGCGCCCCGAACGCGGGGCGGGCGAGCACCACGACACCGACGATCAGCGCGGCCAGCGCGAAGACGCCGGCCCACAGCGCGGAGGCCTGCCATGCGTCGCCGTAGACCTCCTTGATCTGCTTGGCGACACCCGCGTTGGACGCGGTCTCGAGCTGGCCGATGAGGGTCTCGCGCGCGGCGGCGACCGTACCGATCCAGCCACCGGTCAGGGAGACGAGTCCGAGCGCCGCGGAGACGACCGCGCCCGCGCCCTGGCCGACGACGGAGGGACCGTCTTCCGTGGCCTCGGCGGTCACCCCGTCCCCGGCCTCGGCCTCGTCGTTCTCGGTCACCTCGTCGGAGACGGTGGCGTCGGTCGCCTTGGTGACGTCCGCCTTCTCCTCGTCGGTCCTGGCCTCGGTGCCCGTCTCGGACCCGGTCTCGTCCACTGTCTTCGTTCCCATGCCTCGCACCGTACGGACGCTGTCTGAGAGCTCTCTTAATGATCCCTGTGAGCGGCACGCGCGCGTGCCTCACGCCACTCGGGGGCCAGGATCGACCACACCTCGAGATCGTGCCGCACCCCACGATAGGGGTAGCTCTCGCGCCGTACGCCGTCGCGGGTCATGCCGAGGCGCCGGGCGACGTTCAGGCTGGGTGTGTTCCCTGCGGAGGCGATCCACTCCACCCGGTGGATGCCGCGCTGCTCGACGGCGAAGCCGATGAGCACGCACATCGCGCGCGTGACGAGCCCGCGTCCGGTGCCGGCGGGTTCCAGCCAGCAGCCGACCTCGCAGTTGGCGTTCTCGGCGTCGAAGTTCAGGAAGAGCACCCCGCCGACCAGCTTCCCCTCCAGCCACAGGCCGTGCAGGGAGCCGGTGTCGGCGGCGCGCATGTCGGCGTACCGCTGGAGCGTCTCGCGCGCGGTGTCCAGGTCGACGGCCTTGGAGCCGAAGGGGACGTACTGGTTGATGAACTCCCGCCCCCGCTCCAGGTGCGCCAGGAACTCCTCGGCGTGCCACGGCTCCAGAGGCCTGAGCTCGGCTCCGTCGTCACCCAGCGGTATCGCGTACATCGCCCTGCTGCTCCTTCTCGAGTTCCGCCACGACGTCGGTGAGCCTCTCATGGGCGGCGCGGGACTCGGGCGGCTCGATGCTGATGCGGGGCATGCGCTTGTCGAGCCAGCGCGGCAGCCACCAGTTGGCGCCGCCGAGCAGGTGCATCAGGGCGGGGACGAGGAGCGTACGGAGCACGAAGGCGTCCAGGGCCACGGCGGCGGCCAGCGCGATGCCGAACATGGCGATCACGCGGTCGCCGCTGAGGACGAAGGCGAGGAAGACGGAGATCATGATGACCGCGGCGGAGTTGATCACCCGGCTGGTCTCGGCGAGGCCGACGCGGACGGCCCGCCGGTTGTCGCCGGTCTCCAGCCACTCCTCGTACATCCGGCTGACCAGGAAGACCTGGTAGTCCATGGAGAGGCCGAAGAGGACGGACACCATGATGACCGGGAGGAACGGCTCGATCGGGCCCGCGCGGCCCAGGCCCAGCAGCTCGCTGCCCCAGCCCCACTGGAAGATCGCGACGACGACACCGAAGGCGGCGGCGACGGCGGCCACGTTCATCGCGGCGGCCTTCAGCGGTATGCCGACGGACCGGAAGGCGAGCAGGAGCAGCAGACAGCCCAGGCCGATGACGACCCCGACGAACAGCGGCAGCTTGCCGACGATGACGTCGGCGAAGTCGTCGTATCCGGCCGTCATGCCGCCGACGTGCACATCGAGGGAGGTGCCGGTCTCGGCGCGCGGCAGGACGTCGTCGCGCAGCCTGTCGACGAGGTCGCTGGTCTGCCGCGACTGCGGCGAGGACTCCGGTACGACGGTGAGGTACGCGGTGTCGCCGCCGGCGTTGTACGTCACCGGGGTCACCGACGCGATGCCCTCGGTGGCGCGCAGGGTGGCGTCCAGGTTGTCGAGGGCGAGCTTGTCGTCGCCGCCGTCGACCTCGGTGACGAGGGTGAGCGGGCCGTTCACGCCGGGGCCGAAGCCGTCGGCCATGAGGTCGTAGGCCTGGCGGGTGGTGGAGGTCTCCGGGCCGTTGCCCTGGTCGGAGGTGCCCAGGCGCAGGCCGAGGGTGGGCAGTGCGAGGAGCGTGATGACGGCCAGGGCGAGGGCGCCGAGCGCCTTGGGGTGGCGCTCGACGAACGCCGACCAGCGGGCGGCGAACCCGGTCGGCAGCTCGGGCTCGGGGCCGTGCTCGGCCAGGCGGCGCCGCTCGCGGCGGCTGAGGGCGCGCATGCCGATGAAGGACAGCAGGGCGGGCAGCAGGGTCACGGAGGCGGCGACCGTGAGGACCACGGCCAGCGAGGCGGCTATCGCCACGCCGTTGAGGAAGCTGAGCCGCAGGATCAGCATCCCGAGCAGGGCTATGCACACGGTCGCGCCCGCGAAGACCACGGCCCGTCCGGTGGTGGCCACGGCGTTGGTGATCGACTCGGCGACGGGCAGCCCGCGTTTCAGCCCGCGCCGGTGCCGAGTGACGATGAACAGGGCGTAGTCGATGCCGACGCCCAGCCCGATGAGCATGCCGAGCATGGGCGCGAAGTCGGCCACGGTCATGGCGTGCCCGAGGAGCGCGATCCCGGCGTAGGCGGTGCCGACGCCGACCAGGGCGGTGGCGATGGGCAGCAGCGACGCGGCGAGCGAGCCGAAGGCGAGGAACAGCACGACCGCGGCGACGGCCACCCCGACGATCTCGGCGACATGCCCGCCGGCCGACTCGGTGAGCGCGATGGCGCGGCCGCCCAGCTCCACCTGGAGCCCGTCGGTCTCGGCGTCCTTGGCAGCGCTCACGACGGCCTGTGCCTCGCCGCTGACGACGTTCTCGGCGCTGTCGTCGAAGGTGACGGTGGCGTACGCCGTGTGCCCGTCCGCACTGATCTGGGCGGCGCCCTGCTTGTCGTACGGGCTGGTGACGGCCGCGACACCGGGCAGCGCGGCGATCTCGTCCAGGGTCCGCGTCATGGTCTGCTCGACGTCGGCGGCGTGGACGGAGCCGGACCCGGTGTGCCAGACAACGGTGTCCCTGTCGCCGCCGAGGCCGGGGAACCCCTCCTGAAGGAGCTGGGTGGCACGGCCCGACTCGGTGCCGGGGACGTGGTAGTCGTTCGAGTACGCGGTGCCCGTCACGGCGGCGGCCGCGCTCACCCCGCCGAAGGCGAGAAGCCAGAGCAGTACGGCGACGAGGCGGCGTTGGACACACCAGCGTGCAAGAGCTGCCACGAACGTGCTCCCGGGGGTGATTTATGGATCTTTGACCGGGATCAGTCGTTCATGAAGTGAACAGCCCGCAAAGAACGCATGAGCGATGTGAAGCAAACTCTTGCAGGCGACAGAGATCGTTTGCCGCGTTCGTGGGCTTATTCACAGGAGTGGGAGGCAGATCACAGGACAGTAACGGCCACTCTGTCGTCTTGAGTGACCCCCTTCACATCAGTCGAACTGATCCCCCAGCGCCATCACCATCACTCCGGTGACGAGCAGCCACAGCGCCCGGCGGGTGCGTCCCCGCGAGCCGAGGAAGGCGGCGAGCGCGCAGACGGCGGCGCCGAAGGCATAGGCGGCCGGGACGAGGGCCGGGGCGGATCCGGTGGCCCGGAGCAGGGCGGCGGCCAGCCCCGCGAGGCCGAGCAGCGCCCCGGTCAGGGCCGCCGTCCAGCGGGCCCGCCGGGCCACCTGCGCCGGGTCCTCGACGTCGTCCGGCTCTTCGTCGCGTACGTCCTCCGGCGTCTCGGACCGCTCCTCCCCCGTCTCGGATATCTCGGAATCACCGCGTCCACTCATGGCGGGCGAGCGTAGCGGGTCGCGCCGGGAAACAGGATGCGGGTCCGCACGGTCGGCTGCTAGCTTCCGAAGGTCGACCCCTGTGCGGCACACCGCCGCCGACCTGGGCAGGTGCATTGTTTGAGCGTCCGACCGAGCTCTGTCGTATCCCTTTCCGCCTTCAAGGACTCAAGGAGCCCGTTCACCGATGCCAGACATCACCCCGGGGACCTCGACGAATGAGGACCTCGCCAAGCGGCTGAACCACGCCCGCTACCCGCGCAGCAACAGCTACGACCCCCGCTGGGTCATCGAGAACCAGATGGGCCCGAACGCCCTCTGGCTGCTGGAGTGGCTGTCTCCCGCCCTCGGACTGGACGCCCTGCGCCCCGGCGCCCGCGTCCTCGACCTGGGCTGCGGACGGGCGATGACCTCCGTCTTCCTGGCCAGGGAGTACGACGCTCAGGTCACCGCCGCGGACCTGTGGATCAAGCCCGACGACAACGCCCGGCGCATCGCCGAGGCCGGCTTCGCCGACCGGGTGCTTCCGGTGCACGCCGAGGCGCACGACCTGCCGTTCGCCGAGGGCGGCTTCGACGCGATCGTGAGCATCGACGCGTACCAGTACTTCGGCACGAACGATCTCTATCTGCCCACCTTGACCCGGCTGCTGAAGCCCGGTGGGCGGATCGGAGTCGTCGTGCCCGCGCTGCGTCAGGAGCCGGGCGGCTGCGAACCGCCGGAGCATCTCCAGCCGTGGTGGGAGCCCGACTTCTGGTGCTTCCACTCCGCCGAGTGGTGGCGGCGCCACTGGACCCGCAGTGGGGCCGTCGAGGTCGAGGCCGCCGACTGGCTGGACGACGGCTGGCGGGACTGGCTGCTGTGGTGCGAAGTGATCGCCGAGGAGAGCCCGGAGGAGTTCCATCGCACGATGGCCCGCCGGGTCGGCGAGATGGTGCGCCATGACGAGGGCCGCGCGCTGGGCTTCGTACGGCTCGTAGGGCGCCGTATCTGACCAGCGCTGGGGTGATGCACCTGGCCCGGTGCATCACCCCAGCGGCGTGCAGGAATGGGGCTCAGCCCTCGCTGACGCCCAGCTTCTCCAGGATCAGCTCCTTGACGCGCGCGGCGTCGGCCTGACCCCGGGTGGCCTTCATGACGGCGCCGACCAGGGCGCCGGCCGCCGCCACCTTGCCGCCGCGGATCTTGTCCGCGATGGCCGGGTTGCCGGCGATGGCCTCCTCGACGGCGGTGGTCAGGGCACCCTCGTCGGAGACGACCTTCAGACCGCGCTTGTCGACGACCTCGTCCGGGGTGCCTTCGCCCGCGAGGACGCCCTCGATGACCTGACGGGCCAGCTTGTCGTTCAGGTCGCCCTTCGAGACCAGCTCGGTGACCCGGGCGACCTGCGCCGGGGTGATGGCCAGCTCGTCCAGCGGCGTGCCCGACTCGTTGGCGCTGCGCGCCAGTTCGCCCATCCACCACTTGCGGGCGGAGGCGGCGTCGGCTCCGGCGTCGATGGTGGCGACGATCGGCTCCAGCGCGCCGGCGTTGAGGATCGCCTGCATGTCGGTGGCCGAGATGCCCCACTCCGCGAGCAGCCGGGTGCGGCGGACCAGCGGCAGCTCGGGCAGGGCCGCCCGGAGCTCCTCGACCCACTCGCGGGACGGGGCGACCGGGACCAGGTCCGGCTCGGGGAAGTACCGGTAGTCCTCGGCCTCTTCCTTCACCCGGCCCGAGGTCGTGGACCCCGTGTCCTCGTGGAAGTGGCGGGTCTCCTGGATGACCGTCCCACCGCCGCTCAGTACGGCGGCGTGCCGCTGGATCTCGTAGCGGGCCGCGCGCTCCACGGACCGCAGCGAGTTGACGTTCTTGGTCTCGCTCCGCGTGCCGAACTTCTCGCTGCCCTTGGGCATCAGCGAGAGGTTGACGTCGCAGCGCATCTGCCCCATCTCCATGCGGGCTTCCGACACACCGAGCGCCTTGATGAGCTCGCGCAGTTCACGGACGTACGCCTTCGCCACTTCGGGAGCGCGGTCGCCGGCACCGACGATCGGCTTGGTGACGATCTCGATGAGCGGGATGCCCGCGCGGTTGTAGTCGAGGAGGGAGTGCTGCGCGCCGTGGATACGGCCCGTCGCGCCGCCGACGTGCGTCGACTTGCCGGTGTCCTCCTCCATGTGGGCGCGCTCGATCTCCACGCGGAAGGTCTCGCCGTCCTCCAACTGGACGTCGAGGTAGCCGTTGAAGGCGATCGGCTCGTCGTACTGGGAGGTCTGGAAGTTCTTCGGCATGTCCGGATAGAAGTAGTTCTTCCGGGCGAAGCGGCACCACTCGGCGATCTCGCAGTTCAGCGCGAGACCGATCTTGATCGCGGACTCGACGCCGGTCTTGTTCATGACCGGGAGCGCGCCGGGCAGGCCGAGGCAGGTGGGGCAGGTCTGCGTGTTGGCGCCCTGACCGAGGGCGGTCGAACAGCCGCAGAACATCTTGGTCTTGGTGCCGAGTTCGACATGGACCTCGAGGCCCATGACGGGGTCGTACGACGCCAGCGCGTCCTCGTACGACACCAGGTCGGTCGTGGTGGTCACGGTGAAACTTCCCTCTCAGCCCAGCAGGACGTCGTCGTCGCCCAGCCGCTTCAGCTCGCGGTAGAGGATGGCGAGGCCGGTGACGATGGCGGCGGCGGACACGGCGGCGTCGATCAAGCGCAGCGTGTCGCTCTCCACGCGGGCCTTCTTGGCCTGCTTGGCGACACTGACCGCACCGAACGCGGTGGTGGCCATGGACAGGTACAGACCGGACTTGGACTTCTTGAAGTCCTTGGCCTTGGACAGCTTGCTCACAGCGACGGTGCCTCCTCCAGGAGCGGGTGCCCCCACTTTTCCACGAAGGCCGCCTCGACGGCCGCGCCGACCTTGTACAGACGGTCGTCCTTCATCGCCGGGGCGATGATCTGCAGGCCGACCGGGAGGTTGTCCTCCGGCGCCAGACCGCACGGCAGCGACATGGCCGCGTTGCCCGCGAGGTTGGTGGGGATGGTGCACAGGTCGGCGAGGTACATCGCCATCGGGTCGTCGGCGCGCTCGCCGATCGCGAAGGCGGTGGTCGGCGTCGTCGGCGAGACGATGACGTCGACCTGCTCGAAGGCCTTCTCGAAGTCGCGCGTGATGAGCGTGCGGACCTTCTGGGCGCTGCCGTAGTACGCGTCGTAGTAGCCGGAGCTCAGCGCGTACGTACCGAGCATGATGCGCCGCTTGACCTCGGGGCCGAAGCCCGCCTCACGGGTGAGGGAGGTGACCTCCTCGGCGGAGTGCGTGCCGTCGTCGCCGGTCCGCAGGCCGTAGCGCAGGCCATCGAAGCGGGCGAGGTTGGAGGAGCACTCGGAGGGCGCGATCAGGTAGTACGCGGAGAGCGCGAGGTCGAAGGACGGGCAGTCCAGCTCGACGATCTCGGCGCCCAGTTCCTTCAGGAGGGCCACGGACTCGTCGAAGCGCTGGATGACGCCGGCCTGGTAGCCCTCGCCGCGGAACTGCTTGACGACGCCGACGCGCATCCCGGCGACGCTGCCGTTGCGGGCGGCCTCGACCACCGGCGGGACCGGGGCGTCGATGGACGTGGAGTCCAGCGGGTCGTGGCCGGCGATGACCTCGTGCAGCAGAGCCGCGTCCAGGACCGTACGGGCGCAGGGCCCGCCCTGGTCGAGGGAGGAGGAGAAGGCGACCATGCCGAAGCGGGACACCGCGCCGTACGTCGGCTTCACGCCGACCGTGCCGGTGACGGCGGCCGGCTGGCGGATGGAGCCGCCGGTGTCGGTGCCGATGGCCAGCGGCGCCTGGAAGGAGGCGAGCGCGGCGGAGGAGCCGCCGCCCGAGCCGCCGGGGATCTTGGTGAGGTCCCAGGGGTTGCCGGTGGGCCCGTACGCGCTGTTCTCCGTGCTCGACCCCATGGCGAACTCGTCCATGTTGGTCTTGCCGAGGATGACGACGTCGGCGGCCTTGAGGCGCTGGGTGAGGGTGGCGTCGTACGGCGGAATCCACCCTTCGAGGATCTTCGAGCCGACGGTCGTCGGGATGCCCTCGGTGGTGAAGATGTCCTTCAGCGCGAGCGGAACGCCGGCGAGGGGACCGAGCTTCTCCCCGCGCTCCCGCTTCTCGTCGACGGCACGGGCCTGGGCGAGGGCGCCCTCGCGGTCGACGTGCAGGAAGGCGTGCACCTTCTCGTCGACGGCCTCGATGCGGGCCAGGTGGGCCTCGGCGACCTCGACGGCCGTCAGCTCGCCGGAGGCGATCTTCGCGGCGGTCTCGGCGGCGGTGAGCTTGATGATGTCCGTCATGGCTTCTTAGTCCTCCCCCAGGATCTGCGGCACCTTGAAACGCTGCTGCTCCTGGGCCGGGGCGCCGGAGAGCGCCTGCTCGGGGGTGAGCGACGGACGGACCTCGTCCACGCGCATGACGTTCGTCAGCGGGAGCGGGTGCGAGGTCGGCGGTACGTCTTGGTCGGCGACCTCGCTGACGCGGGCGACCGCGCCGATGATGTCGTCCAGCTGTCCCGCGAAGTGTTCGAGCTCTTCGGGCTTCAGCTCCAGACGCGCCAGCCGGGCGAGGTGGGCGACCTCCTCGCGCGTGATGCCAGGCATGCAGCGATCCTCTGGGGTGAGTGTGTGTGGTTTGGGGCTGGGGCTTGCCGGCGCATTCCCGTCGTCCGCCCGAAGGGCGGGCCGCGCGGCGTCTGGTGCGTGCGATCGCAAGGCGCCGGAGCGTCCTCGTGGCGGAGCCACGTGGACGATTCGGCAACGCGGCGAGCGCGCGTGCCAGGCGTCGCGCGGCAGACGGGAATGTGCCGGCAAGCCCCAATCCTATGGGGCGGGGGCGGGTGGCCGTGAAACGGTTTCCGGGGCGCGGGCCCGCTAGGCCAGGAACAGCAGAACGGCGCTGATCAGTACGACGACCGCCGTGGCGAAGTGGACGCCGAAGGCCACCGCCTTCGCGCCGCCGTGCCGCAGCACGACCAGGGTGTCGCAGAGCGGCACGATCGCCACGGCGAGCATGAACCAGGCCTCGGCGCGGGCGCCGACGAAGAACAGCAGCGCCAGGCCCACCAGGCCGAAGGTGCCGTCCCGCAGGCCCTTGATCGTGAGATACGCGCCGGCGTCACCCTCCGGCCGGGCGGGGACGCCGTAGCCGGTGGCGGCGGAGGCGGGCTGGAACAGGAACCGGTAGCCGAGGAACAGGCAGAACAGGTTGAGCACGACGGCCAGGGTGTAGGCGGTCACGGTCATGCCGTCACTCCTTACTAGCAGCGCTAGGGACAAGAGCGAAGCTAACAGAGCGGCGACAGTTGTGCTAGCGCTGCTAGAATTTCGGCTATGTCGATCCAGACGCGCAAGGAGCGCGAACGAGCGGAACGCGAGCGGCTGATCGTCACGGCGGCCCGGGAACTCGCGGAGTCGGAGGGCTGGGACGCGGTGACCACCCGTCGGCTGGCGGCGGAGATCGAGTACAGCCAGCCGGTCCTCTACAGCCACTTCAAGGGCAAGGACGCGATCATGGCCGCCGTCGCGGTGCAGGCCTTCGCGGACCTGGCTGACGAGTTGCGTACGGCCCGGGCGGCGGCGCAGGGTGCGCGCGCGGAGCTGGCGGCGGTGGGTGAGGCGTACGTTTCCTTCGGGCGGCGGCATCCCGCCCTGTACGACGCCATGTTCACGCACGCGGTGCCGCTCCCCTTCGCCACCGAGGAGGCTCCGGCGCCCCTGCAGGAGGGGTTCGGGGAGCTGCTACAGGCGATCACGCCCTTCGCGGCCCCGGGCGACGACCCAGGTCTGCTGACGGAGACCTACTGGGCCGGACTGCACGGCCTGGTGACGCTGATGCGCAGCGGGCGCCTGCCGGAGCGGGCGCACGAACAGCGGCTGGCGCTGCTGATCGGGCACTTCACGGCGGCCTCCGGCTGACGACCGGACGCCTCGAGGTCAGGTCTTTCGTCGGTCGCCGCGGCTCATTCGTCCGTCGCCGCGGCCGGCAGAGCCGCTCGCGGCCGCTGCCACCCCCGCGACCCGCGCGCCCGCAGCCACGCCGTCGTCTCCTCCGCCGGCATCGCGGCGGCCACCAGCCACCCCTGTACGGCGTCGCAGCCCAGATCCCGCAGCCGTTCCCAGGTCTCGTCGTCCTCGACGCCCTCGGCGACCACCAGCAGGCCCAGCGAATGCGCCAGATCCACCGTGCAGCGCACGATCTCCGCGTCCTCGGTGTCCACCGCGAGCCGGGCGACGAACGAACGGTCGATCTTCAGCTCGCTCACCGGCAGCCGTCTGAGGTGGACCAGCGAGGAGTAGCCCGTCCCGAAGTCGTCCAGGGACATCTTCACGCCGTGCCCGGTCAGCCCGGCCAGCGTGTCCGCGGCCCGCTGCGGGTCCTCCAGCAGGACGTGTTCCGTTATCTCGAGCTGGAGCGCTCCCGCCGGGACGCCGTGCCGGGCGAGCCGGGCGGCGACGGAGCCCGCGAAGCCGGGGGTGTGGACATCGCGCGGGGAGACGTTGACCGCGACCGGCACATACAGCCCCTGGGAGCGCCACCGGGCCACCTGCCCGAGCGCCGTCTCCAGCACGTACTCCGTCAGATGCGGCATCAGCCCCGAGGACTCGGCGATCGCTATGAACTCGTCCGGCGGCACCTTCCCGCGTTCCGGGTGCACCCAACGCACCAGGGCCTCGAGGCCCGAGACCTGTCCGTCGAAGCGGACCTTCGGCTGGTAGTGCAGCTCGACCTCGTGCGCGTCGAGGGCGCGGCGCAGATCGCCCAGCAGGCCCAGCCGGTCCGGGGTGTTCGAGTCGCGCTTGGACTCGTAGACCTCCACGCCCGTACGGTCCCGCTTCGCCTGGTACATCGCCACGTCCGCGCGCCGCAGCAGCCCCTCGGCGTCCAGGGCGTGGTCCGGGAAGACGGCGACGCCCGCACTGGCCTCCAGGACCAGGGTGAGGCCGTCGAGGTCGAGTGGGGAGCTGAGGGCGGTGACGAGGCCGCGGGCGACCCGGGTCGCGGACGTCGTGGAGTCGGCGACCGGCAGTAAGACGGCGAACTCGTCGCCGCCGAGCCGCGCGGCCTCCGCTCCGCGCGGCAGGGCCAGGCGCAGCCGGTCCGCTATCTGCAACAGCAGCCGGTCACCGGCCAGATGGCCGAGCGTGTCATTGACCGACCGGAACCGGTCGAGGTCGATCAGCATCAGGGCGGACCGGGCGTCGATGCGCTCGGCGTCGTCGAGCGCGGTCCAGATGCGCTCCAGCAGCCACTGCCGGTTGGGCAGCCCGGTCAGTGGATCACGCAACTGCTCCTCCGCCCGGGCCCGGGCTATCCACAGGGTGGAGTCCAGCGCAATGAGGGGGATCGAGAACAGCGGCAGCAGAAGGGGCTTGGCGATGGCGACGACGCACACCAGCGGCGCGATGCCCAGCAGCGCGACCGCGACCAGTCCGTGTCTGACCAGGGCGGTGCGCTCGACGGTGGGCAGTCCGCCGCGCGGGGCGTGCAGGTACCACAGCAGGACCCGGGTGACCGCGAGATAGGCGGCGGCGACGAGCACCACGCCGGGGGCGGTGTAGAGGGTCCAGGTGTCCGGGTTCCAGGGGTTCTCGACGGTCGGCACCCGTCCGAAGGCGGCCAGCACGAGGGCCCCCGCCGCGATGCCGAGGATGTCCACCGCGCCGTGCAGCACGCCCTGGCGCCAGCGGCCCCGGCGGGCGATGCCGACCAGGACGACGACGGTGAGGCTGACCATGCCGGCGGACACCCAGCCGTACAGCATCAGCACGGCGAGGGTGAGGGCGGCGCCGGAGCCGGTGCCGCCCCACCAGCGGGCGCGGCCGAGCGCGACCAGGTGGCCGACGATGACGCCGGTCAGCACGGCCAGCGACCAGCCGACCGTGCCGGACGGGAAGAGGGCGTGGTTGTCGGTGAACGCCCGGTAGAACCCGGCGCCGAGGACGAACCCGGCCGCCGCGACGACCGCCGCGGGCAGCGCGGGCCAGGACAGGTGCCGTTCGTGGTCGGGGTGGTGCAGCCCGGCGGTGCGGTCGGCGCCGAGCGGCGCGGTGGGGCGGCCGTCCACCGCGGTGCGCTCTGAGGTGGCGCGCCCGGCGCCGCCGTCCGCACCCGGACGCACCGCTGCCCGCGCCGTCCACCCCCGCCACGCACCGGCCATCCGGCGCAGCCGTGAGTGCGGGGCGGCGCTCTCGGTCGGTTCCATTCCCGTCCCTCTCACAGCCGGCGGTGCCCACGCCACGCGGCCCGATGCCCGACAACGACCTTCAACGGCACCGCGTTGGAAAGCCCTTCCCCTCGCTCTTCACAGCTCTTCAAGAGCAAGGGGATGCCCCAACCGCAGCGGGGCACGGCAGGCGCACATCTCAACAGTAGGCCGCAGAAGGCTTCCACGGGCAGCGGTCGTCGACGGTTGCCCGAATGCGCCCCAGCCACCCGTATGCATCTGGTATGCGCAGATCGGGTGGCCTTCAACCGCTACTCCGCCACGGGGAGGGCAACTTCGGCCGCCGCTTCGGGACCCTGTTCCAACAGGACATTGAAGCCATCCTCGTTCAGAACAGGCACCTTGAGCTGCATGGCCTTGTCATATTTGGACCCAGGGCTGTCACCTACGACAACAAAAGATGTCTTCTTCGAAACGGAACCGGTCACCTTCGCCCCGCGGCTCTGGAGCGCGTCCTTGGCGCCGTCGCGCGTGAAGTGCTCCAGTGTGCCGGTCACCACCACCGTGAGCCCCTCCAGCGGACGCGGCCCCTCGTCCTGACCGGAGCCCTCCTCCTCCATGCGGACGCCGGCCGCCTTCCACTTGCGGAGGATCTCCTGGTGCCACTCCTCGGCGAACCACTCCTTGAGCGAGGCGGCGATGATCGAGCCGACGCCCTCGGTGTTCGCCAGCTCCTCCTCGCTCGCCTGCTCGATACGGTCGATGGAGCGGAACTCACGGGCCAGCGCCTCCGCGGCGACCGGGCCGACGTGACGGATCGACAGTCCGGTCAGGACGCGGGCCAGCGGGCGCTCCTTGGCGGCGGCGATGAACTCCAGCATCGCGACCGCGTTCTTCTTCAGCTCGCCCTGCTGGTTGGCGAAGACCGTGGCGATCTTCTCCTCGCCGGTCTTCGGGTCCCGCTTGGGCAGGCCGCTGTCCTGGTCGAGGACGTACGCCTTGATGGGCAGGAGCTGCTCGGGCGTCAGGTCGAACAGGTCGCCCTCGTCGACCAGCGGCGGATCGGCCGGCTCCAGCGGCTTGGTGAGCGCGGCGGCGGCGACATAGCCGAAGTGCTCGATGTCCAGCGCCTTGCGGCCCGCGAGGTAGAACAGGCGCTCACGCAACTGGGCCGGGCAGGTGCGGGCGTTCGGGCAGCGCAGATCGACGTCGCCCTCCTTCATGGGCCTGAGCGCCGTACCGCACTCCGGGCACTCGGCCGGCATCACGAACTCGCGCTCGCTGCCGTCGCGCAGGTCGACGACGGGACCGAGGATCTCCGGGATGACGTCGCCGGCCTTGCGCAGCACCACCGTGTCGCCGATGAGGACGCCCTTGGCCTTGACGACGTCCTGGTTGTGCAGGGTGGCGAACTCGACCTCCGAGCCCGCGACCGTGACCGGCTCGACCTGGGCGTACGGCGTCACCCGGCCGGTGCGGCCGACGCCCACGCGGATGTTGACGAGCTTGGTGTTGACCTCCTCCGGCGCGTACTTGTACGCGATGGCCCAGCGCGGGGCGCGGGAGGTGGAGCCGAGGCGGCCCTGGAGCGGGATCTCGTCGAGCTTGACGACGACTCCGTCGATCTCGTGCTCCACGGAGTGCCGGTTCTCGCCGAAGTGGGCGATGAACTCCCGTACGCCGTCCAGGCCGTCGACCACCTTGTTGTGCCGGGCAGTGGGCAGGCCCCAGGTCTTCAGCAGGTCGTACGCCTGGGAGAGGCGGGTCATGCCGTCGAAGCCCTCGAGGGCGCCGATGCCGTGGACCACCATGTGCAGGGGCCGGGTGGCGGTGACGCGCGGGTCCTTCTGGCGCAGTGAACCGGCCGCCGCGTTGCGCGGGTTGGCGAAGGGCTTGTCGCCGGCCTCGACCAGACGGGCGTTGAGCTCCTGGAACTTCTCCATCGGGAAGTAGACCTCACCCCGGATCTCCACCAGATCCGGGATGCGGTCGCCGCCCAGCCGGTCCGGAATGTCCGTGATGGTACGGACATTGGGGGTGATGTCCTCGCCGGTTCGACCGTCGCCTCGGGTCGCCGCGCGGGTGAGGCGGCCGTGCTCGTAGGTGAGGTTGACGGCGAGGCCGTCGACCTTGAGCTCGCACAGGAAGTGGTGCGCGGAGGTGCCGACGTCCTTGTGGACGCGCTCCGCCCAGGCGGCGAGCTCCAGGTCGTCGAAGGCGTTGTCGAGCGAGAGCATGCGCTCGCGGTGCTGGACCGCCGTGAACTCCGTCTCGTACGCACCCGCGACCTTCTGGGTCGGCGAGTCCGGAGTGCGCAGCTCCGGGTACTCCTCCTCCAGCGCCTCCAGCGAGCGCAGCAGCTTGTCGAACTCCGCGTCGCTGATGACCGGAGCGTCCTTCACGTAGTACCGGAAGCGGTGCTCCTCGATCTGCTCAGCGAGCTGCGCGTGCTTCTCCCGTGCCTCGGCGGGCACCGTCGTCTCCGCTTGCTTGTCGCCGGCCACCGTGTTGTCCTCCCGTTACTCTGGGTTGTCCGCGAGGGATCTCGCCGCCCGGACGCAGTGGGCGAGAGCCTTGCGCGCGTACTCGGGAGAGGCCCCCGCGAGTCCGCACGACGGCGTCAGAGTGACCGCCTCCGCGAGAAGCCCCGGTGACAGCCCCAGCCTGCGCCACAGCGTCCTGACACCCATGACGCTACCGGCAGGGTCTGACAATGGGCCGTCCGTGCCCGGGACGACACCGGCGAAGAGCCGGGTGCCTCCTTCCACCGCCTCGCCGATCGCGTCGTCGTCACGTTCGGTGAGGAGAGAGAAGTCGAACGAGACCGCCGCCGCGCCCGCCCGGCGCAGCAGGGCGAACGGGACGTCCGGTGCGCACGAGTGGACCACGACGGGCCCGTCGCCGTGAACCCCGACGACGTCGCGGAGGGTGGCCTCGACGATCTGCCGGTCCACCGCGCGGTGGGTGCGGTAGCCACTGGCGGTCTTGACCTGGCCGCGCAGTACGGCGATGAGGGAGGGCTCGTCGAGTTGGAGGACGAGTCGGGCGCCGGGGACTCGGCGGTGGACCTCCGCGAGGTGCTGGCGCAGGCCTTCGGCGAGGGAGGCGGCGAGGTCTCGGCAGGCGCCGGGGTCGGAGAGGGCTGCCTCGCCGTTCTTCAGCTCCAGGGCGGTGGCCAGGGTCCATGGGCCCACGGCCTGGACCTTCAGCAGGCCCTCGTATCCCTGGGTGAACTCCTCCAGCGCGTCGAGGTCCTCCCCCAGCCAGGACCTGGCCCGCCTGGTGTCCCGCCCCGGCCGGTCCCCGATCCGCCACCCGCTGGGCTCCACGCGCGCGTACAGCTCGACGAGCATCCCGGCGGTCCGGCCGATCATGTCCGCGCCGGGGCCGCGTGCTGGGAGTTCTGCGAGGAACGGGAAGTCCTCGAAGGACCCGGTGACGGTCTTGGCGGCCTCGCGGGCGTCGGCGCCGGGCATCGAGCCGATGCCGGTGGCCGGGCCGAAACGAATGTCTGCGTTCACGTGTGCAGCCTATGTTTTCGCCCCCGCCGCCCCTACCCGTCCCATCCCTGGGGGCTGCCGCCCCCAGACCCCCGCTTCGGCCCTGAACGGGCCTCGTCCTCAAACGCCGGACGGGCTGATATATCCCGACCGGCGCCTCGACAGTGCCGTCACCTCCCCGGCCGCACCGTCAGGTCGTTCACCTCCGCGTCCCGCGGCAGGTCCAGGGCCATCAGGATCGTCGTCGCCACCGACTCGGGGTCGATCCACTTGGAGGGGTCGTACTCCTTGCCCTCCTGCTGGTGGACCTTGGCCTGCATGGGGCTGGCCGTGCGACCGGGGTAGACCGAGGTGACGCGGATGCCGTTGCCGTGCTCCTCGTGGCGCAGGGAGTCGGCCAGGGCCTTGAGGCCGTGCTTGGAGGCGGCGTAGGCGGACCAGTCGGCGTGCGCGTTGAGGCCGGCGCCCGAGTTGACGAAGACGACGTGGCCTCGGGTGGCGCGGAGCTGGGGGAGGAAGTGGCGGGTCAGCTCCGCGGGGGCGATCAGGTTGACGTTGAGCTGGTGACGCCAGGACTTCGGGGTCAGGTCGCCCACCGGGCCCAGGTCCACGACCCCGGCGATATGGAGCAGGGAGTCCACCCGGTCCGGAAGCGACTGGTGGGAGAAGGCCCAGGACAGCTTGTCCGGGTCGGCCAGGTCTCCGACCAGTGTCCTGGCGCCGGGGAACTCCGCCGCCAGTTCCTTCGCGCGCCCCGCGTCGCGCGCGTGGAGGACGAGATCGTCCCCGCGCGCGTGCAGACGGCGGGCGACGGCCGCGCCGATGCCGGAGCCGGCCCCGGTGATCACATGAGTAGCCATGCCCGCCATGCTCGCATCACTCCAGGCCGCGGCTCTCCTCCAGGTAGGCCAGGGCCCCCACCGGCTCCTCCGCGAAGAACACCAGGTCGGTCAGCGGACGGGGCAGGAAGCCCTCCTCCTCCATGCGGCGGAACTGCTGCTTGAGGCCGTCGTAGAAGCCCGCGGTGTTCAGCAGGACCACCGGCTTGTCCGTGTGGCCGTGCTTCTTCAGCTCCAGGATCTCCGTCGCCTCGTCGAGCGTGCCCGTGCCGCCGACCATGATCACGACCGCGTCGGCCTTCTCCAGCAGCAGCTTCTTGCGCTCGGCGAGATCCCTGGCGATGACCATCTCGTCGGCGCCCTGACGGGCCTTCGCCGCGAGGAAGTCCACGGAGACCCCGCACAGCCGCCCGCCGGCGTCCTGGACCCCGTCGGCGACCACTTTCATCAGCCCGACGTCCGAACCGCCCCACACGAGCGTGTGCCCGCCCTTGCCCAGCAGTTTCGCGAACTCGCGCGCGGGGCGCGTGTATCGGTCGTCGAGGTCGGCGGCGGAGAGGAAGACGCAGATTCGCATGGAGCCACCGTACGCGGGAAGAACCCGGCGCCCGTGAGTGCTTTTCGGTCGGCAACTGCTGAGTCGGTTGCTGGCCATGGCTGGCCAACGCGTCCCTCGTCCGGGTGAACGGGGCCGGTTACCGGGATCTTGCGTGTGCCGGGAACGCATGATCGGTGATGGCAACCCAGTTCGCGGTGACCCGGGAAGGGGGGAGGGGCGGTGGCACGTCAGCGTGCAAGGAAGCGTGCGTTGCGTACGATCGCGCCTCCGTTCACCGTGGCCGCGCCCTCGGGTGCTCGGATCCGGGACCGGCTCCGTGTCGACACCGCGGACGAGGAGGTCCTCACCCTGGTCGGCCTGCACCTCGGCCGTCATCAGCGGGCGGATCTCGCCGAGCGCGTCGCGATCGGCTCGGTGCCGGTGAAGGACAACCGGCGCGCCGAGCGGAAGAGGCAGCTGACGGCGGTGTCGTCGTCGCGCTGGGCGGGTGCCATGACCCGCGCCAGCGAGGACCAGTACCAGCTCAGCATGCGCTGCCTGTACGACGAGCGCGCCGGACTGCGCCGCGCCATCGGCAAGATCGCCCGTCGCCTCGCCGTCCCGTGCGGGCAACGCAAGGGCACGGCGCGCGGCTACGCAGACCAGAACGAACGCTTCCAGAAGCAGCGCCGCCGCCAGGCACTCACGCAGCGCCTGGCGGTGGTGGAGCAGCGCATCACCGAAGGCCGCCCGGCCGTTGTGGCGGGCGGACGGCGCCTGCTGCACACACGCCACCACCTCACCGAAGCCGGCCTCACCCTGCCCGAGTGGCGGCAACGCTGGGAGGCGGCGCGCCTGTTCCTGACCGCCGACGGCGAGTGCGGCGCCCCGCACGGCAACTACACGATCTGCGTCGACCCCTCCAACGGCAGCGTGACGATCGTGCTGCCCGGGCCACTGCAGCACCTGGCGAACGCGCCACGGGGCCGCTACCGGCTCTCGTGCACGGTTGCCTTCTCCCACCTGCGGCAGGAGTGGCTGGACCGCGCGATGGCGAACCGGGCGGTGCGTTACGACATCGCGCACGACCCGGCCCGCGGCCGCTGGTACCTCGACGCCTCGTGGGGCACGGACACGACCGTGCCGCCCTCGCCGGAAGAGATCCGGGCGGCCGGTGCGCGGCTGCTCGCCGTCGACCTCAACGCGGACCATCTCGCCGCCTGCGTTCTGGACCCGCACGGCAACCCCGTCGGCCACCCCGTCACCATCCCCATGGACCTGACGGGCCCCACCCCCACGAGGGACGGCCGGCTGCGGGCCGCGATCACCGCCCTGACCTCCCTCGCCCACGAACACGGCTGCGCCGGCATCGTGATCGAGAACCTCGGCTTCAGAGACGCCCGCGCCACCGGCCGCGAGACCATGGGACACGGACGGCGCGGCAAGACCTTCCGCCGTACCGTCTCCGGCATCCCCACCTCCCGCTTCCGCGAACGACTGCGCGGCATGGCCTACCACCAAGGGCTGGTCGTCATCGCCGTAGACCCGGCCTACACCTCACGCTGGGGAGCCGCCCACTGGCAGCAGCCCCTCCAGCGGCAGAACAAGCAGACCACGACCACGGTGACGCGGCACCACGCCGACGCCGTGGCCATCGGACGGCGCGGCCTGGGTCACCGGATCCGGCGTCGGCCAGGTGTGACCGCCAACGACCAGAGGATCGTTGCGCGGAGAGCTACCGGCCAGACCGGACCCGGCCCCAGGCCGCGCGGGACCACGAGCCCACCCAGGACAACGGGCACGCCCCATCGGGGCCGTAAGACCCGGCTGGACCACGGTGACCAGCTCGTGCTGTTCCCCGCACCCAGGACCGTTCGGGGTGCACCCCGTGCCAGATGCCTCACACCTGGCCCGGAATGTGTTCATTCGGCCAACAGCGGCCAACAACGCTAGGAACGGTATGGCTGACGGACACACGATCACGATCGAGCAGGGCACGCGACGCGTACGGGCCGTTCACGGCGGTCAGGTCCTGGCGGAGAGCGACCGGCCCCTCGTCCTGCGCGAGACCGGCTGTCCCGTGCGGTACTACCTCCCCGCCGAGGACGTACGGCTGGACCTGCTGACGCCCTCCGACACGCACACGTACTGCCCCTTCAAGGGAACGGCCTCCTACTGGTCGCTGCCGGACGCGGCGGACCTCGTCTGGTCGTATCCGGACCCCGAACCGGACGTGGCCGAGATCAAGAACCACCTGTGCTTCTACGAAGTCGAAGTGTCGTGAGCGATTAGTTCCGTGCCGTACGGCAATCTCCACAGGCATGGACAAGAAGACCAATTCGGCAGACGGCACCTCCATCGCCTACGAGACCTCCGGGGACGGTCCCGCGGTGATCCTCGTCAGTGGGGCGATGTCCACCGGGGGCACTGTGGCGCCGCTGGCCGTGCCCCTGGCGGATCGCTTCAAGGTCGTCGTGTACGACAGGCGTGGGCGCGGGGAGAGCCGTGACACGCCGCCGTACGCGGTGGAGCGCGAGGTCGAGGACCTCGCCGCGCTGATCGAGGCGGCCGGCGGGGAGGCGGCGCTGTGCGGCATCTCGTCGGGTGGCGCCCTGGCGCTGGAGGCGGCGGCGAGTGGGCTGCCGGTGCGTCAGGTCGCCGTGTACGAGGTGCCGTTCGCCGTCAACGAGGGCGGCGCCAAGGAACGCGCGGAGTACACCGAGCGGCTGACGGAGGCTCTGGACGAGGGACGGCGCGGGGACGCCGTCGAGCTGTTCCTGCGGCTGGCCGGGATGGCCGAGCAGATGATCCAGGGCGCCCGCCAGTCCCCCATGTGGCGCGGCATGGAGACGATCGCGCCGAGCCTGGCCTACGACAACGCCGTGATGGGCGACGGCCTGGTGCCCCGGCACCGGCTGGCGTCGATCACCGTCCCGGTGCTGGCCGTCGCGGGCGGCGCGAGCCCCGCGTGGATGCACGAGGCGGCGCGGGCCGTCGCGGAGACCGTGCCGGGCGGGGCGTACCGGATCCTGGAGGGGCAGACCCACATGGTGGAGCCGGACGTGCTCGGGCCGGTGCTGGCCGAGTTCTTCGCGCGGTGAGCGAAGTTCAGACGGTCGACGGCGTCGCGCGCACCGTGGACGCGATCGTCGCCGAGCCCACCACCCGCGTGCCGTCGTACAGGACGATCGCCTGGCCGGGGGCGACGCCGCGGACCGGCTCGGTGAAGGTGACCTCCAGGGAGCCGTCGACCAGTTCGGCGCTCACGTCGGTCTCGCCGCCGTGGGCGCGGAGCTGGGCGGTGTAGGTGCCGGGGCCGGTCGGGGCGGCGCCGCACCAGCGGGGCTTGATGGCGGTGAGGGCGCTGACGTCCAGGGCGGACGCCGGGCCGACCGTCACGGTGTTGTCCACCGGCGAGATGTCGAGGACGTAGCGCGGCTTGCCGTCGGCGGCCGGGGTGCCGATGCGCAGGCCCTTGCGCTGGCCGATGGTGAAGCCGTACGCGCCCTCGTGGGTGCCGAGCCTGGCGCCGGACTCGTCGACGATGTCGCCCTCGGCCTTGCCGAGGCGGTTCGCGAGGAAGCCCTGGGTGTCGCCGTCGGCGATGAAGCAGATGTCGTGCGAGTCGGGCTTCTTGGCGACCGCGAGGCCGCGGCGCTCGGCCTCCGCGCGGATCTCGTCCTTGGTCGTGAGCGTGTCGCCGAGCGGGAACATCGCGTGGGCGAGCTGCTTCTCGTCGAGGACGCCGAGGACGTACGACTGGTCCTTGGCCATGTCGGAGGCGCGGTGCAGCTCGCGGGTGCCGTCCTCGTTCTGGACGACCGTGGCGTAGTGGCCGGTGCAGACCGCGTCGAAGCCGAGGGCGAGCGCCTTGTCGAGCAGCGCCGCGAACTTGATCTTCTCGTTGCAGCGCAGGCACGGGTTGGGGGTGCGGCCGGCCTCGTACTCGGCGATGAAGTCCTCGACGACGTCCTCGCGGAAGCGGTCGGCGAGGTCCCACACGTAGAACGGGATGCCGATGACGTCCGCGGCGCGGCGGGCGTCGCGCGAGTCCTCGATGGTGCAGCAGCCCCGTGCGCCCGTGCGGAAGGACTGCGGGTTCGCGGAGAGCGCGAGGTGGACGCCGGTCACGTCGTGCCCCGCCTCGGCGGCGCGGGCGGCGGCCACGGCGGAGTCGACCCCGCCGGACATGGCGGCGAGGACGCGGAGGGGGCGGGAGGGCTGCGCGGTGTCAGTCATAACCCTTCCAGGGTAAGGGGGCGCGGGAACCAGGGCCCGCGAGTATCCGTTGACGATCACATGGGACAGCGGAAGGCTCCGAAGGACGGCGACCGGAAGGTCGGCCGTCGTGCGTTGCTCATCGGCGGGACGGCGGCCGCCGTGGGCTCGGCCGTGCTGGCCCGGGACGAGCTGGCGCGGCTGTGGTGGCGGGTGCCGGGCATGGAGAAGCCGCGCAAGGCGGGCGAGGTCGACTTCGCGGGGGCGCGCTGGGTGGCGGCGTCGGACGCGAACTGGAGACGGGCGGACCGGCCCGACGACTACGGCGTGGGCATGGTGATCATCCATGTCACACAGGGCAGCCACGACAGCGCGGTGAAAGCCTTCCAGGACCCCGGTCACAAGGCGGCCGCGCACTACATCGTGCGCCAGGACGGCCGCATCACTCAGATGATCCGCGAGCTGGACGTGGCGTACCACGCGGGCAACCGCGACTACAACGAGCGCAGTGTCGGCATCGAGCACGAGGGCTTCGTGGACCGTCCGCAGGACCTCACGGACGAGATGTACGAGGCCTCGGCGCGGCTCACGGCCCGGATATGCGCCCGCTACGACATCCCCGTCGACCGCGAGCACATCATCGGCCATGTGGAGGTGCCGGGGACCGACCACACCGATCCCGGGGAGCACTGGGACTGGGACCGGTACATGAAGCTGGTGCGGGAGGCGCGTACGGCGCCCGCGTAGCGACCCGGCCGCCCTGCGACCCGCGCCGCCCCAGGTGAGCCCCGGCTAGGTGAGCCCGGCCGCCCGCGCCCGTTCCACCACCGGCCCGATCGCCTTGGCGACCGCCTCCACGTCGGCCTCCGTGGAGGTGTGGCCGAGGGAGAAGCGCAGGGTGCCGCGGGCCAGGTCGGGGTCGGTGCCGGTGGCCAGCAGGACGTGGCTGGGCTGGGCGACGCCCGCGGTGCAGGCGGAGCCGGTGGAGCACTCGATGCCCTGGGCGTCCAGGAGCAGCAGCAGGGAGTCGCCCTCGCAGCCGGGGAACGTGAAGTGGGCGTTGGCCGGGAGGCGGCCGCCGGGTGCCGGGTCGCCGCCGAGGATCGCGTCCGGGACCGCCGTACGCACCGCCTCGACCAAGGCGTCGCGCAGGGCGCCGATCTCGTTCGCGAACCATTCGCGCTGCTCGGCGGCGAGGCGGCCGGCGACCGCGAAGGAGGCGATGGCGGGGACGTCGAGGGTGCCGGAGCGGACATGGCGCTCCTGGCCGCCGCCGTGCAGGACGGGGACGGGGGTCTGATCGCGGCCGAGGATCAGGGCGCCGATGCCGTACGGGCCGCCGATCTTGTGCCCGGAGACGGTCATCGCGGCGAGCCCTGAGGCGGCGAAGTCGACCGGGACCTGGCCGAAGGCCTGGACGGCGTCGGCGTGCAGGGGGACGTCGAACTCCCTTGCCACGTCGGCCAGTTCCCGCACCGGCATGACGGTGCCGATCTCGTTGTTGGCCCACATCACGGTGGCCAGGGCGACGTCGTCGGGGTTGCGGGCGATGGCCTCGCGCAGGGCGTCGGGGTGGACCCGGCCGTAGGAGTCGACCGGGAGGTACTCGACGTTCGCGCCCTCGTGCTCGGCGAGCCAGTGGACGGCGTCGAGGACGGCGTGGTGTTCGACGGGGCTGGCCAGGACGCGGGTGCGGGTGCCGGCCGGGGAGGCGTCGCGGCGGGACCAGTACAGGCCCTTGACCGCGAGGTTGTCGGCCTCGGTGCCGCCGGAGGCGAAGACGACCTCGCTGGGGCGGGCGCCGAGCGCTTCCGCGAGGGTCTCGCGGGCCTCCTCGACGGTGCGCCTGGCTCGGCGGCCGGATGCGTGGAGGGAGGACGCGTTGCCGGTGACGCTCAGCCGGGCGGTCAGCGCCTCTGCCGCCTCCGGGAGCATGGGGGTCGTCGCGGCGTGGTCGAGGTAAGCCATGGTGGCGACGATTCTACGGGGGCGTGTCGGCCGACCTCGATCCAAGGTGGGGCAGTACTGCGGGCCGTGCTCAATACACCTAGAAGCTCCAGGACAGCGTGTTGTCCATCTGCACGAACGCCAGCAGGACCAGCAGGTCGGCGACGCCCAGCCCCATGCCCAGATACGCCCGGCCCTTGCGCCGGGTGCCGCGCCAGAGGGACACCGCCGCCAGGACGATGGCGGTCGGGCCGAGGAAGACGTTGAAGACCAGGAGGCCGATGAGGCCGAGGATGAAGGACGCCACGGCCATGCCGTCGGCGTCGCGGGTGCGGGCGCCGGGGCGGTCGGTGGCCGGTGCGGTGAGTTGCATGGGTGTCAGCTCCTGAGGAGTCGGGTCGGTCCGGGCGGCGGAGTCAGTTGCGGCGGGCGTGACGCTCGCGGGCGGCGAAGACGCCGAGCCATACGGCGATCACACCGGCGGCGACGGCGGTGAAGGCGAGCGGCGCGTGGGCCACGGTGCCCAGCAGCACGCCCAGCAGCAGGAGCGCGGCGACGAGGAACAGCATGGGTCGGATCCCCCTTCGAGATCTCTCGCGACGATCTCTCTCGTTCTCTCTCGTTTCATTTCGGTGAACAGTTGTAGTTACAGTTGTTCACTGACTCTCAAGTCTAGCGCGCCCCACGGCTTTTCAATTCTAGAGAACAGTTGTTAACTGCATGGCATGAGTCACACCCTCGGCATTCGGCAGGCCCAGAAACAGAAGACCCGACAGGCGCTGCTGGACGCGGCGTTGGGACTGCTGGAGGAGCAGAGCCTGAGCAGTCTGGGTCTGCGCGAGGTCACCCGCGCCGTCGGCGTCGCCCCCACCGCGTTCTACCGGCACTTCCGCTCCACCGCCGACCTCGGCGTCGCCCTCGTCGAGGAGGCGCTGGGCAGTCTGCACCCGATGATCCGCACGATCGTCTCCTCGGCCGGCGACAGCGACCAACGCATAGAGCGCGCCGTCGGGTTGATCGCCGGGCATGTCGAGACGCATCCGGCCCACGTCCGTTTCATCGCCCGGGAGCGGCACGGCGGGGTGCAGTCGGTGCGGGAGGCGATCCAGGACCAACTGGCCCGCTTCGCCGAGGAGGTGAAGGACGCGCTCGCCAAGGACCCCCTCTCCGCGGGCTGGGACGACGAGGACCTCCTCATGCTCGCCCACCTCTACGTCGACCAGATGCTGATCACGGCCTCGGTGTTCCTGGACGTCCTGGAGGCCCCGGAGGAGGAGCGGCGACGCGTCGCCCAGGCCGCGACCCGCCGGATGCGGCTGATCAGCATCGGCCGGGAGCACTGGCTGAAGGGCTGAGCGGTCGTACTACGACAGGGGCGGCACCCCCTTCCGGAGTGCCGCCCCTGTCGTACGGCGTCCTGCGTCAGCTCTCGGTCGCCGCCGCCTCCGCGCTCGGCGCGCCCGACGGTGGCCGGCAAGACGACTGCCGCTGCCCGGAGTTGCCGTTGCCGGAGGTGACATGGCTCACCCCAGCCGCACCCGCGCCAACTGCCTCGACTGCGCCACCAGCCGGTCCGCGCTGTCCCAGACCTCCGCGTCCTCCTCCAGGAAGCCGCCCGCGAGGTTGCGCGTGGTGATCGACACCCGCAGCGGGCCCGGCGCCGGGCGGCACCGCACATGCACGGTCAGTTCGACGGTCGGGACCCAGCCGGATATGCCGATCTCGAAGGCGGTGGGCGGCAGGGCATCCACCGCGAGCAGCAGTGAGAACGGGTCGGGGTCACGGCCGTCCGCGAGACCGAACCACGCCCGCATCTCCCCCTTGCCGGAGGGCTGCCCGAGCGCCCAGCCCAGGGTCGACGGGTCGAGCTTGAGCATCAGGCGGTCGGCGATCGCCGAGCTGCCTTCGACCGGCGCCGGGCCGTCTTCGGGGCCGAAGCAGTGCTCCATCGGTGGGATCGCGGGCGGCTTCGCCGCCGTACGGACGTCGTCGGGGAGGGTGTCGAGGTCGCCGTAGGAGGCGAGGACGCGGATGCGCTCGATCTCGTTGCCCTGGTCGTCGTACTGCAAGAGCGAGGCCTGGCCGGTCGACAGGGTGCGGCCGGTGCGGACGACGTCCGTGCGGACGACCGCGGGGCCCGGCTGGGACGCGGTCAGGTAGTGCGCGGAGATCGTGAACGGGTCGCGGTGCGGCAGGGCGTCCGCGAGGGCGCGGCCGAGGACGGCCAGCAGATAGCCGCCATTGACGGCGCTGATGATGGTCCAGCCGGCGGAGAGGTCGATGTCGTAGACGCCGGGTTCGCGCAGGGTGAGCGCGGTGTCGCGGTCGAACTCGCTGTCACCGATCGTGGCCCGCGGGGCCGTCGGGGCGGAGGCTGCTTCTGGCATGGATGAACCGTACAACAGGTAACTACTAAGCGGTAGCTTTTCAGTTCAGGCCGACTCCTCGAGACGCGGCCAACTTTTCGGTAAGTGTCCGGCTCGTCCGAAACCCGAAGCCCGGTCTCCCCCTCTATCAGGACATGAGTCTCACCGGGAGCCCGTTCCTCTACACGCTCGTCGTGCTGTGCGTCGTCGCCGTGGCGCTGCCGCTCGTCCTCTGGTCACGGGTGCGCGGGCCCAGGGTCGTGCGGGCCGCCGCGCGGGTGCTGATGGTGCTGTTCGCCCAGGGCACGGCCGTCGCGCTGGTCTTCACGCTGGTCAACAACTCCAACCAGCTCTACGACAACTGGGGCGACCTGCTCGGCACCAGCGACCATGTGCACCAGGCCGCCGACCTCGGGGCGAGCGGCACCGGTGGGATCGCCCTGGAGAAGCTGCCCAGGGTCCGGCAGGCCTTCAAGCCGGGCAAGGGCCCGGGCATGCGCGCGGAGGGCGGGGTGCTCACCACCGAGCTCAAGGGCCGGGTGTCCGGGGTGCAGGCCGAGGTCAACGTCTGGCTGCCGCCGCAGTACCACGAGCCCGCCTACCGCAACCACAGGTTCCCGGTCGTCGAGGTGCTGCCGGGCTATCCGGGCTCGTCGAAGGCCTGGTACGGCACGATGGACGCGCCCCAGCAACTGGCGCCGCTGATGCGCCGGGGACAGATCGAGCCGTTCATCATCGTCTCGCCGCGCACCACGCTGCTGCCCGGCCGGGACACCGGCTGTGCGAACATCCCGGGCAAGGTCAACGCCGACAGTTGGCTCAGCATCGACGTGCCGAAGATGGTCATGGACAACTTCCGGGCCAAGGCGGCGCCGGACGGCTGGGCGGTCGCCGGCTACTCGGCGGGCGCGCACTGCGCGGCGAAGCTGGCGGTCGCCCACCCCGACCGCTACCGGGCCGCGGTCAGCCTGTCGGGCTACAACGACCCCGTCGCCGTACCCCAGTCGCTCGCCGGAAAGTCCCCTGCCCTGCGGGCCGCGAACAACCCGTACGTGCTGCTGAAGGACGCCCGTGTCGCGCCGCGCGTCGCGCTGTACCTGTCCGGTCAGCCGAACGACGGGTACGAGGCGGCGATGGCCCTCAAGCGGGTCGCGAAGTCACCCACGACCGTGCGCGTCGTGTTCATCCCGACCAGCGCCGGCGGGCACACCATGGCGCTGTGGAAGCCGCAGGTCGTGCCGGCGTTCCGCTGGCTGACCGAGGTGCTGGGGAGCGAGCACCGGGTGCGTACGGCGCCGGGTACTACTCCTCTCGCACCGTCGACCGCCGGTTCCAGGCACGCGGAGCTCGCCAGTGGAAACGTATCGCCAGCAGGCGCAGCGCAAAGGCCGTGACGGCCGCGAGGGCGCTGGTGAGCGGGGTCAGGGCGTCGTAGCGGATGCACAGCGCGACCATGGTGGCGCCGACGATCGCCGGGGCCGCGTACAGGTCGCGGTCCCAGCGCAGCAGTGACGGCACCTCGTTGGCCAGGACGTCGCGCAGCACACCGCCGCCCACGGCGGTCGCCATGCCGAGGCAGACGGATGCCGTGAGGCCGAGTCCGTAGTCGTACGCCTTCGTCGTCCCGGCGACGCAGAACAGGCCGAGGCCCGCCGCGTCGAAGACGTTCACGCCGGTCTGGATGCGCTCCACGTGCGGGTGCAGGAAGAAGACCAGGACCGCGGCGAGCAGCGGGGTGAGGAAGTAGCCCAGGTCCGTGAAGGCGGCCGGCGGTACGGCGCCGATGACCACGTCCCGGAACAGCCCGCCGCCCAGGGCGGTGACCTCGGCAAGGACGGCCATGCCGAAGATGTCGAAGTTCTTGCGGACGGCCAGCAGGGCGCCGGAGATCGCGAAGACGAAGATGCCGATCAGGTCGAGCGTGTGCTGGACGGACGGGCTGAACAGTTGCTGGAGCACCCGTACATTCTCACCCAGCGCAGGGCCCCTGCCTTACAAACCAAGGCAGGGGACCGAGCGGGGTTTACTTATCAGTGGACTCGTCGGAAGAGGCGGACTCCGTCTGCGCCTCGTCGGACACCAGCTCCGCCGCCTCCTTGGCCGCCGACAGCAGCACCGTGTCCTGCGGCTGCTGGTCCTCGAAGTTCTCCGGGTGGTGGCACGCCACCCGCTGGCCGGGACGCAGCTCCGTCAGCGGCGGCTCCGTCGTGCGGCAGACCTCCGTCGCCTTCCAGCACCGGGTGTGGAAGCGGCAGCCGCTGGGCGGGGCGATCGGCGAGGGCACGTCGCCGCGCAGCAGGATGCGCTCGCTCTTCGCCGCCCGCCGCCTCGGGTCCGGGATCGGCACCGCCGACATCAGGGCCTTGGTGTACGGGTGCATCGGCGCCTTGTACAGCGAGGCGCGGTCGGCGAGTTCGACGATCTTGCCGAGGTACATCACCGCGATGCGGTCCGAGACATGGCGTACGACGGACAGGTCGTGGGCGATGATCACGTACGTGAGGCCGAGCTCCTCCTGGAGGTCGTCCATCAGGTTCACGACCTGCGCCTGGATCGACACGTCAAGCGCGGACACCGGCTCGTCGGCCACGACCAGCTTCGGCTTCAGGGCCAGGGCGCGCGCGATGCCGATGCGCTGGCGCTGGCCGCCGGAGAACTCGTGCGGGTAGCGGTTGTAGTGTTCGGGGTTCAGACCCACCAGCTCCAGCAGCCGCTGGACCTCCTTCTTGACCCCGCCCTCGGGCTCGACGCCCTGCAGCTTGAACGGCGCCGAGACGATCGAGCCGATGGTGTGCCGGGGGTTCAGGGAGCCGTACGGGTCCTGGAAGATCATCTGGACGTCGCGACGGAACGGCCGCATACCGCTCGTGCCCAGGTGCGTGATGTCCGTGCCGTCGAACTCGACCTTGCCGTCGGACGGCTCCAGCAGCCTGGTGATGAGCCGGCCCATGGTCGACTTGCCGCAGCCGGACTCGCCCACGACGCCGAGGGTCTCCCCTCGGCGCACCTCGAAGTCGATGCCGTCCACGGCCTTGACCGCCCCGACCTGCCGCTGCAGCAGGCCCTTCTTGATGGGGAAGTGCTTGACCAGGCCCTCGACCTTGAGCAGCGGTTTGTCGTCGGCCGGCCCGGCTTTCACGGCCGCGGCCCCGGTCTCAGTCTCGCTCACAGCTTCGGCGCAATCTCTTCGGTCCAGATCCGGGTACGGTCCTCCTGCGACAGGTGGCAGGCGGTGAAGTGCCTGCTGGCGACCTCGCGCAGTTCGGGGCGCTCGGTGCGGGTGATCCCGCCCTTGGGGACGTCCGCGTACGGGCAGCGAGGGTTGAACGCGCAGCCCGAGGGGACGTTGATCAGGCTCGGCGGCTGCCCCTTGACCGGGATGAGCCGGTCGGTCTGCTCGCGGTCGATGCGCGGCATCGAGCCGAGCAGGCCCCAGGTGTAAGGATGCGACGGCTCGTAGAAGATCTTGTCGACGGGTCCGCGCTCCACGCAGCGGCCGCCGTACATCACCAGGATGTCGTCGGCGATCTCGGCGACCACGCCGAGGTCGTGCGTGATGATGATGACCGCGGAGCCGAACTCCTTCTGCAGGTCCCGGATGAGGTCGAGGATCTGCGCCTGCACGGTCACGTCGAGCGCGGTGGTCGGCTCGTCCGCGATCAGCAGCTCGGGGTTGTTCACCAACGCCATGGCGATCATGGCGCGCTGCCGCATACCCCCGGAGAACTCGTGCGGATACATGTCCACGCGCTTGTTCGGCTCGGGGATGCCGACGCGGTCGAGGAGTTCGACGGCACGGCGGCGGGCGGTCTTCTTGTCGACCTTGTTGTGGACCCGGTACGCCTCCACGATCTGGCTGCCGACCGTGTAGTACGGGTGCATCGCGGACAGCGGGTCCTGGAAGATCATCGCCATCTCACGGCCGCGCAGCCGGCGCACCTCGTCGGGACTGGCCGAGACGAGTTCCTTGCCGTCGAGCCAGATCTCGCCCGACATGCGCACGTTCTTGCCGCGGTTGCCGAGGCGATGCAGGCCCATGACGGCCAGCGAGGTCACGGACTTGCCGGACCCGGACTCGCCCACGATGCCGAGAGTGCTGCCCTTGTCCAGTTGGAAGGAGAGCCCGTCCACGGACTTGACCAGGCCGTCGTCGGTCGGGAAGTGCACCTTGAGGTCGCGCACTTCGAGGAACGCCCGGGGCGGCTCGCCGGCACGCACGGGCTCGCCCATGGCGGCCCCGGTCTTGGTCAGGTCGGTCACGAGAGCCTCACGCGCGGGTCGATCGTGGCGTACAGCAGGTCCACCACAAGGTTCATGAAGACGACGAAGAACGCCGCGAGCAGGGTCACCCCGAGGATCGGGGGCAGGTCGTTGGCGGTGATCGCCTGTACCGCGTACTCACCGATGCCGTGCAGGGAGAACACCGTCTCGGTGATGACGGCACCGCCGAGCAGCAGGCCGATGTCCATGCCGAAGACCGTCACCAGCGGGGTCAGCGCGGCCCGCAGACCGTGTCGGACGACGACCTTGCGCTCCCGCAGGCCCTTGGCCCGAGCGGTTCGGATGTAGTCCTCGCTCATCGTCTCCAGCATGCCGGAGCGGGTCAGCCGGGCATAGATGGCCGAATAGAGCAGGGCCAGCGAACACCACGGCAGGAACAGGGTGTTGGCCCACTGGGAAGGGTTCTCCGTGAAGGGGACGTACGTTCTGCCGAAGATCTCCAGCTTGTAGCTGAACAGCAGCAGCGCCAACTGCCCGGTGAAGAACATGGGCAGGGAGACGCCCGCCAGGGCCACGCCCATGGCGGACCGGTCGAAGATGGAGCCCGGCTTGAGCGCGGAGATGACGCCGGCCGTGATACCGCCGACCAGCCACAGCACGGCGGCGCCCCCGGCCAGGGAGAGGGTGACCGGCAGCCGTTGAGTCAACTGGGGCCAGACCTCGATGTGGTCCTTGAAGGAGTAGCCGAAGCAGGGGGCGTCACAGCGGACCGTGCTGGGGCCGAGGTCATAGGTGGCACCGGAGACGATCCCCTTGATGAAGTCCCAGTACTGGACGTAGACCGGCTGGTCGAGGCCGAGGTTGCGCTTGACCGCCGCGATGTCCTCGGGGGTGGGGTTCTTGCCGATGTACTGCTGTGCCAGTTGGTCGGCGGTCTGCCCGGCGAGCTTCGGCAGGATGAAGAAGATGCCGAAGGTGACCGCGGTGACGACGAGCAGCAGGACCAGTGCCGCGATCGTCCGGCGGATGATGTACGAGATCACGAGGACCGGCGCCGGCGCCCGCGGCTGACGAAGCCCGCGGGCGCCAATGCCTTCACCTGCCTTCCGGGGCTACTTCTCGGCGGTACCGACGTTGAGGTAGTCGTACTGACCGCTCCAGGCGGACGACGACACCAGGTTGGTGGCGTGCGGCGAGCGGTACAGCAGGACCTTGAAGTAGGTCAGCGGAACGATGACGGCCTGCTCCATCATCTTCTGGTCGACCTCGGTGTACGCCTTGGTGCGGGCGGCCTCGTCGGTGTTGCCGATCGCGTTGTCCAGCAGCTTGTTGATCTCGGGGTTGTCCAGCTCGGACAGGTTGGTGTTGCCGGACTGGCTGATGGCCTTGCCGTGCGCGATCTGCTGCAGGAAGCCGTAGCCGGTGGGCCAGTCGGCGCCCCACTGCATCATGATCAGGCCGATATTGTTCTTCTGGTTGAACTTGGGCACGCCCGCGTAGTCGGAGAAGTACTTGCCGGACGGGTACTGCTTGATGTCCGCGTCGATGCCGACCTTCTTCAGCGCGCCGACGATCGCGGTGGCCGCGTCGACCTCGCCCTGCCGGTCGGTGCGGGCCGAGATGGAGGTCTTGAAGCCGCCCTCCTTGCCACAGGCCTTCAGGTGCTCCTTGGCCTTGGCCACGTCGCCCTTGCTGTCCTTGGTGGCGTACAGGTCTGACTTCTCGTAGCCCGTGACGTCGGTGGGCAGGACGGTGGTGGCGATGTCACCGCGCAGCGGGCCGCCCATCGCGGTCTGCACTGCGGTCTTGTCGATCGCGTACTCGACGGCTTTACGGCACTCGACGTTGTCGAACGGGGCCACCTTGGTGTTGATCGCCGTGTAGATGAGGCGACCGCCCAGCGCGTTGTCCGTGTTGGCCATCTCGGCCTTGTCGTTGAGGATCTGCGCCTGGGTCTGCGCGTCGACACCGGTTCCCTGGATGTCGATCATGGTGGCGCCGGACATCACGTCCTTGTCGATCGTGGCCTTGTTGACCTTGAGGTTCACCACGATCTTGTCCGGGTACTGCTTGCGCAGCGGGTCCGTCTTGGCATCCCACTCGGGGTTGCGGACCAGGACGATCTGCTTGCCCTCCTCGTACTTTTCGAACTTGTACGAGCCGGAGGAGACGACCTTCTTGGTGTAGTCCACACCCGTGTCCTTGGCCCGCGGCACGGGGGCCGTCTGCGGGGCACTGACCAGGTAGTCGAACTCGGAGAACGCCTTGTTCAGGTGGAAGACGATCGTGTGGTCGTCCGGGGTCTCGATGGACGAGATGCCCTTTTCTCTCTTGTCCTTGTACGGGCCCTTGTAGTCGTCCGGGTTGTCCAGCAGGTTCTGGAAGTAGTTGGGGCCGAGGGAGAGCACGTCACGGGCGAAGTTCGAACGCTCCACGGCGTACTTGACGTCCTTGGAGGTGACCGCGGTCCCGTCCTCGTACTTGACGCCCTGCCGGATCTTGTACGTCCAGGTCTTGCCGCCGTCGCTGGGCGTGCCCGCGCCCTCGGCGAGGTCCGGGACGAGTTCGTTGCCGGCCTCACCGGGGCCGGGCTTGAAGGTCATCAAAGGACGCGCGTAGAGGCGGCTGAAGTTGTAGCCGTAGGCGTAGTACATGTTGCCCGGGTCCAGGGACTCGGGAGCGTCGGAGCTCGCGTAGGTGACCGTGCCGCCCTTGTGGGTGGATTCGTTCACCACTCCCTTGGTCGCGGCGTTCGCGCCGGCGCCCTTGGGCGTGTCTTTGCCTTCGTCGGCCTTGCTGCAGCCCGCGAGAAGCAGGCCGGCGCTACTGGCGACCGCAACTGCGGCCAATGCTGACCTTCGCATGATGGTCGGATTCCCCTTCTTAGGTGGACACTTGGTGGGACGTCGGGTCGCGGGTGCCGCGACCGCGGACGTCAGCGGCTGCGGGGGTCGAGTGCGTCCCGGAGGCCGTCGCCGAGGAGGTTGAAGGCCAGCACCGTGAGGAAGATCGCCAGGCCGGGAACGATCATGTACTGCGGATCGACCTCGAAGAAGTCGACGGCCTGGTTGAGCATCCCTCCCCAGGACGCCTGGGGCGGCTGGATACCCACACCGAGGAAGCTCAGCGAGGCTTCGAAGATGATGTTCGTCGGGATGAGCAGCGTCGAGTAGACGATGATCGGCGCGACGAGGTTGGGCAGCAGTTCCTTGAAGAGGATGTACGGGCCGGCGGCCCCCATCCCCCGAGAGGCGTCGACGAACTCCCGCTCGCGCAGGGCCAGAGTCTGACCGCGCACGATGCGCCCCATGTACGGCCAACTGAAGAAGCCGATGACGAAGATCAGCACGGAGATGTGCAGGGGCAGTCCTTCGAGGCCGAAGGCACCGCCCTGGAGCGTCGCGGAGATGGCGATGGCGAAGAGGAGCAGGGGGAACGCGAGGAAGGTGTCCATGAGCCGGCTGACGATGGTGTCGACCCGTCCGCCGTAGTAGCCGGCGACCAGGCCCAGCACGGTGCCGATGGTGACGGACAGCAGCGTCGCACCGAAGGCGACGACCAGCGAGACCCAGGAGCCCTCCAGGATGCGCGCGAGGATGTCCCGGCCGAACTTCGGCTCGACACCCAGCGGGTGATCCCAGCTCATCCCGCCGAAGTCACCCTTGGGCAGCGAGGTGTTGGGGTCGATCAGGTCCTGGTGGAAGGCGTTGGGGTCGAGCCCCAACAGCGCCTGAAGCGGCCGGGACAGGACCGCCAGGAGGATGAGCAGCGCGACAATGATGCCGCCTGCCACCGCGACCCTGTCCCGCTTGAAGCGGGTCCAGGCGATCTGCCCGAGTGACCGGCCCTCGATCTTGCGGGATCCGACCCCTTCCAGCACGGCCTCCGGCTGGGCGTCGGCCTGCGATCCGGTGGTCTCGATCGGTGCCGTCACGGTGTGTCTGACCCCTCTCGGCCGACGGTTGTCGGCCCCCCTGGCTGCCGCGGTAGCGGTTGCTCCAACTCGCACACAGGACCTACCGGTCCATGTCTTGCGGGGAGTCTTCAATGCTTTGGCGATCTGTTGCCAGAGCTAGCAGGGAAAGTATGCGCAACCGTGATGCTGGCTGGGAGGTTCCGTTATCCGAACAGCAGGTAACGGCGGCCGGACGCGCGCCAGTTGGGGCGTATGAGGGCGGACCGGGACCTTCCGATCGCATCTACGCGCGAAGATTCGCCTGGGAAACGAGAGTTGACGGCTGTTTGCACCTAAGAGAAGCGGGCTGGGGGCCGTTCGACAGATCAGCCCATGAATGATCAGTAACGGCCCTGTGCCGGTGGGTAGCCGTAGTCGCCGACCGGAGCCTGAGCGGGAGCCGCGTGCGCCTCGCGGTCGTAGAACGGACGGGCGGCGGCCCGCATCCACATGGCGACCGGATCGTCGTCGTCGGACATCGCCACGGTCGACACCGGCAGCCCGTCCGGGACCGCGGCGATCGACTGGAGCATCATCGAGCGCACCGCGTCCACGGCTTGCGGACTGGTGTCGTACACGTCGAGCCCGATCGCGAGATACGGCGCGCCGAGCGCCGGCTGCACCCACGCGCGGCGCAAGGAGCGGACGGCCGGGGTGCGGTGGGCGTTCTGTGCGAGCAGGGCGTAGAACTGCGGGATCTCGATGCCGGGTTCCGACAGCCGCAGCGGCCCGGCAGGCTGGCGGTCCAGGCCGGTGGCGATGCGGCGCAGATCGAGCCAGGGGATGCCGACGCCGCCGCCCGGGGCGTGCGGGTTGAGCCACAGGCCGTAGTGGTCCGGGTAGAGGGTGCGGGCCACGTCGACTCCGTCGACCACTTCGTAACTGCGGTTCCAGCCGCTGGCCGACAGTTCCTGGGCGGAGGTGACGCACGGCGCGTAGCCGTACCCGTCGACCTCCATGTTTCCGTACTGGGCGTCCGGGGAGCCGGACTGGCCGTGCCACAGCAGCATCCAGACCTGGCCGTTGCTCGGGGTGGCGAGAGCGCGCAGGAGGGCCTCGTAGGCGTCGTAGCGCCCGGGCGTCACCTGGCGCAGCATGTGCTCGACCTGCCCGGTCGAGGTGGTGCCGCTCGCGCTCACCTTTAACCGCCCCTTCGCGAAGTCCGTTTTCGCAACAAGCTTAAGCGCTGAGAGCTCGGGACCCGATGTGGTCTGCGGGCCGCACGTCGTGGGACGTCACAAGTCCCGCTGGTAGAAGGGGCGCACGTGCTGCCGCATCCAGTCGATCACCGGATCCTGGGCCACATCCAGCAGGACCAGGTTGACCGGCCACTGGACCGGGGCGCGCCCCAGGGCCCGGGCGAGGGCGTCCATGGGGGCCGCTCGCACATCGCCCTCCCAGTGGGAGAGTTCCACGCCTATGAACATCACCGGGGTGGCCGTCTCGATCGCCGCGAGGCAGCGGCGTGCCGTCGCCACCACGCCGGTCCCGGCGAACTCGGCCGACGCCGCCGCGAGGAAGTCGACCGGCTCCTCCTGCCAGTCGGGCTGGTAGAGCTTGACGCGGCCGCCGGAGGTGAGGCCGTCCAGTGGCGTACGGCCCACCCGGCACAGCTCGGCGACCGCCGCAGGCGGCAGGGGGGCGCCGACCACACCGTCCGGGTTCAGGGCGATGCCCACCTGCGGGGGCAGGCCGCGGGCGAACTCCACGGCCGGGGCGACGGTGTACGACATGTGGGAGCCGACGACCTGGCGGAACTGTTCCTCGGAGCTGAACACCGGGACGTACCCCTGGCCCTCGATCTCGAGTGTCGGCAGGTCCAGCGGGCCGCTGTGCGGGCCGCCGCCGCCCGGCAGGGGCACCCAGACGAAGCTGCGGCCCAGGACCTCGAGGATCCGGCCGCCTCCCTCGGGGAAGCTGAGGGAGGCCGAGAGCACTTCCTCCAGTTCGTTGCCGGGCCAACCGCCGTGCGGATGGAGGTGTGCCTGTGCCGGAAAGTCCATCTGTCTGACCGCCTGCTGTGAACCACGTCTGTGGCTCAGAAGGCTATCCGGTGTCCGATCGGTCCAGGACTACGGTCGCCGCACAGCACCGCAGCATCGCAGTGCGCTCCATCAGCACCGCGCAGGTCGGTCACCCGCACCTCGGCCGCTCAGCCCGTGAAGCCGATCCGGCGCAGGGCGTTCGCCGCCTCCCGGTCCAGCAGGACCGCGGAGTCGCAGCCCCGGGGCAGGCGGCCCTTCTCGACCGAACGCAGCAGGTGGCCGGCGGCCCTGCGGTGGCGCAGGAAGGCGTAGCGCGAGACTCCCCGGCCGCGCTCGCGCTGGCCCTCCAGGGCCGTGTCCGGGGTCACGTCGAGCAGCAGCAGATGCAGCGTGCCGCCGCGGCGGCGGGCCTCGCGGGCCAGCCAGCCGCGCACCCAGGCCTGCGTACCGCAGTCGTGCACGACGACGCCCTCGCCGGAGCGCAGCGCGCGGCGCAGCCCGGCGTAGTGCGCGAGGCGGACCAGGGGACGGTAGATGGCGTAGGGCAGGAGGCCGGAGAAACGGGCGTCCCAGCGGTCCCGGGTGTCCTGGGAGTCGATGCGGATGCCCTTCACCGCCCGCCGCATCAGCGTGGACTTGCCGCTGCCGGGCAGGCCGGTGATCACGACGAGGTCCTCGGGGGCGAAGAGCAGCGCGTGCGGGCTGTGGCCGGAGCGCTCGCGCAGATCGCGGACCACGGGCGCGGGGCACTGGGCGCGTGCTTCGACACCGGGTGCCGCGGACTGCTTGGGCAGCGCGATGCCCGAGGTCGTGGCGTACGCCGTGGTGCGGTTCACCGTCATCGTCCTCCTCCGGGGGGGTCGAGACTCCCCATCCCCACTGAACGTAAAGAGAAGGTAATAGAGGATCTCTCGTCTTTTCGTTCGCTTCCTGCCACAAGCCGGTTACAGACATGCCCTGCCGCGGGGCGGCTCAGGCATGCAATGATGTCCGCGCCAACTGCATACCGGCCGTTTGAATCCGCGCGGGAGAGTTCCCGGCACCGCAGTGCTGGGACGCCGAAGGAGCAAGTTCCTCCCTTGAATCTCTCAGGCCCCGTTACCGCGCGGGCGAGGCACATCTGAAAAGCGGGTCACTGTGTACGCAGTGGCTCCACCCAAGGTGCAAGCCGTGATCGTCCCGGTGGCGGTCGTGGCGAACCTCTCAGGTTCCGATGACAGATGGGGAGGAATGACCTCGCCCGTCCCGTTCAGCCCTGGGAGACGACCGACCGATGAGCAGTACAGAAGAACTCCGTCACACCGCGCTCGATGCCCTGCATCGCTCGCTCGGCGCGACGATGACCGACTTCGCCGGCTGGGACATGCCCCTGCGCTACGGCTCCGAGCGCGACGAGCACAACGCCGTGCGCACCAGGGCCGGGCTCTTCGATCTCTCCCACATGGGCGAGATCACCGTCACCGGCCCGCAGGCCGCGGCCCTGCTGAACTTCGCCCTGGTCGGCAACATCGCCTCCGTCGGCGTCGGCCGCGCCCGCTACACCATGATCTGCCAGGCCGACGGCGGCATCCTGGACGACCTGATCGTCTACCGGCTGGCCGGGACCGAGTACCTGGTCGTGGCCAACGCCTCCAACGCCCAGGTGGTGCTGGACGCGCTGGTGGAGCGTGCCGCCGGCTTCGACGCCGAGGTGCGTGACGACCGGGACGCGTACGCGCTGCTCGCCGTCCAGGGCCCCGAGTCCGCCGGCATCCTGAAGTCCCTCACCGACGCCGATCTCGACGGCCTGAAGTACTACGCCGGCCTGCCCGGCACCGTCGCCGGCGTCCCCGCCCTCATCGCCCGCACGGGCTACACCGGCGAGGACGGCTTCGAGCTGTTCGTGAAGCCGGAGCACGCCGTGGAGCTGTGGCAGGCGCTGACCAAGGCGGGCGAGGGCGCCGGCCTGGTCCCCTGCGGGCTGTCCTGCCGGGACACGCTGCGGCTGGAAGCGGGCATGCCGCTGTACGGCCACGAGCTGTCGACCTCCCTCACCCCCTTCGACGCCGGGCTCGGCCGGGTGGTGAAGTTCGACAAGGAGGGCGACTTCGTCGGGCGCGAGGCGCTGGCCGCGGCTGCCGAACGCGCCGACCGGAACCCGCCGCGCGTCCTGGTCGGCCTGATCGCCGAGGGCCGTCGCGTCCCGCGCGCCGGGTACCCGGTCGTCGCCGGCGGCGAGGTCATCGGCGAGGTCACCTCCGGGGCGCCCTCGCCCACCCTGGGCAAGCCGATCGCCATGGCGTACGTCGACGCGGCGCACTCGGCGCCGGGCACGGCGGGCGTCGGTGTGGACATCCGCGGCAGCCACGAGCCGTACGAGGTCGTGGCGCTGCCGTTCTACAAGCGGCAGAAGTAGCGCCAGAAGAAGAGACTGACAGCGGTGCGTGCGTGACCCCGCGCACATTCCCGCCGATCAGACACGTGCCGATCACACACGTGCCGGTCACACATGCATCGATGCATATCGAGCAGTCCCCCTTTCCCACCACTCCCGCGCGTACAGGAGAATTCAGGCCATGAGCAACCCCCAGCAGCTTCGCTACAGCAAGGAGCACGAGTGGCTGTCGGCCGCCGAGGACGGCGTCTCGACGGTCGGCATCACGGAGTTCGCGGCGAACGCGCTCGGCGATGTCGTCTACGCCCAGCTCCCCGAGGTCGGCTCGACCGTGACCGCGGGTGAGACCTGCGGCGAGCTGGAGTCGACGAAGTCGGTGTCCGACCTGTACTCCCCGGTCACCGGCGAGGTCACCGAGATCAACGAGGACGTGGTGAACGACCCGGCGCTGGTGAACTCCGCCCCCTTCGAGGGTGGCTGGCTGTTCAAGGTGCGCGTCACGGAGGAGCCGGCCGACCTGCTCTCCGCCGACGAGTACGTGGCCCACACCGCCGGCTGAGGAGTCACACCCCCGATGACTGACATGTCCGACAAGTCCCTTCTGAATACACCCCTGCACGAGCTCGATCCGGCCGTGGCCGCCGCGCTCGACGCCGAGCTGGAGCGTCAGCAGTCGACCCTGGAGATGATCGCCTCCGAGAACTTCGCGCCGGTCGCGGTCATGGAGGCACAGGGCTCGGTCGCCACCAACAAGTACGCCGAGGGCTACCCGGGCCGCCGTTACTACGGCGGCTGTGAGCACGTCGACGTCGCCGAGCAGATCGCCATCGACCGGGCCAAGGAGCTGTTCGGCGCGGAGTACGCGAATGTGCAACCGCACTCGGGCGCCTCCGCCAACCAGGCCGCCCTGTTCGCCATCGCCCAGCCCGGCGACACCATCCTCGGCCTGGACCTGGCGCACGGCGGCCACCTCACCCACGGGATGCGGCTGAACTTCTCCGGCAAGCAGTTCAAGGTCGTCCCGTACCACGTCGACGACTCCGGTCTGGTGGACATGGCCGAGGTCGAGCGCCTCGCCAAGGAGCACCGGCCGAAGGTGATCATCGCCGGGTGGTCGGCGTACCCGCGGCAGCTCGACTTCGCCGCCTTCCG